>URCP01000114.1 GCA_900546315.1 uncultured Eubacteriales bacterium
GGGGACGGACGAATGGTACATTGCCGTACCTGCGGGGACGGAGAGCGCTTTTGTACTGACCTTCTATTTCGACGGCGTCGGAATTACGGTCGGCAGCCACCTCAATGCGAGACTTACAGACGTCTTCACCGGAGAGTGCGTCGGAGAGTTCCGCGACTTTGCCGAGACGCAGGTCCCGCGGCACGATGTGAAACTTTTCTATGTCGAACTTGTAAATTAATTTCGTCGGGAGGGCGGATCTGTTCCGCTCTCTTGACTTTTTTTCACGGATGTGGTATAATTAATCTGATTTATCCGGATGACAGCGGATTTTATGGAAAGGATATGAAAGTAATGATCAGGTTCGGTACTGGCGGCTGGAGAGCCGTCATCGGAGACGATTTCATCAGAGAAAACATAGAGCGCGTCGCGGCGGGTGTCGCGGCTCTTCGCGCGGAGATCGGCGGAACAACGCCGATAATCGTAGGATATGACCGCCGCTTCCTCTCGGACAGCGCGGCTAAGTGGATCGCGGGAGTTCTCGCGGCGTATGACATTCAGGTTATGTTCCTGAACCGCAGCGCACCGACTCCGCTCATCATGCATACGGTCAAAAAGCTCGACCTCGACTTCGGTCTTGAGGTCACGGCGAGCCACAACCCGCCGGAGTACAACGGAATCAAGCTCATAGTCAAGGAGGGACGCGACGCGCCCGCTGAGACCACCGCACACCTTGAGGAGCTGATCGCGAACCTCGGCGAGGTGAAGTCGCTCGACTTCAATGACGCTGTAGCGAACGGTAAGATCACTTACATAAAGAACCCCTTTAACCCATTCATCGACGATATCCTCGCCGTGATGGACACGAAGGCTATACGTGAGCGCGGTATGCGCATACTGTTCGACCCGATGCACGGCTCGTCGGTATATCCGCTGATGGTCATATTCCACACGACGCGCTGCACGATTGACCTGATTCACGGGAACAAGGACGCGTATTTCGGCGGTTCAATGCCGGCTCCGACCGAGTCTACCCTGACCGACCTCTCGCAGAAGGTTGTGGCTGGCGGCTATGACCTCGGTATCGGCGTTGACGGAGACGGAGACAGACTCGGCATCATCGACTCGAACGGAAGATATATCAGCGCGAACGAGATTCTCGTCATGCTCTACTACTATCTGCACGAGTACAAGGGCTGGAAGGGTCCGGTCGTACGCAACCTCGCGACGACGCATATGCTTGATAAGGTCGCGGAGAGCTTCGGCGAGACCTGCTATGAGGTTCCGGTCGGCTTCAAGTGGATTTCCTCTAAGATCGACGAGGTGGACGCTGTGCTCGGCGGTGAGTCCTCCGGCGGTCTGACCGTGCGCGGACATATACACGGCAAGGATTCGGTCTACGCGGCGGCGCTGTTCGTCGAGATGATATCGGTTACAGGCAAATCCCCGTCAGAGCTGATGGATGAGCTGACCGCGAAGTACGGAAAGTTCGTCATGAGCGAGTTCAACCTCCACTTCGACCCGGCTGAGAAGGAGCGCATAAACGAGGTCATATTCACCGAGAAGAAGCTCCCCGAGTTCGGCGAGAAAATCGTGAAGGTCGCCTACGAGGACGGCTGCAAGGTCTACTTCGAGAACGGCTTCATAATCTGCCGTTTCTCCGGCACCGAGCCGCTGCTCAGAATCTTCGCCGAGGCACAGACGAAAGAGAGAGCGGACAAGTACATCGACGCGTTCGCGAAGTTCCTCGGGCTGAGATAAACACAAAAACAAGAGGCTGTCACGCTCCGGCGGGCAGCCTTTTCGGAAAGGATTGCAATGCGATTATTTCATGTGAGCGAGAACCCGGACATAAGAATCTTTGAGCCGCGGCAGTGTGATTTGCGGGACGATATCGGTTTCCCGGCGGTCCGCGCCGTCGACGAGGAGCATCTGTCCGACTATCTGACCCCGCGCGACTGCCCGAGGGTCGGCTGGCATAAGAACATCAACACTTCGTCGGACGACATCGACAGATTCTTCAGCGCGCCCTCGGTCTCGCATGGGCTGGCGGTCGAGCCGGGATGGTTCGGCGTCATGCACGACGCTGTGCTGTGGATATATGAGTTCGAGCCGTCCGGGTTTGAGAAATCCGACGCCGGCGGCGGGCTGTACATCACGGGAGAGCCCGCGGTGCCTTTCTCAAAGGTCTGCGTGACCGACATTTTCGACGAGCTTTTCAGGCGCGGCGTCGAGGTCAGAATAACCGAAGACCTTTGGCCGCTCGCGGAATCGCTGAAATACTCAACGCTCGACAGCGCGTTCTGCCGCATGGAAAACGCAAACCCGAAAAAGAGCGACCCGCGGGTCGAATATTTTCTGTAATAATGAAACTGAACATACTAAAGGATGATTTCACGGTCTGCAAGGTGACCGACTACACAAAGGTCAACCTGTCCGCTGACTTCTGCTTCACCGGCAAAACAGACAGCGAAAACTCGCTTGTCTGCCCGACGTCCACCGTTCCGGACAACACTATCGCGCGCGAGGACGGTTGGAATGGCTTCCGTATCGTCGGGACGCTTGATTTCTCACTGATCGGAATACTGTCAAAGATTTCCGGCATCCTCGCGGAGGAGCGTATCGGTATCTTCGCGGTGTCTACGTTTGATACCGATTATGTTTTTGTCAAGGCGGAAAATTTTGCGCGGGCGGTCGAAGCGCTGAGAAAATACGGGTATGAATTCGAATAGAGCAAATTAACTCCGGAGGACGATTTTCTGATGGAAAGAATTATTTTCGCGATGATCCTGACTCTCGCCGTCTGCCTTTCCTCATGCGGAGCGAAGGAGCTTGAAATTGAGATCGACGGAGAAAAGCTGAGCATAGAGTTCACAAAGACCAACGCGGGTTATACTACAGACTATGAGCTTCCGCTCGCCGGGGCTTATGAACCCGATTTTTCGTTTCCGACAAATGATCTCTGCGTTATAAACGCGTATATTTTCAAGAACACCGCTTTTCTGACGGTCGCGGCGCATAACGTCAGCGACGTCTATGTTTACGACATAGAGAATAATACCGGAAAGTGGCTGTCAGGCGATGAACCTGAATCAGGCGATAACGTCGGCGCGATTCCGTCTGAAAAGAATTACATCGTCCGTGCCGACGGAAATGTCGCGCTGCTGCGACGTTCAGTTGTGAGTGAGAATCCTTTCGAGGGCGAGTATTACATGATTGACCTCGACACCCTTGAGACCTGCTTCATTTCGAAAAGCTACGCGACGGATTATCTCCCGACCTCCCGCGTCGAGGGCTTTGAACCGGTGGATGATGGCGCGGGATACCGGCTTCAGGTCTGGAACAGCGACAACGCGGAGTATTACGTCTGCATGCTGACAAACGGAAAATTCGAGGTCAGAACGATCAGCGAGCAGGATTTTTTCGGATAACCGCCATGAAAAAACGTCCCATCGGGACGTTTTTCTGTTACCGTTTCTTCAGCGCGGCTTTCGCGTATTCCCGGGCTTTGATAAGCTCAGGCTCCTCCCCGTCATACCCGGCGATCCGCTTCAGTATCTCGTCGTCTTCCTTCTCCCCGAGCCTGCCGATCAGACAGACCGCCTTGACATAATTGCAGAGCACCGTCGTCTCGAGCCAGCCGAAGAAATACTTGTGCGGAGACCTGTAAGTGTGCGTCTCGCACTTCCCTTCGAGTATCCGTCTCAGCTCCGGCAGAGCGCATCTGTCGCCGATAAGACCGAGCGCGACAGCAGAATTTTCGCGTAACAGCTTGTCATCAGAATCAAGCCAGCCGACAAGAGCGTTTGTGAAACCTTCAGCATCTCCGCCACGCCCCTTCACGGTTCTCACCGCGAAAAGACCGATGGACGGATAGACAGACGCGAGTGATTCCCTCAGCTCTTCGACCGTCTCCGGCAGCTTCACAGACTTCCACATACCATTGTCCGGCTGATTCAGGTCGCAGACACCGCGGTCATTCTCCTTGTTATAGCATCCGGTCTCCGAGAGGATTTCCCGAAGCTCCGCGAAACGCTCACGGCATATAGTCTGCGCGTCGCAATCATAGTTTATCATCATCGACGCCATTACCCCCGCCGCCTCGCCGCACTTCTCCATGTCGGTCCTCATTCTGACCGTGCTCGTCATCGTGTGACCGGTGCCGATATGCTTTCCGGCGACGAGAAGTCCGCGCGTTCCCTTCGGTATCAGGCACTCCGGCGGGATTCCTACCGAGATTCCAGACGCGTGCAGGGTGCAGAGCATCTGCCAGTCCTGAAATTCCTCGTCTTCGTTCCATAGGTCAGGGTTAGCGTTGTCGAGCGGCGCGAAGGTGTAGAAAATCGGATTCTCCGGAATTCTCCCCTCGAGAAGATCAAGAAAAGTATACACTTTCTCAGTCTCGACGCAGAGCACCTCCCGCCGTCCGACCTCACAGCCCATCGAATAGAGCCGCCGATCCTCATTCATCCTGTCCGGAAAACACGGCATTCTGCCAGCCCACTCGAGATTCTGCCGCGCGGATTCTTCCGGGCTCTTCCCGGCGAAATCGTCGTTGAACGACCAGATTCCGTACATATGACCGTTCAACATCTTCCCGACCGTGCGTGAAAACCTCGCGAGCTTCCCGTCCGAACGCCTTCCGCCGAGCGTCTTCAGACCTATAAGGCGGCAGACCGCGCCCTCCGCGCCGTCGATGACCACATCCGCGCGGACAGTTATCGTTTTCTCACCGTCAGACGCGGCGACGCCGATCACTTTTCCATCCTCGGTGAAGACATCGGTGACGAACGCCGACCAGATCGACCTCACGTGATATTTTTCAAATTCCCGGACAAGAGCCAGAGATTTTACGGCTGTCGGATAGCTTTTCTTGTAATCCGGAACAGTTGACGGAATATAGTCCCCACCGGCGAGGATTTCGTCGGCTTCCGCGTTCACTTCCTCGTAAAGCCCGCCGTCCGCGCCGTAGTAATAGTCCCAGACGCACGCCGCCGTGCCGGTTCCTCCCGGTATCGGCGCGAGATCAATAGTGAGAACATCCATGCCGCGCCTTGCCGCGGATATCGCCGCGACAGCTCCCGCGGTTCCCGCCCCGACGACGCAGACGCCGCACTCATGGTCGAATTTTCCATCATATGCGCACTCGACGTGCTTTCCGTCGATCAATGTATGACGAATCACAGACACAGCTCCTCACCTCCCCTGACAGCCGATATAATATCCGGATAGGACGCCGACGGAACGTAAATGATCCCGTCCCGTTCTTCCCTGACCGGCTCCGCGAAACGATAACCGAAGACAAGCGTTATCCCGGCGACCCTCGCGTTTCCGATACGGCTACGGTTGGTCTTCAGCCATTCGTCCGCATATTTCTCGCAGTCCGGAATCGTGGAATCACGGTCGACATACAGGTGAAGGATGTACTCATCATCGAAGACGCCGTGCTCGACAAACGACTTATCGTCCAACCACACATTTATATCCTTCTCTCCCGCGAGCATCAGACCGAAGACCTTCCGGCAGTCCATGAATTCCCGCACGCGCGTGTCGATGATACGTTTCGCCGCTATCCGCTCATACCCGTTCTCCGCCCCGAAAAGCGTCGCGATGAAGCCGTCCTGAACCCGCGAGACGTCTGTCACCGCCGTCCCGAGAAGTATCTCAGCCCCGGTCTCAAGGTATTTCCCGGCGAGCGCGCCTCCGACGGCGAGGATATGTATCCGCCCGTCCGGAAGAAGAATCCCGCGCTTTTCAAGCTCAGCGCACAGCTCCCCGGCGAGTCCGGTGTGTTCAGCGTTCCTTACCCTTTCGGCAATCATCGCCTCGGAAAACTCCGCGCCGACCGAAAAGCCGCTCTCAACAACGAGCGCCGCGCCGCCGAGCCTTGCCGCCAACGGGTAAGCGAGCGCCGTCGCCCCGATTATCAGTGTGTCGATCTGTTTCAAAATAGTAACCTCATGATTCGGCTGCCGCGCCACGCACGACAGCCGCTTTCATTTTCTTATTCAAAGGCGGCAAGGAAGAGCGCTGTCTTCTCCTGTATCGTCGTCTCATTCGCGGCGTACCACGACGAGAAATTCTTGTCATTCGCCTCGACCATGGTCTGGTACTGCGCGCCGGAGACGCCGGTCGCCATTGACGCGCCCCACCCGAAATCGAACGTAAGCGTCTGGCGGATGAGATTTATCATCTCGATCGATTCCTCGTCACGCGCGTATTTGCCCTTCAGCGCCGTCTCATAGAACGCCTTCGCCACCGTGTCCGTCGACTCGCGGCACATCGCCTCAAGAACGAATCCGGAGATGTCAGGATCTTTCGCCGTTATTGGAACGCACATCATCGAGACATCGTTCTTCGTCGTCGTCTTGTATTCCGCCTGATTCTCATCGAACTTCGGAAGCGGGATGATACCGAAGTCATCGCTCATGTCACGGAGTTTTGAGGAGACCCCGAGCAAATTCTCGAACAACAGCGCGCGCCCGTCGCTGAATATCTTCATGGCGTCGGTCTCGTTGTCCTCAGTGTACAGCACATCAGGCGACACGGAGAAGTCGACGATCCTATCAACTACATTTATCGTGTGCTCGTTGTTCCAGATAAGCTCGCCGGTTTTTGATATCGTCGGAGTGTCATAGTTCACGACGAACGGACGGATATAGTACTTTCCCGCAGTGAATCCGTACATATCGCCGCTGCTCTTCACGCCGTCGCCATCGAGATCCTGATATACTCCCTTTGTCACCTCAAGCATCTTGTCGTGCGTCCACTTGCCGTCCCGCACGAGCTGGTAGAAATCGGGAGAGGAGAAATCCTCGGCGAGCTTCTTGTTGTAGAACATACAGTTGATTCCCTCGAGCAGGGAAACCGAGATATCGCCGCCGATCTCAAAGCACTTCCCGTTATATGTCAGCGCGTCGACCCCCGCCTGCGTCCACCACGGCGCGTCCGGCTGGATATTCGGCACATCGTAGAGATTCATGAGATCCCCGTTCAGGATGTTCATTACGAGCACCGCCTGATACCCGGCGATAAAATCATACTCTCCGTCCCCGGCAAGCACCGAGTTGTGTATCGTGTTCGTGAAATCCGTGTGACTTCCCCACGCGCCTTTCTGTTCTATGAAATTCAGCTTGCAGTTGTACTTGTCCTCGACCGCGCGGTTGCGGGCGTGGATGGCGTCCGAGACCGTGTCGCCGACGCTCTCCTCGTCGATGACGAACTCGTAATCCCACTCTGTCCGGATGAAGGCGTTTATCGTCCTCCCGCCGAGGTCGCGCTTTTCGAGCGGCGCGATTGTGGTCTCGTCCGATTCTCCGGACGAGGTTTCCCCGTCGCCTCCCGAAGCCGTCGTCACGTCCGCCGGGTCTGTGTCGTTTTTCGCGCCGCCGTCTCCTCCGCAGGAAGCGAGCGTCGACACGGCAAGAAGCGCCGCTAAAAACATCGCCGATAATCTGTGTGTTCTTTTCATCATTCTGCCCATACCTTTCAGTTTGTTCCCGGCACTTTGTGTCGGTTCATTTATGTACCTGATATTAGTATACAGCAGATCGGAAAAAAAAACAAGCAACAAAACAAACCGAAAATGTCGTAAAACAAACTTTTCACTCGGCGGAGGCGATTCCCGCGTTCTTTTCCTCCGTGTTCGACACCACAGCGTCGAGCTCATCTATATTCCCGAGATTATAGAGATACTTCTTCCCGAACTTGTTCCTGTCGCAGAGCAGCACCTTCTTCTTAGACTGCCCCATCATCGCCTTTCTGAGTATCATCTCCTCGATCGACACGTCGCTCATGACCCCGTCATCCGAGACGCCGCGGCAGGAGAAAAAGCAGATATCCGCGTTGAAATTCCGGACGAAATTCTCCGCCGCCTCGCCTATATACGAAAACGAGTGCGGCATCATCTGCCCGCCGGTCGAAAACACCTTTATCCCGTGCTCACCGAGAGTCACCGCCGTCCGCGCACCGGACGTCACCACTATCAGATCTTTATACGCCGCGAGGTACGGAACCATATAATAAGCGCTCGTCGAGCCGTCGAGCATCAGAACCAATCCGTCCTTGACGAAATCCGCCGCTTTTCAGCCCATCTCGACCTTCGCCGCGCTGCGCTCCTTTTCGCGGAGCAGGAACGGTATCTCGCCGTCGGTAGCGCCAGACAAGAGCTTCGCGCCTCCGTAGCATTTCGTCACCATCCCGCGCCGCTCAAGCTCGGTGAGATCGCGGCGTATCGTCGGCTCGCTGACGAAAAATGTCTCCGCGAGTTCCCGGACGGTGATGTCGGGGCGCTTGCCTATCAGCGCGAAAATGTTCTGTTGTCTCTCGGATATTGTCATGCTTTTTTCCATTCCTTTACATTATATGACTTATCTGCCTGATTGTTTGATCATTCATGCACATTTTGGCACCGCG
>URCP01000115.1 GCA_900546315.1 uncultured Eubacteriales bacterium
CCGCACCCCGTAGGGGCGACCATTGGTCGCCCGCCTCAAACGGTAAGATGTGCCTTCACCCCTATGTATGTGCGATGTGTCAGGAGCGGGCGACCAATGGTCGCCCCTACAAAGATTGTGCGTAAATGTAATGTTGGTGCGTAAAACGAATGTCAGCGCGATATCAAAGACATCCAAAGAGAAGATATAAACCCACAGCTCCTCATATCGGGGAGCTTTTCTTCTTGAACATCCTGAACACGCTGAACACGGCGAATCCACCCCCCCCTTCGCTCTTCGCTCTTTATGCACGTCATGCACGTGTGCACGAGATTTCGGTCTGAACGTCCCCCCTTTGTATATTTAAGATTTTGTTCACATTTACCGTCGCGTAAACTTTCCCAATCCGTTTCACTTCCCTTCGCGATTATTCGTCATTTTCGTCATTGACTTTTCTCCGGTTCTGAGTTATAATATAGAGACTGTGTGTGATTTGAAAGGAAGGATATATAATTGAGTAAAGAGGCTGTAAAGTCCAGCAAATACGAGATAGATATGACGACCGGCGCGATACTGCCGAAGATGCTCCGGTTCACTCTGCCGCTCATGGCGTCAAGTATGCTTCAGCTGCTCTTCAACGCCGCCGACATCATCATCGTCGGTAAGTCAGGCGAGATGGGCGACTACTACATGGGCGCGGTCGGCTCGAACGGAGCGCTTATCAACCTGCTCATCGGGTTCTTCATCGGTCTGTCGGTCGGGTCGAACGTCATCGCGGCGAGGTGCTTCGGGTCAAAGGACGACGAGGGACTGTCAAAAACCGTGCATACATCCATGATGATAGCTATCGTTTCGGGCGCTCTGCTGACTGTCGTCGGGCTTCTGCTGTCGCGTCAGATGCTCGTTCTGATGGGCACGCCGGACGAGCTCATCGGGTACTCGACCACCTATCTCATGATTTACTTTCTCGGAATGATACCAACAACCGTCTATAACTTCGGAAGCTCGCTCCTGCGTGCAATAGGCGACACCAGACGTCCGCTTTACTACCTGACAATCGCGGGAGTGCTGAACGTGCTTCTGAATATCTTCACCGTTCTCGTCCTCGACCTGAACGTCGCGGGCGTCGCTATAGCTACCGTTGTCTCGCAGACCGTTTCGGCGACGCTTGTCGTCATCTGCCTGATGAGAGAGAAAGGAGCTATCCGCTTCGAGTGGAAGAAGCTCTCGGTCGATAAGTCAAAGCTCGGTCAGATTGTCAGAATCGGTCTTCCCGCCGGGCTTCAGGGAACATTGTTCTCCCTCTCGAACGTCGTCATTCAGTCGTCCATCAACAAGTTCGGACCCGACGTGGTGTCCGGAAACTCCGCCGCCGCGAACCTCGAGGGTTTTGTATATGTCGCGATGAACTCGTTCTATCAGGCGGTCATCTCGTTTGTCAGCCAGAACTTCGGTCAGAGGAACTACAAGAGAATCGTGAAGAGCCAGCTTATCGGCATCGCCTGCGCGACGGTCGTCGGCAAGCCTCTGCTTCATATTTACGCTCAGAGCCAGTCTGTCATCGACGCCGGGGAAATCAGATTCTACTATGTCGCCGCGCCCTACTTCCTCTGCGGAATCATGGACAGCCTTGTCGGAGGGCTCAGAGGAATCGGCTACTCGTTCGCGCCGATGGTTGTGTCGCTGATGGGAGCGTGCGTGTTCAGGCTTGTGTGGATATGGGGCTTGTTCGCGGTGAATCCGAACGCGCCGATTACGGCTGTGTATATCTCCTATCCGATTTCGTGGGCGCTGACCGCCGCTGTTCACGCTGTATGCTTTGTTGTTCTGCTGAAGAAAGTAAAGAAGAAATACCCGGAAGCTGAGATTAAGGGGTAAAGAAAAGGACCGGTTGACGGTCCTTTTTTTGTCGGGGCAGAAATGTGAACGAAATCTTAAATATACAAGGGGGGACGTTCAGACCGAAATCTCGTGCACACGTGCATGACGTGCATAAGAGCGAAGAGCGAAGGGGTGGTGGAATCAGGATGTTCAGCGTGTTCAGGATGTTCAGGAATCCTTCTCGGTCACGGCTTTTACGACCTTCTCTATCGCCGCGTCGACCTTCTTTTTGTTGGATTCGATATCCGACGCGCTGACCGGCTTTCCGTTGTTGAACGCCTTGAAGACGAATCCGTCGCGGACGTAAGAGGTGAAGAACGTGTCGCCCCAGGCATACACGCGGTTGCTCATCATCATATCGAGTATCTTTCCGGACTGCTCGTCGCGCGAGTACTTCGTCTTGAGCGCGGTCTCATAGTACACGGGAATGACCGAGTTGTACGATTCGCAGGACAGAGCCTCCATCATCGCGCCGGCAAACGATGTATCAGTGACCGTCGACGGAACAGAATACGGGCATCCGCCCTCGACGCGGGAATAGTAAGTCGTCTGCGTCTCATCATACTTCGGGTACGGTATGATTCCGTAATCGCTCTCCATCTCGCGCAGCGTCGCTTTGAAGATGCCGCCGAAGGTCGTGTTGCAGAACAAAGCCTGATCCGAGGTGAAGAGGGTCAGGTGCGAGTCCCAGTCGCCTTCCTTCTGCACAAACCAAGCGTTGCCGCCCCATGTGAGGCTGTACGCCTTGTCAAGCACCGAGAGCATCCGCTCACTGCTCATGTCGAACACAGGGATATCATCGTCGTTCTTCTCAACCGACAGGCATCCGGCGCCAATCCAGAAGCAGGGCGCTATCTGTTTCGCGAGCGACACAAAGCCGTAGCTGTCTTCAAGGTCGTAAATTCCGTCGCCGTTCAGGTCGCCGGAGGCGAGATTCTCGTATTCCCCGAACTTGTCAAGCGTCCATGTGCCGTTCTCGACGAGATCATACGGGGAAGCGATCTGAAGATCCCCGACCATCTTCTTGTTGAACAGCATGACGTGCGTGAAGTCGTAAGCTGTCAGCGCGATGTCGCTGTAAGCGAGCACTTGTCTGCCGCCGATAGTCGCGTTGCGGTTCAGCGACTGGTTCCAGTAGGGCTTTGAGAGGTCGACATTCTCCACCTCGTCGGCGAAGCGGATCATGTTTTCGGTCGCGAAGGTCAGGGCGTCTCTGTCGATGAGGGATATGATGTCGTAAGCGTCCTCACCGGCTGTGATGAAGTTGCGGGCTTTGTCGCCGCCGTTGTCCCACGTGTAGAGATCTTCGGTCATGGTGATTCCGAACCGGTCGCATATCCGGACGTTGCGCGCATGAATCGCGTCGTTCAGCACGTCTCCTGTCGCCTCTTCGGGAGCGAGCGCCGCGTTCTCTGTGACCTTGTTCGTCAGTATCCGCAGCTCTCTTCCGGTGAAATCAAGGTCGGCGGGCAGATCGTCTTTTACGCTGGTATCAGCAGTGGTCTCCTCCGTCGTGTCAGAGCTGGAAGATGTCGTCTCGTCGTTCCCGTCCTCAACCGTACCGCACCCCGCGAGCATTGCAATGAGCAGAAGCGCCGAGATAAGTTGTGTTTTCTTCATGATATTAGCTTCCTTTCAATATTATAATTATATTACCAGTCGACAGCGTTGACTACATACACTCTCTTTCGCGGTTTGTCGAGCATGAGCAGGTGTTCCGAGTACATCGCAAAGAGCGAAGAGCGAAGGGGGGGTGGATTCGCCGTGTTCAACGTGTTCAGGATGTTCAGCTTACAGTCACTGCCCCATCGTCTCAAGCGTCTTCTCGATATTCGCCGTTATCTTATCCTTCTGTGCCGCGAAGGTCGACGCGAACTTGTCGTTGCCATTCAGCAGGTCGGCTCTGCAGAGTTTACCCACCATGTCCTTCGTCCAGCCGAACATATAACCGATATCGAGCGACAGCGTGTTCAGAATGGTGTTAAACATCTCAATCGAGTCGTCGTCTCTCATGCCCTTGTAGCACAGGCTCGTCTGGATGTCCGGAATCACGTCGCGCAGTCCGAGGTACGCCATGTAGTCGAGCACCTCGCCCGTGAACTTTGTGTCAGAGACGGTCTTCGGAACGGTCAGCGACAGCGTGTACTCGCTCGCCATAGTGTAGTACTTGCTCTGCGAAGCCTCATATTTCGGCGCGGGGATAACTCCGAACTCGAAGTCAAGCGCTCTGAACTCGGCGTCGCCCGCGAGACCGAGCGGTCCCTGATAGAACATCGCCCTTCCCTGCTCGAAAATGAACGCGCCCTGTAATTCCTTCTCGTTCTTCATGACACAGAAGCCGTCCCCGGACAGCATCGAGCAAAGCTTCGAATAAGCCGCCTCAAATCCAGACACATCAGACCTCAGCGACGGCACGCCGTCCTTGTCCTTCATGACCAGAAACTCTCCCGAACCGTCGAGAAGCGTCATAGTTCCCTCCTCGTGCTGTACGGCGTAACCATATACGCAGGCGCCGGACATTGAAGCCTTGAAGCTCTCGTCGCCGTTCAGGTTTACGACCTTCGACATATTCTCATACATTTTGTCATACGTCCAGTTACCCGAGCGCACCGCGTCATACGGCAGGTCGATGTTGTTCTTCTTGTACATATCCTTGTTGAAGTAGAGCACGTTGCCGTAGGTGTAGCCCATCATGTTGATATAGTCAACCGTAGAGTAAAGCTTGCCGCCGAGCATGGTCGCCTGATCGATGAAGCTCTGGTTCCACCACTCGTCCGAGAGATGGAGCGTGTCGATGTCGTAGAGGTTCATGATGTACTCGCTCTGCGTCATAGCGTTCTTGAGCGGCATATAGGCGGCGTTGTAGACGTCCTCGTTCGCCATGACGTGCTTCTGCATATCGCCGGTCGTGTCCCATATATCGGTCTTCACGACGTCGATCGTGATACCGAACTGCTGCTCCGCCTTTCTCGCGCGGTTGTAAACGGAGTCCTGAACAAGCTCGCCGCTCTGCTCCTCGTAGTCGAGAACATGGTTTGAGCCCGCCCAGAGCTTGTCCTCGGCGTTCAGGAAGGTGAAGGTCTGACCGTCGTACTTGCCGGTCTCGTAGGGGTATTCGTTGCTTGCCGGAGCCTCGGTTGTGGTGTCGTCGGTGTTGTCGGCAGAGGGTGTGGTGTCGTTCCCGGCGCCCTGAGACCCGCACCCCGCGAGCATCGCAATCAGCAGAAGCGTCGAGATAAGTTGTGTTTTCTTCATGATATTAGCTTCCTTTCAATATTATATTACCAGATCAATGACCGTCATCCCGCACATGGGCACGTCAAGCCGCACGGGCAAACTGTCGATCGTTATGGTCTCATTCTTCACTTCCCTGCCCGTGCAGTCGAGTATCCGGCAGTGGGCGGTCAGCTTTTCGTTACTGCCGACATAAAGCGGTTTCCTGTCAACACCGTTCACGATATACACTCTCTTTCGCGGTTTGTCGAGCATGAGCAGGCGTTCCGAGTACATCGCGTGGAGCTCTTCGCCGTCGTTTCTCGCGGTGACGTACGAGTAGTTCGCGTCGCATCTGTGGGGCATGAGCTCGCTCTTTTGTAAGAGTTCCCGCTTGTCGCTCATGAAGTTCAGCCAGAATTTCAGCATCTCCCGCTGTTCCGGGCTTATCTGATCGAACATCACCGAGACCTGCGGCGTGCAGAAGAGGATATTCACCATCTGTAGAGCCGACACCTGGGCAGGCTCGTCCGGATTGAACTGAACCATGTCAGAGTGTACAGCCGCGTGTGTGTGAAGCCGCAGATCGATCGCCCCGACGCGGTTTGTCAGGTAGTCCTGCGGGCAGTCGCCGACGCGTATCATGTTCGCCGGTGCGGTGTAGTTCTGCCTGTACTCGATGAGAAAATCGGGCGAGATATCCGAAAGACGCCGCGAGATCAGCCGCGCCATGTCATCCACAGCGTCGGTGAGAGAGAGATAATCACGTCCATCGGCGTTTTCCGGTCCGATATCGCCGCCCTGAAAGGAATCAAGAAAGTCAATCTTCAGCCCGTCAAAGCCATATTTCTCCGCTACCCGGCATACATCCTCAGTCATTCTCGCTCTGACCTCCGGGAATCTCGGGTCGAGGACCCATCCGCCGGGAATCTTCTTGTCGCCGTAAAGCTTCGAGAGCTTCGACGCGTCGCCGCAGAGCCCTGGACCTATCCAGATCATCGCGCGCATACCTATCGCGTGAACCTTGTCGACAAAGCCCTTCATGTCCGGAAACTTGTCTCTGTTCGGCGTCCAGTCGCCCGCGCAGCTGTAGTCCTCTACGCCGGGAGTGGTCTGCCAGCCGTCATCGAGAATCAGCGTCCTGCAACCGAGGTCATAAGCCATCCGGCACTGCTCGAGCACCTTGTCGTCGAAAATCCCGCGCTGGAACGAGTACCACGACGAGAACACCGGGTCAAACGCGAAGTCCGGCAGTCTGTGAGAAGGACAGAACGAAGCCATAAAGTCGGAGGCGGCGCGCACCGATTCCCACCAGTAACGCTCATTCCGGGCTTCCATTGTCGTCATATCGCACAGTTTTGAACTATCGGGAGATGTACCTTCGGTCGATGCGTCAATAAACAGCGACAGCGTGTATTTGTTCGATTCAGACGATATTGATACTTTCTTCGTCTCTGCGATGAACTCGAGGCATTTTGTCCGGTCGTCCACGCCGATATTCAGCGCCCAAGCCGCCTTGCAGTCGGACAGAGCCGCCGTCAGACGGTTGCGGTCATCCGAGCGGTAGAACGAGACAAGCGGCGCTCCGCCGGTGAAGTTTGTCCATGTCGCGCCCTCCCAGCTGTTGTGTACGCCTTTGTCGAACATCTTCATCCTCGGGAACCACCTGCCGGCAATGTCGCCCGCCGGGATGTGGAAGGCTGTCTTCACGCCGGTAACAGGCTCGTCCGAGGTGATTGTGATGTCGTATATATCCGCGCCGTGGTCTTCGCGCATAGTCACGCTGACTTCCGCTTTTTCCGGCGTGGGGGTTATCGTGAGATCGTATTTCATAAGTTTTCGCTCCTGCACTTGATTTTCGTGTTCCGATGTGCTATAATAATTGTACTATATAAAACGCGCCCTGTAAAGCCGGAATTCCGACATTTAGTATCACTTTCCGGACATGAGCGAAAATTCTTATATAAACGGAGGGGAAAAATGTGAAACTGACACAGTACAACGAGAAGCTGACCTACCTCGACCTCGGAGCCGGGAACGGCTTTCTTGACATACGCGCCGCCGGGACGGTGGGAGCCGACCCTGAATACCGCACCGGGCAGATACCGGACGGATACACGCTGATAGAGTATATAATCTCCGGAAGGGCGTACATAGGCGAAGGCTCGGCACAGACCGCTCTGCCCGGCGACCTCGTGATTCTGAGAGGCGTGATTCAGACGGACAGCGAGCCGGACGGGAACATAAAATACGTGAACGACCCTTCGTCGCCGGTGGAAAAGCTGTGGGTGACGCTGAAAGGCAGATTCATGGAGGCGGCGTCTGAGCTCTACGATATTAAAGCGCCGGTGACGATAAAGCGCGCGCCCGGCAGCCGTGAGCCGCTTGAGAGAATGATAACCGACCTGTCGTCCTTCGGGTACAGGAGAGCGGACGCGTGCCATTCGCTTCTCGGCGTCTTCGAGGCGACGCTCGGCGAGACCGGCGAGGAGGAGGTTCCTCTGGCGAAGCGTATACGGGACGTGCTTGACCGGCATATCGCGAGACCGGTGAAGAGCGCGGATATAGCGGCGTATTTCTGTCTGTCGGAGAGGCATTTAGAGCGGGTGTTCGAGAGTGAGTTCGGCGTCACGATATTCGGCTATCTGCGCGGGAAGCGGTTCATAGCGGCGTGCAAGGATCTGAGAACAACCGACGAGCTGATCTACAGGATAGCGTCGAGATACCAGCTCGGAAGCGCGAGCCACTTCGCGAAGGAGTTCACCGAGCGCTACGGCGTCTCCCCGACCGATTACCGCGAGAGATTCAGGCATTCGTCGCCTGTCACCGAGGAGGACACGGGGAAATATATCGGGACGATTTATGATGGGTTAAAGGTGGAATGACAAACATCGGGCAAAATGCCGACATGGGTTATGCCCTCAATAAAATTGGATGGACACCTACATACATGACGAAACGTTGGATAGAGGTCTACACGCTTGACGAAACGTTGGATGGAGGTCTGCACCGCTTGACGAAACGTCGGATAGAGGTCTACGCTTGTAGGGGCGACCATTGGTCGCCCGCCTTCAAATTACGGATTACGTGCAAATCAAAATCCCGCGAAAACCGGTTT
>URCP01000116.1 GCA_900546315.1 uncultured Eubacteriales bacterium
TTTTCAAGACCGGCTCCTTAAACCCCTCGGACATCCCTCCGAACCGAACCGGATATACTTTCCGATCGACGCTCACGTCTACTACACATATATTCTACCACATTTCACGGCGTTTGTCAAGGGGTTTTTCGAAAAAAAAGGAAAAATATTATGTCACTATATCGATTCGGTTCTTCGCGCGGCTTGACTACGCCATTCCGCGTTCCCATTTCTCCATCTCCGCGACCTCATCATCCAGATGTATCCAATGCTCCGCCACCGGAATCACTGTGATATCCGCGCTATTCTCCTCGGCGAATCTCTTGACCGTCTCGAACGGAACCACCTCGTCCTTTTCTCCGTACAGAATATGAACAGGAAAAGCGGCTGTCACGGGGTGTTCCTTCGCGTATGTAAGGTATTCCCATGACAGCGGCTGTCCGCCGGGGACCTCAATCACGCGCTCGCGCTCGAGTCTGTCATCGTCGACGCCGTTTGCCGCCATCACGCCGTTTATCATCGTCACCATGTCGACAAGCGGCGACACCGCGAGGCATTTTTCGACGACGACATCTCCGGCTCCCGCCGCGAGCAGGGAAAAGTATGTCCCGACGCTCGTCGTTCTGAGCGACACCCCGGCGTATCTTTCATCAAGCCAGCCGAGCGCCGCGCGTATCTGCGGCACGACCTCCCACGGGACGAGCTTCTTCCCGTCGTCTCTTCCGCCGTGCTCCGGCAGGTCGACGGCGAGCACGTCATACCCGGCGCCCGACACAACGCGCGCGAAACGCTCCGCCTCATACTTGTTCCCGAACAGCCCGTGAACGAAAAGATACGCCTTTTCCGCCCCGTCGCCGTAAAGCACGGCGGGCGCGCCGCCGATCTCCGTCTCAGTTATTTTCATTGTCGTTTCCCCCGATCAGCCGCCTGAATTCCGAGTCCTTGTCGAGCGACATGTCAATGAAGCCAGACAGCTCGCGGTACGCCTTGAACAGCGCGAGGCTGAACTGTCCGAATATGCGATCTATGTCCTCCGGCTTGAAATGTCCCGAACCGGTCACGATCCGCACCGCGATGCTGTTCCCGACAAGCCACATATTTTCATAATATTGATCCGCCGTCTTCACGTCGACGCGGTATATCTCTGTTATCGACGTGACGACCTCACGTTTCAGCTCCGGTATTCCCGGAAGCTCACCGTCCGGACCGTTCCCGACCGGCGTCAGGAAGAGCAGTCTGTAGAGCCGCGGCTCCTCCGCGGCGAACTTTATCTGTCTTCTGCCGACGCCGAGGAAGGGAATTTTATCGTTCAGCCCCTCCCGCATGAAGTCGCGGTATCTTTCCGCGGCGCGCACGCGCACGGCTTCCTTCAGCTCGTTCACGGTCGAAAAATACGTGAACATCGGGCGGGTCGAGCTTCCCATCCGCGCCCCGAGCTCCCGCGAGGTCAGGGCGTCGATGCCCTTCTCACGGACAATATCGAGCGCGGCGTCTATCATCTCGTCTTTCGTGAATCTGTTTTTCGGCGGCATTTGTATTTTCTCCTTCATGGATTGCTTTTGTTGTACAACATATATTATACACCACTTGTTATATTCTGTCAAGAGGAGACATTGATTTCAGTTGATTTATACGGCAAAAAAGCCCGCTGACGGGCGGGCTTTCTGCGCGGCGGGCAAATTATCCGGCGTGGCTTACATCAGCGGAGCGATAAGGCGCAGAAGATCCTGCGTCAGCCGCTCCGGAAGCGACACACGGCAGTCCTTCCCGCGTATTTCGGCGCACTTTTCAAGTGTATCGAGAAAATCATCCCTGACCTTCGCGACCGCCTCCGAGCCGTAGAAGCGCGCGCCGCACTCGTAGTGCATATAGAGACTGCGGAAATCGAGGTTCGCCGTCCCGACCGTCGCGACCCTGTCGTCCGAGACGAAGGTCTTCGAGTGGATGAAGCCCGGGCTGTACTCGTATATCCGCACGCCGGCGGAGATCAGCTCCGGGTAATAGGAGCGGGTGGTCTCGTGGACGAAGCGCTTGTCCCAGATGTGCGGTGTGATCAGGCGCACGTCGACGCCGCTCTTCGCCGCGAGGGACAGGGCGGAGATCATGCTGTCGTCGATTATCAGATACGGCGTCGTTATATAGACGTATCTTTTCGCGTTATTGATGAGCTGTAGATAGACGTGCTCGCCGACGTTGTCCGTGTCCATCGGCGTGTCGGCGTAGGGCTGCACGAAGCCGTCGGAGGGAACCGTGCAGGGGGCGTCCTTCCACGGGTAGTACTGCTCCATGTCCTCTTCCTCGCCGGTCGTCACCTGCCACATTGTCAGGAACATCAGGGTCATGCTCCACGCCGCCTTGCCCTCGAGCATTATCGAGGCGTCCTTCCAATGGCCGTGGAGCTCTATCGCGTTGATGTACTCGTCGGCGAGGTTGATGCCGCCGGTGAAGGCGACCTTACCGTCGATCGAGACGATCTTCCTGTGGTCGCGGTTGTTCTGCACGACTGTGAGCAGTGGGCGGAACGGGTTGAAGACGCGGCAGTCTATGCCGTATTTCGCGAGCTCCGCCGGGAAATCCTTCGGGAGCAGAAAGAAACAGCCGAAATCGTCATAGATCACGCGCACTTTGACGCCCGCGGCCGCCTTGCGCTTCAGCACCGCGAGAATCTCGTCCCACATCTCTCCGCCCTGAATTATGAAGTACTCGAGGAAGATGTATTTTTCCGCCTTTTCGAGCTCCTCGAGCAGATGCGCGAGCTTTGCCTCACCGGGGGTGAGATATGTGACGCGTGTGCCGGAATAAACCGGGTATCCGGCGGATTTCTCGAGGTAATCGATCTCCGGCGCGAGGTCCGGATTTCCGCTTACCGCCTCGTCACGCGCGGTTCCGGGAAGGCTCATGAGCGCGGAGGACTTTGCGAGAGCCTGACGCTCGAGCCGGACGAACTTCGGGCGGTGGGTCTGGAGCTCGGTTATGATGTAGAACAGTCCGCCGAAGACAGGGAGTGCGAGCATAAGTATCACCCACGAGAGCTTATACGCGCCCTTCTCGCGCTTCCTGACGACGAGAAGGACGGCGATGAAGCTGAGCGCGGTCAGTCCCGCGCTGATTATATCGGATATCCTCGACCCGCCGATGACGATATACAGTATGAAAACAAGCTGAAAAAACAACAGCAGAGTTATCTGCACCCGCCGGCGGAAGAGCGAGCGGAACCATTTCTGGCTTGAAAGTGATGACATGGTAATTCCTTTCTGATAGAATTCTCTGATAATATTATACCCCATCCGGGCGGAGGAATAAATAGGCAGATTTCACAAAATGCGAAAAAATGCGACATTCCGGGTCGGGTATCTGTTTGAGGACCGGGTAAAAAACAAAAAGTTTACACATTGTACATTGCATTCAGTGTATTACTTATGGTATAATTTACCGGTAAATATTACAGAGATCACGGTTTGAAAGGTTGTAAACTGAGTAGATCCAAACGGAAAGCCGGTTCGAATCCGGCGCGACTTGCCCATACTGTGATGAATGTCCGACCGGATTTTTTTGTTATGCCGGTGTTTTGCCTGCTGTCTGCGGGTTTTTGCGGATGATTTCTTAGCCAGCCGTAAGGTTTCTGTTTTTGCATTTCCGGGTATTGGGGAGTGCGGGTGTCTTGAAACGACATCCGCGCTCCTTTTTATCAAATATAAAAAATTGAAGGAGAAGAACAGAAAGATGTTCAAACGAATTCTGGCGGGGATCATCGCCTGCATGATGATCGTCTGCGCGCTTCCGCTCGGCGTTTCGGCGGCGGAGGACGGCACGACAACGCTTCGCTTCACCGCCGCGGGCGGAGAGGGAAGCATGGACGATATTGTCGTCACGAGGGAGACCGCGGGGAGTACCAAGTTCCCGGAGAACGGGTTTACGAGAGAAGGGTATGAGTTCAAGGGATGGGGAACAAGCACGACTTATCCTGCGTGGCAGCCCGGAACCTATGTCAGCAGAATGAGCTCGTCATACCTGAAATACTCGGGCAACATTGTAACGATAATGCCTGTATGGGCGGGCGAGAAAATAAGCGTCACATTTGACGACTGCAACGGGAACAGCGAGACGCGCTCGCTTGTCGTCGGAAAGACGTATGATTACGTTTACGACGCGTCGAAGACGGACAACGCGAGACGTGATTATGGTTTTGGCTATCCGACGCGCGACGGCTATAAGTTTCTCGGCTGGTTCAATGAAGCTGGTGAAGAGATCGCCTATTCCTACAAGTTCACGGCTGATGACGACGGAACTACTATCTACGCTCACTGGAGCCGCACGAAGACCATAACTCTCGACTTCAACGGCGGAACGACCGGCTATTGGGACAAGAAGACATCTGACACTTACGAACTGACCGAAAATGGCTCCATAACTGTCATCCCCGACTATACAGGAATGATCGTCACAAGCTGGAACACCGAGAAGGACGGAAGCGGCAAGAACTACGGCGACGCCGATCTGTCCTTCGACGAGATAACGACGCTCTACGCGCAGTACCGCGAGGTCGAGCGCACGCTCAAGTTCTTTAAGGAACACGGAACAATCGACAGCACAAACGTTGTCCTGAAATCCGGCGGCGAGGAGAGCATCATGTACACTCTCCCCGGCGACACATACACAAAGGACGGTTATGACCTTGTAAGCTGGGAGTGCTCCGAGGCGAACTCCTATGGCAGAGCGAAAACTGTGAATGTCGGAGATACATACGAGATCAGATTCACCGCCTCGAAAGAGAAGGACAGCTACATTTTCTACGCGAACTGGGAGATTAATACCCTCGGTCGCGCCCTCGAGGCAATTTCGAATGCTCTCCCGAAGGACAACGAAGTCAAATCCACCGGCGCGCTCGGTATCCCGACCGAAGGCGACGGATACACCATCACTTATAAGAGCTCTGACACAAACTACATTGGCAATGACGGAAATGTCATCCTTCTTCCGGCGGATGGAACGAAGAACGTTACCATCACCGCGGCAATAAAGACGGGTGACGGAACGTTTGACAGAGATTTTGTCCTCACGCTGTTCAGCGCGGACAGCACCGATATCAAAGAAAAACTCACCGTCGCGCTTGAAAATATTCTTGACCAGAACACCGTTCATGTGATCTATTCCGAAAACGCGAATTTCTGCGATTTCATGAGCGCGAAGTTCGCTGAGAACGGCATTGACGGCGTCAAGGTCACTATAACCAACGAACCGAAGAAGTTCGGAGACAGAGCCGGAATCGCGAAGGACGGAACCATCAGGTTCTATTTCTACGACGGGCTCACCGATTATGAGGACAATAACACCCGCGTTCCTTATGTAGACATAAAGATCGAAAAATCCGGAGTTGTCATTGAGAAAGAGATCACCGTCGAGCTAGACTGGGACTTCGCGAAGGTCGACGCGGCGCTTGACAAGGCGTTTGACAACGTGAGAATCGCGAGCCGTGTCGCCGAGGGCGATTCCATTGCGGCTCTCCCGAAGACCGGACTTGACGCGAAGAGTGTCTCTTATATCACATGGACTTCCGACAATTCCGCGATAACCATCGGCGCTGAGTCCGACGGAAAGTTCCCGGTCACCGTCAACCACTCTGAAAAGAGCGTTGACGTGACGATAACCGGTACGATTGTCTGGACAAACCCGCATGACGATCAGTCTCAGCCGACCCGCACGGTTAAAAAGACCTACAACGTAAGGGTCGTCGGCACCGACCCGACACTCAGCGAGCCCGCCGACTATTCCGCTGTCGACGCCGCTATAGCGAAGGCTCCGACCGACGCCGAGAAGTACACAGCCGAGAGCTTCGCCGCCCTCACGAGCGCGATAAACGCCGTCGAGCGCGGGCTCACGAAGGACGATCAGGCAAGAGTCGACACGTTCGCGAAGGCTATTCTTGACGCTATCGATAACCTCGTCGTGATTCCGGCTGAGGATGAAGAGGACGACAACTTCTTCTTCATTATCCTCGCCGAGCTCATCCGCCGCAAGACGCTCACTGTCGTGTCTGACGGCGAGATTGTCAGCGCGGACACTTATGAGAACAGAACCGTGATTGATCTCTCGGAGATTGAAGCTCCCGAAAAGGACGGATATCTCTTCACCGGCTGGTACGCTGACGCTGAGCTCACAGAAAAGCTTGATACCGTAACGCTTGACCGCGACATCACCATTTACGCGGGCTTTGAGAGCATCTCCGGAGAGCTTGACCCGGAGGCCGCCGCCGACCGCGGGGCTGTCGTGACCATTCTCTGGAAGATCGCCGGGAAGCCGGTTGTCAACTACATTCTCCCCTTCGCTGACATTGACGAGGAGAGCGGTATCGCCGAGGCGGTCAGATGGGCGGCGTCCGAGCAGATCGTGAACGGCTTTGAGGACGAAACATTCCGCGTCGATCAGAAGATCACCCGCGAGCAGCTCGCCGTCATGCTCTTCCGCGTGGCGAGGGCGGAAAACGTTGATACCGCGGCTGATTTCACAGATATCGCCGACGTGTCCGACTGGGCTGTCGACGCTGTGAACTGGGCAGTTTCGGAAGGCATCATCAACGGCTTTGAGGACGGAACCCTCAGACCCGCCGGTGAAGTGACTGTCGCCGAGGTCATCGCCGCGGCTGTCAGATTCTGATAAAACAAAAAGAACGGGAACTCCGAGCGGAGCTCCCGTCTTTTTTATTTGCCGAGTATTTCGGCGGATATCTTGTCGAACCCGACGCGTTCTACCGTGTCGGCGAACCTCTCGCCCTTGTTTCCGTTCGCCTTGTAGACGTCGATGACTTTTGTTATCACTCGGATAACCTCGTCCTCGGTCGTGAGGATGACCGGGAGCGGTTTCGCTATGCGATAGCCTTTGCCCCATCTGCCGCCGATGAAGACGCGGTATCCGGTGATTTCCGGCGTTACCGCGCCGAACGGACACTTCGCGCCGACGCTGTTCGGCGTCGACTTCGTGCAGCGACCGCACATCAGACACTTGTCGCGGTCGATCGTTATCCTGTCATCGATCTTGACCGCCGCGCCGACCGGGCAAGCCGATTCTACCTGACATACCTTGCATCCGCGGCATTTCTCCGTGTCGAGAGCCGGACGTCTCGTCCCGACGATGCCGAGGTCGTTCAGCTGCGGCTTGACGCAGTTGTTCGGACATCCGCCGACCGCTATCTTGAACTTGTGCGGCAGAGCGGCGCCGTGCATCTCGAAATAGAACTTCTCGCTGATCTTCTTCGCGAGCGAATATGTATCGACGAGCCCGTAGACGCAGGTCGTGCCCTTGCAGGAGACGACCGGTCTGACCTTCGCGCCCGTGCCGCCGGTCGAGAGACCGTTTTCGTCGAGAAACTTGAAGAGCTCGTCGAGCCGGTCATACCTGACTCCCTGAATCTCGACGGTCTGCCTTGTCGTGAGCGCGACCTCGCCTGTGCCGAAGCGCTCCGCCGCGTCCGAGAGTGCGCGCATCTTCGCCGCGTCGAGCTTTCCGTAGCCGGTTATCACGCGGACGTTGAAAACGTCGTCATACCGCTTGTCGCGCAGACAGCCGAGTCCCTTTACTCTCGCTGTGTCTTCTTTTGTCGGTTTCTTTTCTTCCATGATTTTTCCTTTTCTTTTCTGAAAATTGCCCGGATATTCCGATGGCGTCCGGGCGCGCCGGTTTATGAGCGTGCTTTCAGGATGTCTCCGAACGGGTCAGGTGAGAAGCGCTCATCGGGGTTCGCCGCCGACGCCTCGTACTCGTCCATGTCAATCCACTCGCCGCGCCTTACCGACTCGTACAGCGCGAAGAGTATCTCCGCCGCGTAGTAGCCGTGACGCCAGTCGAGGATATTGTCCTTCTCCCTGCCGTCAAAGACGTCCGCGAGATAATCCCACATACGGTGTATGTTGCCGCTCTCGCAGTCGCCTGGCGTGAGCTTCGCGTGCTCGTCGAGCTCTGACTGCATATCCGCCGAGAAGTACCTGAACAGGTTGCCCTCCCAGCCGAGCTCCATGAAGCCGCGCGTGCCGTAGATATTCACGCCGCTCTCGTCCGGTCTGCCCATGTTCGCTCCGACGAGCATAGACGCCGTTATCTCGTTATTGTAGCCCGAGAAGAGACTTCCTTCCGGCGCGTCGTAGATCAGCGTGCCGTTGAAGCTGCCCTCCGCGGGG
>URCP01000117.1 GCA_900546315.1 uncultured Eubacteriales bacterium
CCATCACCCTCGGCGGAAAGACCGCTCATATCGGCGGAATCTGCAAGGGCTCGGGCATGATCAGCCCGAATATGGCGTTCGCGAAGATCAGGTCGACGTTCGCTGAGACGAAATTACCGACAATAACGCCGCACGTGGGCGAGTCGCCTGCGGCGTTCTGCTCGTCGAACTTGACGTCGGAGCCGAGCTTTTCGGTGAGAGCCGCCTTGAAGCCCTCGGTCGCGGCGTCGAGCGCCGGGTGCTGAACGAGCTGGCAGATGCCGACCGTGTACTTAGCGACAGATGAGCCGCAGGAAGCGAGCCCGACCGACATGACGGTCATGGCGGCGGCGAGAGCCGCTGTCAAAGCCTTTTTTATAAGTCTTGTTTTCATGATGATTATCTCCTTTTTCCTTTAATTATTCCCGATATTAAGTATTATAAAACAAAAATACCGTCCAGAGCGCGCGTAGCGCAAAGGACGGCGTCGCTGCCGTGTTACCACCTTTATTCAGGGAAAACTCACATCTTCCCTCTCCATGACCGACGAGTAAAGGCTGTTCCGGCAAAAGTCCCCGGATTTCGCACCCCTTATCGGACCGCAGAATAACGGCTGCCGCCGGCGCACCTTTTCAGTGAGCAGCTCACGGACTGTATTCACCAGAATCCCCGCTGCCGCCTTACACCAACCGGCGGTTCTCTTTGAGTCGGAAATACGGGCTACTTGTTCCCGGTCATCGCTTTTTTGCTTTACAACACTATTATAAACCTTTTTCGCGCGTTTGTCAATAGAAATCGTTTGTGCAGGTTTTACAAAATATTATGGCAAAAATCGGCGCCGATTCTGCTGTACTCTTCTCTGCTGCGCCGTGGATGCAAGTTTGCGGTTCCAAACTTGCAAAAACAGTCTGAACGTGTACAATCGCGGGCGGTATGTAAGCCTTCCCGTTGTTCGTAACGCTGAAGTTGCGCGAATTTCGATTTTCTCTGTTATTCCTCTTGCATTTTCGAGGGAAATATAGTATAATATAGTACAGAACGAGGCGATAAATGCAAGACGCGGTTTGCAGGATTGCATTCACTTCAGTTAAGCAAATTACGGGGGATTAAAGGAATATGGAATACAGATCTCTTACAAAGGAGCAGCTCGAAAACGAAAAGGCGGAGCTCGCCGTCGAATACAACCACATAGCGTCGAAGGGTCTGAAGCTCGATATGTCGCGCGGAAAGCCGAACAAGGAGCAGCTCGACCTGACCGAGGGAATGCTCAGTGTCATCTCCTGCGACGACGACTGCAAGTCTGAGAGCGGAACCGACTGCCGCAACTACGGCGTGCTCGACGGCATTCCGGAGGCGAAGAAGCTGTTTTCCGACCTGCTCGGCATCCCGACGAAGAACATTCTCGTCGCGGGCAACTCGAGCCTGAACCTTATGTACGACACGGTCGCGCGCGCGATGCTTTACGGCGTCGTCGGCAGTGAGAAGCCGTGGATAAGATACGACAAGGTGAAGTTCCTGTGTCCCTGCCCCGGCTATGACCGGCACTTCCAGATAACCGAGTCGCTCGGCGTGGAGCTGATTCCCGTCCCGATGACGAAGACCGGACCGGATATGGATGTCATTGAGAAGCTCGTGAAGGATGACGACACGGTTAAGGGCGTCTGGTGCGTGCCGAAGTACTCGAACCCTGAGGGAATCACCTATTCCGACGAGACTGTCTGCCGTTTCGCGGCTCTGAAGCCGGCGGCGAAGGATTTCCGCATATTCTGGGACAACGCGTACGCCGTGCACGATCTCTATCCGGACGGCGACAAGCTGCTCGACATATTTGAGGAGGCGAAGAAGTACGGCAACGAGAACATGGTGTTCTATTTCGCGTCGACCTCGAAGATCACTTTCCCGGGCTCCGGCGTCGCGATCATGGCGGCGAGCGAGGAGAACCTGAAGCAGATAAAGTCGATCATGACCATCCAGACGATCGGCTACGACAAGATAAACATGATGCGCCACGTGAAGTATTTCGGCGACGCGGAGGGCATACGCAAGCACATGAAGCTGCACGCGTCGATAATCCGCCCGAAGTTCGAGATAGTGCTGAACGCTTTCGACGAGAACCTTTCCGGTCTCGGCATCGCCGACTGGACAAAGCCGAAGGGCGGATATTTCATCAGTCTGAATGTCCTTCCGGGCACCGCGAAGAGGGTTTACGAGCTCTGTAAGACTGCGGGTCTGACCCTGACGACCGTCGGAGCGACCTTCCCCTACGGCATAGACCCGAACGACACGAACCTGCGTATCGCTCCGACCTTCCCGACGAACGAAGATCTGAAGACGGCTTGCTCTGTTCTCTGCCTCTGCGTGAAGCTCGCGGCGGTCGAGAAGCTGCTTGCCGAATAAGTTTCATACAATCAGCCCCTCCGCGCCGCGGAGGGGCTTTGCGTCATTTATTTCCCGATGTCCTTTTCATGCGCCGCCGAGACTTCATCGACGAATCGTTCCGGCTGTTCCCCGGCAAGCCCGCCGTGTCCGGGCTCCGGGAATATTTTCACGTCGAATTTATATCCTTTCTTTCGCAGCCCGTCAAGCCCGGAGGACAGCTTTTTGTCGACGTTTCCCTTTATCCCGTACCAGAGGTGCGCGTGGGTTTTCTCAGACAGCGTCCAGTCGGTCTTCCTGCCGATGAGGTAGTAGTCCTGATTTTTCCGGCTTTTCCACGACGAGTATCACGTGGTATTTCTCCCCGAGGAGCTTTGCCGTCGGTTCGACGCCCCTGTATGAGGTTCCGCCGCCGTGAAGGATGACCGCAATTTCGCCGTGTTCTTTTCCGTATTCGAAGTATTTCATGTCTCCTCACCTTTCCGTATCAATTATAGCATATATTACGGACACTTTCCGCTCCGAAAGGGCGGCGGCGTGAAAATTCCGGTTCCCGGCGGAATTTTTATGGTTGACTAACAGAGATTTTTGTGATATAATTGATTATAGATACGAATCCCGTGAAAAAGGAGAAACAACGTGAAAAAGATATACATGAAGGAGCACGGCGTCCATCCCGGAAAGGACGTCACGCTCATCCTGTCGGAGGTCTTCGGCAAGTACCCGGAGGACACAGAGTTCGTCTTCGAGCCGGGCGACTACCATCTCTCGCCGAAGATATTCTGCGACTACCGCCTGTCCAACACCGATCTCATCCCGGAGCGCCGTCTCGGAATGCTCCTGAAGGACATGAAAAACGTCCGCCTGACCGGAAACGGCTCCCGCCTGCTCTGCGACGGGAAGGTTATCGCGATAACGATAGATCACTCGGAGGACGTGACGATCGACGGCTTCACTATCGACTGCGAAAAGCCGCTCGTCGCCGAGGGAGTGGTTGTCGGTCGCGGCACCGGTATCGTTGACCTGTCGATAGACGGAAAGCTCTATCCGCACAAGGTCGAGGACGGAAAGCTCTTCTTCGATATCGGAAACGGCGAGTGGTCGGAGCTGAAGCCGATAAGCCAGATACTCTTCGACTCCGCAACAAAGCGTGTCCGCCGCGGCACCGACGACAGGTTCCGCCTCGCGTTCACCGACGACCTCGGGAACGGCGTCTACAGATTCGCAGTCGAGAGCATGAGAGACACGGACTTCGTGAAGACCGGACTGATCCCGGACGGCGGGATCTTCGTCCTCAGACACAACGAGCGCGACCACTCGGGAATATTCGTCGAGAAATCGAAGCGCGTCGATCTCCGTAACATCAACGTCTACAGTTGCGGCGGTCTCGGAGTGCTCGCGCAGTTCACAGAGGATCTGACCTGTCACGCCGTGAATTTCCTGCCGAACGCGAGAGCCGGACGGCTTGTCGCCAGCGGACGGGACGACGGCATGCACGTGACGAACTGCTCGGGAACCGTGACAATCGAGGAGTGCTCTTTCCTCGGTCTGATGGACGACCCGATAAATGTCCATTCCTGCTGCTGTACAGGCGTCGAGTGGGTGAACGACTATACGCTGCGCTGCCGCTATATGCACCCGCAGGCGTGCGCGTTCCACTACTGGGCGGAAAAGGGGGACGAGATCGCGTTCATCGAGAGACGCCATATGTCGCGCGTCTTCGCGGACATAAAATTCACCGTGAAGCTCTATACGCTCGAGGGACGGGACACATTCCTGCTGGTCTTCGACGAGCCGGTGAGCGAGGAGATCCGGTCGATGAACCCGGAGGATATCGCGGTCGACAACCTGACGCACACGGCGGCGTTCGTCTGCCGTCATAACCGTTTCGGGAGCTGCCGGGCGCGCGGAGTGCTCGTCTCGGTGCCGAAGCCGGTTAAGATTTATGAGAACTATTTTGAGTCGTCCGGTTCGGCGATACTTGTCGCGGGGGATTCGAATTACTGGTTCGAGTCGGGCTGCTGCAAGGATGTAGAGATTTACGGGAACGTCTTCACCGACGCGTGCCTGTCGTCGATGTATCAGTTCTGCGACGGCGTGATAAGCGTGTCGCCGGTGGTTCCGGAGCCGCTTGCCGGGCTTCCGTATCACGGGAAGATAAACGTTCATGACAACGTGTTCGACACTCCCGGCACGCCGGTGCTGTCCGCGTTTTCGGCGCGCGAGGTGATTTTCCGGAACAACCGGATTTTCGCGAGCCCGTCGGCAAAGAAGTGGCACCCCGGAGAGAATCTGGTGCGTCTCGACCACGTGGAGAGCGCGGTTATCGAGGACAACCTGAAGGTCGGGGAGTTTGAGATCTCCGGAATGTCGGTCACTGACTGCGGAGAGGTTAAGGGCGATATCTGATCGTTAACAACCGGTCCATTGACTTTTTCAGGTGTTTGTGGTATAATGGTGTAAGATTGAAAATCAGGAAGAGGTTTCAAATGAAAGATTTCTACGACAAATACGAATCCCCGTTCTCAACCCGCTACGCGAGCGACGAGATGCAGTACCTGTTCTCGCAGAACATGAAGTTCCGCACGTTCAGAAAGCTCTGGATTGCCCTCGCGAGAGCCGAGAAGAAGGCGGGTCTCGACATAACCGACGAGCAGATAGCGGAGCTCGAGGCGCACCGTGACGACATCAACTATGACGCCGCCGAGGCGTACGAGAAGAAGCTCCGCCACGACGTTATGGCGCACGTCCACGCGTACGGCGACCAGTGCCCGAAGGCGAAGCCGATAATTCATCTCGGCGCGACTTCCTGCTACGTTGGCGACAACACCGACATGATAATCATGCGCGAGGGGCTGAAGCTCGTCCGCTCGAAGCTCCTGACCGTCATGAAAAACCTGCGCGATTTCGCCCTCGAGTACAAGGGAATGCCGGCGCTCGGATACACTCATCTCCAGCCGGCGCAGCTGACTACGGTCGGCAAGCGCGCGACGCTCTGGCTGTATGAGCTGACGCTTGACCTTGAGGATCTTGATTATGTCGCGTCTTCGCTGAAGCTGCTCGGCTCGAAGGGCACGACCGGAACCCAGGCGTCCTTCCTCGAGCTGTTCGACGGGGACGAGGAGAAGATAAAGCAGGTCGAGGCGGATATCGCCGCCGAAATGGGCTTTAAGGAGTGTGTTCCGGTGTCGGGTCAGACCTACACGAGAAAGTTCGACACACGCGTTCTGAATGTCCTCGCGGGGATCGCGTCGAGCGCGTACAAGTTCGCGAACGATATGCGCCTTTTACAGTCGTTCAAGGAGATGGAGGAGCCGTTTGAGAAGAATCAGATCGGATCGTCCGCAATGCCGTACAAGCGCAACCCGATGCGCTGCGAGCGTATCTGCGCCCTCGCGAGATATGTCATTTCCGACACCATCAACCCGGAGATAACGTCGTCGACGCAGTGGTTCGAGCGCACGCTTGACGATTCGGCGAACAAGCGTATTTCGATGGCGGAGGGCTTCCTCGGCGTCGATTCGATACTGAATATCTTCATAAACGTGACGAAGGGACTTGTCGTCTACCCGAAGATGGTGGAGCGCAGGATAATGAACGAGCTCCCGTTCATCGCGAGCGAGAACATCCTGATGGACGCCGTCAAGAAGGGCGGAGACAGACAGGAGCTGCACGAGCTGATCCGCGAGCACTCGATAGCCGCCGGAAAGCGCGTGAAGGAAGAGGGTCTCGACAACGACCTGATCGAGCGGATAGCGTCCGACTCCCGTTTCGGTCTGAGCCGCGACGAAATCGTGACGAACCTCGACCCGAAGAACTACACGGGCAGGAGCGAGCGCCAGGTCGAGGAGTTCATCCGCGACGTGGTTGACCCGATGCTCGCGACGGGCGAGGCGGCGGACGAGGTTGAGCTGACCGTCTGAGCGAAAATTATATGATAACCCCGGCACGCTGCGGCGTGCCGGGGTTTGTTGTTAGGAGCAGAAATGAAATTACGCGCTTTGCTTTTTCGCAAGTTCCTTGACTTCATCAAGTGTCAGACCACAGGAATCCGCAATCTTTTCAAGTGAGAGTGTTCCGTCTTTTATCAGCGCAAGAGCGGTTCTTATATTAGCTTGCCTTGCGCCGATCTTCTCCCCTTTTTCCCGTTCTCTCCGAACTTCCTCTTCCACAATCCTGCACATACTGCCGTTCCCCTCCTCATCTTCTTTATAATACCGAACCTTCTCCGCAAGCGGCGGGAGGTACATATCGCCTGCTTTGTCGCAGTAGAAATCGTGTATCAGCTTGCCTATCAGCGTGCTTGTGTCGCGATAGGCTCCGTTTATGTATATTATATGCGAGCCGTCGCCAAAATACCGGTTGTCCAGCTCCTCTATTTTCCTCTCGACATGGTACATCGCGATTCCCGCGCCGAACGTGTCCTTTTCCGTGAAAAATATCACGTAGGTGTCCGCGAGCTCCGAGAAATCCTGCGACTTGTCAAGCATACCGCCGTCAAGCGCGCTGCTGTGGAACCTCGCGCGTTTCGCGCCCGCTCCCCTGTCGCTCCGCTGAATCTCTATGTTGTACAGCTTCCCGTCCGCGTCCTCCGCCCTGACGTCGAGCTTTATTGATCTTGACGCCGCGCTCTTGTACTCGACCTGCGTCTTGGCGCTGATGACCTCTAGGTCGTCCCGCTCAAGCACAATATCGAGTATGCACTTGACCGCCGGAAGATTGTCGTTCAACACCTGCGACATGAAGTCGTCGTCAATCAGCCGCAGCTTCGCGACGATCTCGCGGTATCTCTTCCACCGCTCTTCTTTGTCCTCTTCAAAATCTATGTTGGTATCGAAAAGTTCCGCCGTTTCTGTCATGCCGTCACCTCGCAAAAACTCTCTTCTGATAATATTCTACCACAGATATCCGTTGTTGTCAAGTGAATTTTATTTCTCCGCTGAAATATTTCCGTGAAATCCCGCGCCGCCATTCCGGATAATAACGACTTATTTATGGATATATGCGACTTTTATCCGAAGACCGTTGACAATTCTGTTCCCATATGGTATAATCATAAAAACCGGCATAGTATGCCTTGAAAGGAGCAATTCATATGATTCAGCAATTCCCGAGAACGACAGTCGGCGGCGTCTCGATGCCGCGGCTTCTCATCGGCACAAACTGGCTGCTCGGCTGGAGCCACACCGGCGCGGCTGCGGATCAGGGGATACGTGAGAAATTCTCGAAGCCGGAGGACTTCTACCCGGTCTTCCGCGCTTACCTCGACTACGGCATCAACGCCGTCATGGGTCCGGTCAGCACTACCCCGCTCTGCCTTGACGCGATAAGGTACGCCGAGGACAAATCCGGTGAAAAGATCATCATAATCGACACCCCCGGCATGAATGTGGACGATTCTGCCGAGGCGAGACGCTCCGCCGAACGGACAATAAAGCGTTCAGCCGAGATCGGCTCGACCTTCTGCCTGATTCACCACGTGAGCGCGGAGCAGCTTGTCAACAAGAATCTCGCCGCGATGCCGCGTCTGCCCGATTATCTCTCGATGATACGCGATGCGGGGATGCTTCCGGGTCTGTCGGCGCATATGCCGGAGCTCGTCACCTACAGCGACGAGAACGGGTATGACGTCGAGACGTATATAGAGCTCTTAAACTGCATGG
>URCP01000118.1 GCA_900546315.1 uncultured Eubacteriales bacterium
CTCTTTTTTCATGTGCTTCATCTCCTATATCTATTGTACCATACTTTTGGAGTTTACACAATATATTTTACATGATCGCTTTTTCTGACTGTCGTCTCTCTCGGGACGAGAGTCGTCCTCGCCTACGCCGTCGCCGGAATCCTCGGGACGACGGGAATCTGGGCGGCGATACCGATAGGCTGGGCGCTCGCGGATATTGTCGGATACGGGTATTATTTCATTGTAAGGAAGAATATCCTGCCGGTGAACCGATGATTTTTGCCAAGTTTGACTTTACCACTTGATTTTTGCTTAAAAGTATGTTATACTGGATAAACGGCATAGAGTACCGTGAAGCCGACCGGTTGGGGGCGGCTTCATTTTTACGCTTCGGGAAAATTTTTCAAACAAAGGAGATGCTTCAATTGCTGTTCGGAAAATACATCAACAGGTATTATCTGCGCTACGCGCCGACTCTGATAATCGGTCTCGCGGCGCTGATACTCGTCGACTATATGCAGCTCATCGTTCCAGAGCTCTACAAAATGGTCATAAACGGCATAAACTCGGGCGCCGTCGAGTACGGCGGAGAAACGCTCGCGTTCGACATGAACTTTCTGCTTGACAGGATATGTCTGCCGATGATATTCGTCATTCTCACGATGGTCGTGGGACGGTTTGTCTGGCGCGTCTGTTTCTTCGGCTCGGGGATCAAGGTCGAGACCGACCTGCGCTCGAGGATGTTCGCGCACTGCGAGGAGCTGTCCCAGAGCTATTATCAGGACAGCAAGGTCGGAAATCTCATGAGCTACTTCACGAACGACCTTGAGACGGTTCAGGACTGCTTCGGGTCCGGAGTGCTTATGTTCTGCGACGCGCTGTTTCTCGGCCTGCTCGCCGTCATCAAGATGGCGCGTATGAACCTGCTTCTCACCCTCTTCTCGCTCATACCTATGGCGCTGCTTATGGCGTCCGGCGCCATTGTCGGGCGTTATATGATGAAGAAGTGGGACTACAGGCAGAAGGTCACCGCCGACCTCTCCGACTTCGCGCAGGAATCCTTCTCCGGCATCGCCGTCATCAAGGCGTTTGTCAAGGAGACAAAGGAGCTCATGGCGTTCAGACGCCTCAACCGGAAGAACGAGGACGCAAATGTCGACTATGTCAAGGCGTCAACCCTTCTCAACATAACCGTCACGGCGTTCGTCGAGTCTGTCATCTGCATAATTCTCGGCTACGGCGGCTGGCTCGTCCATGAAGGAGTGTTCAACGCCGGTCAGCTCGTCGAGTTCATCGGCTATTTCACCGCTATAGTGTGGCCGATCATGGCGGTCTCACAGCTCATCGAGATGCAGTCGCGCGGCAAGGCGTCGCTCGGACGCATAACCGAGCTTCTCGACACGAAGCCCGAAATGGTGGACAAACCGGACGTAGAAGACGTGCCGGAGCTTCGCGGCGGAATTGAGTTCAGAGATCTCACCTTCCGCTACCCGGGCGGAGAGTTCGACGTGCTGAAAAACGTCTCTTTCACTATAAAGCCAGGGGAGAACGTCGGCATAATCGGGCGCACCGGCTCCGGAAAAACGACCCTCGTCGACCTGCTTCTGCGGACCTACAACGTTCCGGACGGGACGATATTCCTCGACGGACACGACATCAACTCCCTGCCGATAAAGACGGTCAGAAAATACGCCGCGTATGTCCCGCAGGACAACTTCCTCTTCAGCGACACGATCGAGAACAACATCTCCTTCGCGACCGACGGCGGAAACTTCCAGGCAATTGAGACGGCGGCGAAGAACGCGGACGTCCACGAGAACATAACCGGCTTCGGACTCGGCTACAAAACCGTGCTCGGCGAGCGCGGAGTGACCGTCTCCGGCGGTCAGAAGCAGCGCATCTCAATCGCGAGGGCGCTCATGAAGGACGCGGCGATACTGATCCTCGACGACTCGGTTTCAGCCGTCGACGTCAGCACCGAGAAGGTCATACTCGACAATCTGAAGAAGAACCGCGCCGGAAAGACAACTATACTCATAGCCCACAGAATAACCACCGTCGAGGGCATGGACAAGATAATCTTCATAGACGACGGAAAAATCGCCGCGGTCGGCACGCACGCCGAGCTTATCGACACCTGCCGCGACTACCGCGAGATGGTCGAGCTCCAGCGCCTGAACGACGCCGGCGACAGCACTGTCAGCGCTGAGAGCGCTGACAGTGCCGCGGACAAGAAAGGAGGCGACCTCTGATGCATGAATTCTACCCTCTCATAGCGGTCGGCGGAATAATCGGGATCATCTCGATCATATTCCTCATCGCGTACCTCTCGATAAAGGACAAGAAGGAATCCATCGGGTTCGACCGGAACATGAAGGACTCCGAGCTCGCAAAACGACTGCTCGTCTACGCGAAACCTCATGCCGGCGCTTTCGCGGCGGTGCTCCTGCTGATGCTCTTCTCTATCGCGTATGATATCGTCTCTCCTCTCCTTGTCGGTAAGATAGAGGACATGATAAAGGACGATTTCGAGATGTCACATCTCATCTCGATGGTCATCGTGTACGCGGGAATACTCGTTGTATCGCTCATATGCTCGTATATTCAGGCGATAATCCTCCAGAAGACCGGTCAGCGGATAATCTCGAAACTGCGTGAGGATCTCTTCGCGCACATCGAGAGCCTGTCCCACGCGCAGCTCAGCGCGACCCCGGTCGGAAAGCTCGTAACCCGCGTCACAAACGATACCTACGCCGTCTCGATGATGTTCACGAACATCCTCGTCAACCTCGTCAAGAACTGCTTCGTGATAGTAGGCGTGCTCGCGGCGATGCTCTGCCTGAACTATGAGCTGACGCTCATGGTCATGTGCTTTGTGCCGTTCATCGTGCTCTTCACCGTCATATTCAGAAAGTTCACCCGCCGCGCCTACAGAAAGGTCAAGGACGCGACGACAGACATCAACACCTTCCTCTCCGAGAACCTGTCAGGCATGAAGATAATCCAGATCTTCAACCGCGAGGAGAGAAAGAAATCCGAGTTCGACGAGAAAAATGACGCTCTCGGTCTTGCCAAGAGAAAGCAGATCCTTGTGTTCGGCATCTTCCGTCCGCTCGTGTATATGCTCTATATCTCCTCGGTGCTCTGCCTTCTCTACCTCGGCGGACGCGGGTATATAAAGGACACAGTGTTCCTCGGTCAGACGATCGGAAGCGGCACCGTCGTCACCTTCTATATGTATATCTCGAAGTTCTTCAACCCGATACAGAGCCTGGCGGAGCAGTTCAACTGGCTCCAGTCCGCTTTCGCGTCGGCGGAGAAGATATTCACGATATTCGACATCAAGCCGGATGTCGTCGATTCTCCGGACGCTATCGAGCTTGAGACCGTGCACGGTGAGATTGAGTTCCGCGACGTGTGGTTCGCCTATGTCCCCGGCGAATGGGTGCTGAAGGGCGTTTCATTCAAGGTTTCCCCGAAAGAGACGGTCGCGTTCGTCGGCTCGACCGGCTCCGGAAAGACGACCATTTTGTCGCTCATCTGCCGCAACTATGATATCCAGAAGGGTCAGATACTCATCGACGGAATCGATATCAGGAAGATAAAGATATCCTCGCTGAGGCGGCATTTCGGACAGATGCTCCAGGATGTGTTTCTCTTCTCGGACACCATCCGCGGAAATATACTGCTCCGGAGTGAGGGCATATCAGACGACGAGATCATGGAGGTCTGCCGTTACGTCAACGCCGACGGCTTCATAAACCGTCTCGCGGGCGGGCTCGATGAGGAAGTCAAGGAGCGCGGAAGCAACTTCTCCGCCGGTCAGAGACAGCTTCTGTCCTTCGCGAGAACGATAATCCACAAGCCGGAGGTCATGATCCTCGACGAGGCGACCGCGAACATCGACACCGAGACCGAAGTACTCATCCAGAACTCTCTCGAGAAGATGATGAACATCGGCACGATGCTTATAGTCGCGCACAGGCTCTCGACGATACGGAACGCGGACAACATAATCGTCCTCTCGCACGGCGAGATCGTCGAGCAGGGCAGCCACGCCGAGCTCCTCGAAAAGAAGGGCAGATACTGGCGGCTCTATATGCTGCAAAAGGAAAAGGACCGGCTCGGCAGCCGGGCATAAAAACAGACCTGATGGGGAACCCCCGTCAGGTCCTTTTTATGCCCATGTCTTTCGTACAAACTTACAGTTTTGAGGCGGTTAAATTCACGACCCTATGTCGTGAAAGCCTCAAAACTGTTTGGTCTGAAAATTTACTTTCAGACTTTAATCTATGTATCCGAGTCTCTTCGCGGCGAAGATGAAGAAGATCATGCAGCTCGAGTACCACTCGGAGCAGGCGGTCGGCTCTCCGGTGAACGGGTCAAGCTCCTGACCGAGGTTCACTCTGCCAAAGCAGCTCGTCCACGCGGTAAGCCACCTCTCGCAGAGCCTGTCGAAATCCGCGTTGAATCCGTAATAGTCCATCCATCTCGTGCATCTAAGCGCGATGAGTCCCTGTGAGTAATATCCCCAGCAGTTGCGCTCCGCGTGTCCGTTCACGCTCGGATCGGAGACCGCCATCGACGGGTACGGGAACGGCGTGTTGAACTCGTCCGGGTTGCTTATGTGTCTCTCGTATATCTCGCGGATGAGAGCGGCGTCCTCCTCGGGGTCAAGCACCTTTTCGAGGAACAGGTGGAATATCGTCGACGACAGGAACTTTCTTCTGTTCCCGTTCTTGTCGGCGTCGTAAAAGAAGCAGTCGTCCTTGTCGAAGCAGACCTCAAAGAGACGCTTTTTGACATCCTTCGCCTTTTCGCGCCAGTTTTTCTCGTCCTCCGGAAGACCGAGCTCACGCGCCATGTCCGCGAGGGTAACCTCGGTCGCATAGAAGTTGCAGTTCATGTCGACAGCGATTATCGGCGCGACGTCCTTCTCTTTCTCCTCCGGCGTAGGGATGTGGTCTCCGGCGTTGCCCTTGAAGAGCATACCTTCGAGGCGTCCGCTGTTGTCGTGACCGGTGTCGTAGCCGTAGAACATTTCGACAAGCCCTCTGCCAGTCGTCATCCTCGTATTTCTGAACCAGTTTTCCCACATCGACGCGGAACGGTACGCCTTTTCAAGGAATCCGCGGTCGCGCGTCATCTCGTATACCTCATAGCAGAGCCGCGCGAAAGACACGCACTCCTGCGTCTGACCGTAGCCGATGAGCTTTTCCGGCGGGCATTCGGGCATTTTGTTCGCGTCCCAGACGTAGCACGGGAGCTGACCGTCCGGGCGCTGATAGTCCATGAAAAGATTCAGCGTGTTGACCGCGAGCGGGAGCTTCGAAGGATCCATCTTCGCGGAGATCACCGAGTCATAGACGTGCTCGAGCCAGATGCCCGGGTAAGCGTCCGAGATCAGGAAGAGCGGCTTGTCCATGCCCTTGAAGGCGCGGATATTGTATTTTTCGATGCGCTCGCGTGCGGCGGCGGCGACCTCGGCTACTTTTTCGGGGTGGAGGGTTATATCAATCATTTTCCAAATTCCTTTCGATGATATTTATGGGACACTACTGCGAAAACAACACTGAAACAGTGTTTTCTCAAAAAGTATAGCAGAACGGATAGAGGTTGTCAAGCGGAATCGGCAATTTTTTTGAGGCGTCATGATACTTCGTTATTATGCACAAAATTGTTTCGCCCGCTTATGACATATGTCAATTGACATATCGTGATATATAGTGTATAATTGAATCATAGAAATATCACTTCCGGAGGGAGACACACTCATGCGCAAGACTATCGCTCTCATTCTAACTATAACCATGATTTTCAGCCTCATATCCTGCGCGAAGGAAAACGTCGACAATGATGTCTACATATCCGACTACACAGACCTGTTGGGTGTGACCATCTCCGAAAGCAGGTATAACTCCGCTTATCTTGACTATGACGGCAATATCTTTCTCCCCGTGCTTGCCGAAACCGCCGACGAGAGAATCGACCGCGGCGAAAACAACTCTCTTATGCTCCTCTCATATGACCAGGTCGAAGAGATAACGTCGATAAGCACGTCCGAAGAAAACCGGAATATGATTATAGATAACGTCTGCGGCACAAAGGATGGCAGCATTGTCGGATTTTTCAATGAGTTGTATTTTTCAGACGAGATAAATACAGACCCGATGACCGGAGAAGAAAAGGACGGGATAACCTACTCTCAGACATTCTTCGTAAAATTCTCCCCGGACGGCGAAGTGGTATTCAGAAAGAATTTCAGCTACGATCTCCCCGAACCGCTGACCGGACTACACACCGACAGGGGCGAAATGATCGCCGACGACGAAGGCTATATCTTTTTCCGGAACAGCAATCTCGGCGAGCTGTTCGTCTTCTCACCTGACGGGGAGTTCCTGTTCACGCTCGACTCACCGTCAGAATTTACACCCGCCGAGTTCAACCGGCTCTTCCGCGGATCTGACGGGAAGGTCAGGTATTTATACGCCAAAGACCGCGAGGAATACGCGTCGGTCGCGATAGACATAAACGGTCAGTGCTACGGCGAGGAAACGCCTTTTATGAAGATCAGCTATAGAGACGAAAAACTCCTCGTCAGCGTCACGGGCGAGCCGTTCGTCTATGACAGCTATGGTCTTTACTCGATGGTCGACGGAGAAAAGACCGAGCTTTTCAGCTGGGTCTCGGTCGCGGTCGACGGCACGGCTCTGCGTGAGGTCGTAATCAGGTCGACGGAGGATATAACCGTCTGTACACAGGACGAGGGCGGATACCTCTACGCACGGATAACTAAAGTGAACGGCTCAGAAGTCCCTGAGATCGTCACCCTGAACCTCGCGATAGACACATCGGTCGGCATGCGTATGCTCGAGAGCTTCACGAAAGCCGCCGCGATATTCAACCGCACCGAAAAGAATTACAGAATAGAACTCCTCGAATACACGACCGACGAGGGCGGCTTCACAGCCGGACAGAAGCTCGCGCGGGACATCTCGTCCGGGAAGCGGATCGACATGGTGGCTTTTCTCGGCGACCTGTCGTATGAACTGCTCGAAAAGAACGATATGTTCATTGACCTGTATCCATTGATTGACGCCGACCCGGAGATTTCCCGCGAGGACTTTCTCCCGTGCGTCACTACCGCCGCGGAGGCGTCGGACGGCGGGCTGTACAGATTCATAAACAACTTCTATATAAACACAATGCTGATAAGCTCCGGATACGCGGAAACCGTCGGGAACTGGAACATCGACGCCCTCAGAAAGCTGAACGGCTCGCTCGCGGATAACGAATATCTTATGTCGCCGAATTCCGACACAGACCCCGGATTATATCTTTTCGGTCTGCTCATGCCGTATATGCTCGATGAATTCATTGACTATGAAAAGCGAGAATGTGACTTCACCGGTCTTGCCGACCTGCTCGATTTCTGCCGTGAGGCAAAGATAAACACAAACGGCAGCGAAGGCTTTGAAAGAGTTCTGGCACAGTCGACCACATCCGACATAGATATGCTTCTGTTCGACATGACCGTGAGCCTGCCGGATTCGGAGATCATCGGATATCCGGGCACAGATTGCGCGGCTGGAAGCTTTATCACGCCGATAGACTCGCTGTCAATAACGAAATACTGCCCTGCCCCTGACGCCGCGTGGCGCTTCTGCCGGTCTATAATTGATTTCCAGAAAAAGAACTGTACATACAGCGCGGCGGACAACAGTTATCACTATCCGTTCGGTCTTCCGTGCACATGGGAGAACTTCGGGCTTCTCGATGAACAATCCTCGCACTATGACCACTACGTCAGCTATTTCACTTTCAGGGACAGCAACGGAGAGGAGCACTCCGCGTACAACTCAAGATATGAGAAAAAAGGCTCAGAACCGCTGTCCGGCGGCGCCGTCCTAGAACGGACAAAAAAGGATACAGCGACACTTAAGGCAACACCGCACAATCAAAAGAAAGTAAATCAGTGATGCGAAACGATGGCAAATATGATAGATTCTGCCCGTTTCAGTCCG
>URCP01000119.1 GCA_900546315.1 uncultured Eubacteriales bacterium
AAGAAAACTAAAAGGTACAAAATGCAAATAAATTACAAGAAAACCTCCGCGCGTCTGATGACGCTGATCCGCGCTTCCCTGCTCTTAGCTGGCTGCTCGAAGACGACGAGCCCGGACGATCCGGACACGAAGATAGTAGCCCCGAGCGACACGAAGCCAACGTCCGATCTGGACAAAAATAACACTACAAAGTCCGAAACATCGGTTGAGACCGATTCCCCGGTGACAGCCGCTCCGCCGGAAACGACGTCCTCACCCGAGACGTCCGGAACGACCGGAGCCACGGAGGACGACACGTTCCCGGGCTTCCCGGAGACGACCCTGCCCGCAGACACAATCGCGCCGGTGACTATCGCGACATATCGCTATCAGTTCGTGACGTCCTCCGCGACGTATTACGTGGACGCGGACTACAACCTCGGTATATCGTCCGGAAACAACGCGCCGGTCTTCTATTCCGGCAAAATGACGGAAATGGAGCTTTCCGATGGCAAATATATGTCAGTATATTCCCCCGACCTGAACGTCAGCCTCGTGATAAACCCCGACGGCGCGCCGATAAATGTGATAACCGGGCGAATTGTCAACCCCGCTGACGGGCATATTATCACTTACACGAGCGAGAATGAGTTCAGAATGCTGAATAAAAATTTCGCCTACGCGTCCGACGAGACTTTCCGCGGCTGGAACGAGCGTGAGGACGGCTGTCTCGCGCTATTCCACGGCAAAGGCGACATATGGATTTCTGACGGAAATCAGATTATCGACAAGAAAACTTTCGACTTAATTTACTATTTCGCCGATATTTATTTACTTGTCCGTGAAAATGACCATCTTATGATGTACAACACGAATTTCGAGATGCTCGAGGATTACGGCGAGATATCGCTCTCGAACAAGTTCCATTTCGACGAGACGGTTCGCGAGGGCAAGAAACGCAACCATTTCACGTTCCACTTTGACGAGGGCACGTTCCGCTATGACCCGCCGGAGGAGGAAACGGAAAATATTGCCGGAAACTCTTGACATATCGCGTAATATGTGCTAAAATATATACAAAAAGGAGGCTGAAATCATGAAAAAACTTGAAGGCTACATGGCGGGCGCGAACCTCGGCCACTGGCTGTCGCAGTACGGGAGCAAGTCGGACGAGCACTGGTCGACTTACATAACCGAGCCGGACATCGCGCGGATGCGCGGCTGGGGGCTTGATCACGTGCGAGTGCCGGTTGACTATTTCCTGTTCGAGCGGGACGAGGAGCCGGGCGTTTACGATGAGAAGCGGCTCGCGTATATCGACAGAACACTGGAATGGTGCGGAAAATGCGGGATGAATATGATCCTCGATCTGCATCACGCGCCGGGATTTTTCTTCGGAAACGGCGCGAAGAACGACCTTTTCACGAGCGAGGCGAGCCGGAAGCGTTACCTCGACATCTGGCGTATGTTCGCGGAACGCTACTCTTCCGAGGGCGGCAATCTGATTTTCGAGCTGCTGAACGAGCTGGTCTGGGAGAATTCCGACCCGTGGAACGCTCTCTGGCAGGAGACCGCGGCGGAGATACACAAGATATCGCCCACGCGCCGGATAATTGTCGGCGGAAACTTCTGGAACAGCGTGAACGAGTTACGAAATCTCGCGCTGACCGACGACGAGCGGATAATATACACATTCCATTTTTACGAGCCGTTCATCTTCACACATCAGCGCGCGGGTTGGATGCCGAACATGGTGGCGTACAAAAAGCCGGTCGCGTATCCTTTTGACGTGTCTGAGCACGCGGACTTCTGGGGCGACGCGGGGATTCCTGCGCAGCTGAAGGGGCTTGAGACCGCGGATCGCCGCGCGCTTGAGAATTATCTCCGCCCGGCGCTCGATTTCGCGGAAAAGACGAAAAAAACGCTGTACTGCGGCGAGTACGGCGTGATAGCGAACGCGGACGATGAGAGCGCCGCGAGATGGCTCGACGATATAGGCGGGCTTCTGTCCGAAAACGGGATAGGCCGCGCGGTGTGGAGCTACCGCGGCTTCTCGGCGATAACCTCTCCGGACGACAAAACGTGGAACGAGGACATGGTCCGCGCGATTTCGCGGGTATAATATATTGAAGAAAAGCTGTCGGGAGACAGCTTTTCTTTGGTTTTCAGAGGATATTTTTCAGGTTTCTCCGTGCGTAGACGATACGCTCGATAATTACGGTTCTGGCTTTTCTGTCGACACGGTAAAGCACCAGATAATTTTTGACAGTAAGCTTATGGTATTTGCGCCTTTTGCATATGAGTACAGAACCGATATGCGGAAAATCGGCAAGCTTACTGATTGACGAAGAGATATTGTCAAACAATTCATTTGAAGCTATCGGATTACACAGATCCACCTTTATATATTGAAGTATTTCAAAAAGATCCGCGTCTGCTGTACCTGTGAATCTGATGTCGTATTTATTCATCAAGCATTTTCCTCAGCTTGGCTTTCACCTCGTCAAATGAGTAGCTGATTCCGGTGCGAAGATACTCCTCGTGTGCGGCGTCGGCTGCTGCCGCGAGTTCTTCGTCGGTCCAGCAGTCGTCCGGCTCGACGACTTTCCATACGGCGATTTTCTGTCTGCCTTCCCCCTCGAAATAGATCGGCTCATCCGACTCGAGCGCCATTTTCTCGACGAGCTTCGGGTTGTTCAAGAATTCGGATATCGGTCTGACGTTATCCATACCTTCACCTCCATTATCTATCATTATTATACCACGTCCCATCCCCAAAGTCAACCCCCGAAAAAAATATTTTGAAATTCCGGAAAGAAATTTATATAAACCTCTTGACAAATGATATAAGTTGTGCTATAATATATATCAGTAAAGGGAAAAGAATCCCCGGGGATAAAAATAAACTGATTCCGAAAGGATCTGATCATAAAATGAAGAAAACATTGTACAGCCTGATGCTGTCGGACGACGTCGTCCGTGAGATCGACAATCTGGCGCACCGGATGGGGACAAGCAGATCGAACCTCGTGAATATGATCCTCGCCGAGCGCGTGCAGCTCCGCACGCCGGAGCAGCAGATAAGCGACGTGTTTGACGGGATTGAGCAGCTGCTCGCGGGTTCGCGTGAGCTTATTCCGCTGATTACGCCGAATACGCCGTCGATGGCGCTCCGCTCTTCGCTTGAGTATAAGTACCGCCCGACCGTGCGGTATGAGGTGGAGCTTTCGAACGGGTTTGTCCCGGGCGAGCCGATCGGTACGCTGACGGCGTCGTTCAGGACGCAGTCGCAGGGGCTGCTTGAGCTTATCGGGCGGTTCTTCCGTTGCCTCCAGCGCATCGAGAACAGGCTGCTTCCGATCGACGTGTCCTATTCGCTCGATCAGGGGCGGTTCGTGAGGACGCTGGCTTACCCGACGCTTGTCGGCGGCGGGGCGCACTCGAGGGTGGCGATGAGTCCGGCGGAGATATCCGAGGCTATCACCGATTACGTGAGACTGATTGACCGCTTGTTAAAGGCGTGCGTCGGCGGCGCGGACTCGGCGTATGTCATGGATGAGTACGCGGAGGATCTCGAGAAGCGCAAGCTGCTGATATAAAACACGGCAATACTCCGTGAAAACGGCAAAACTCCGAAAAAAGCAATTCCCATTTCCTTTAAGAGAGGATGAATATATATATGAACGCAGAGAAATTCACCCAGAAAACAATTGAAACGATAAATAACGCGCAGGAGATCGCGCGTGAACACCATAACCAGACGATCACCCCGGAGCATCTGCTCCTTTCGCTCCTGTCTCAGGACGGAGGTCTCGTCGGCACGCTGATCTACAGGATCGGTCAGAAGACCGGCAACACAGATATTGTCGGCGCAATGCAGGGCGAGCTTAACGCGGCGATAAACCGTCTCCCGCAGGTCTCTGGCGGCTCGGATGAGCTTTACCCGTCGGGCGAGGTTTCGGCTGTGCTGAGATTCGCGGAGAAGGTCGCCGGACAGCTGAAGGACGAGTACATTTCGGTCGAGCACCTGATGCTCGGTCTTCTCGCCGAGGGCGGACGCACTGTTGAGCAGATCTGCTCGAAGTACGGCGTGACGAAGCAGTCGTTCACCGATGAGCTCGCGAAGGTCAAGACGTCCCCGGTCACGAGCGATAACCCGGAGGACACCTACGATGTCCTCGCGAAGTACGGCACCGACCTCGTTGAGCGCGCGCGTGAGCAGAAGCTCGACCCGGTCATCGGACGTGATTCCGAGATAAGGAGCGTCGTGCGCATTCTGTCGCGTAAATCCAAGAACAACCCTGTCCTGATAGGCGAGCCGGGCGTCGGTAAAACGGCGGTCGTCGAGGGTCTCGCGCAGCGTATCGTCCGCGGCGATGTTCCGGACGGACTTAAGGACAAGACTATATTCTCGCTCGACATGGGCGCGCTTGTCGCGGGCGCTAAGTACCGCGGCGAGTTTGAGGAGAGGCTGAAGGCTGTCCTCAACGAGGTGAAGAAGGGCGAGGGCAAGATCATCCTCTTCATCGATGAGCTTCATACTATCGTCGGCGCGGGCAAGACTGAGGGCTCGATGGACGCGGGCAACCTGTTAAAGCCGATGCTGGCGCGCGGCGAGCTGCATTGTATCGGCGCGACCACTCTCGATGAGTACCGCAAGTATATCGAGAAGGACGCGGCGCTTGAGCGTCGTTTCCAGCCGGTCATGGTTGACGAGCCGACTGTCGAGGACACGATTTCGATACTTCGTGGTCTGAAGGAGCGCTATGAGATCTTCCACGGCGTGCGCATTCACGATAACGCGCTTGTCGCCGCCGCTACCCTTTCGCACCGTTACATCACCGACAGATTCCTGCCGGATAAGGCTATAGACCTTGTCGATGAGGCGTGCGCTATGATCAGGACAGAGATTGACTCGATGCCGTCCGAGCTCGACGACCTCCGCCGCGACATAATGCAGCTCGAGATCGAGGAGATGTCGCTGAAGAAGGAGGACGACCAGCTCTCGAAGGATCGTCTTGCAAAGCTGACCGAGGAGCTCGCCGAGAAGAAGGAAAAGTTCAACGAGATGAAAGCCCGTTGGGACTCCGAGAAGCAGGCGACCGAGAACGTCAAGAAACTGAAGGCGGACATCGAGAAGATGACCGGCGACATCGAGACGGCACAGCTGCGCGGCGAGTACGAGAAGGCGGCAAGGCTTCAGTATTCTGAGCTCCCTGCCCTCCAGAAGAAGCTCGCGGAGGCTGAGCAGGCGACCGAGAGACAGAATCAGAATATGCTCGTCCGTTCGACCGTGACCGAGGAGGAGATCGCCGAGGTCGTCGCGAGATGGACAGGTATCCCGGTCTCGAAGCTCGTCGAGGGCGAGCGCGAGAAGCTGCTGCATCTTGAGGATATCCTCCATAAGAGGGTCATCGGTCAGGACGAGGCGGTAAGGCTCGTCAGCGAGGCTATCCAGCGCAGCCGCGCGGGCATCGCGGACCCGAACAGACCGATAGGTTCGTTCATGTTCCTCGGACCTACGGGCGTCGGCAAGACGGAGCTCGCGAAGACTCTGGCGGAGTGCCTGTTCGACGATGAGCATAATCTTGTGCGTATCGATATGACTGAGTACATGGAGAAGTTCAGTGTGTCGAGACTGATCGGAGCGCCTCCCGGATACGTCGGATATGACGAGGGCGGTCAGCTGACCGAGGCGGTGAGACGTCATCCGTACAGCGTTGTGCTGTTCGATGAGGTTGAGAAGGCGCATCCTGATGTGTTCAACATTTTGCTTCAGATTCTCGACGATGGACGTATCACTGACAGTCAGGGACGTACGGTTGACTTCAAGAACACGATCATAATTCTGACGTCGAACCTCGGCTCGTCTTATCTGCTTGACGGCATCACGCCGGAGGGCGAGATCAGCGAGGAGGCTAAGGCGAAGGTGATGAATGACGTGAGGGCGTCGTTCAGACCGGAGTTCCTGAACCGTCTTGATGAGATAATCATGTTCAAGCCTTTGACTAAGGCAAATCTTACCGGCATTATCGACAATCTGCTCGCTGGTCTGCGCGCCCGCATGGCGGACAGAACGGCTGGCGGACTGGGACTCGAGGTCACGGACGCCGCGAAGGAGCTTATCATCGACAACGGCTTCGACCCTGTCTACGGCGCGCGTCCTCTCAAGAGGTACCTCCAGAGCAAGGCGGAGACGCTCATCGCGAAGGAGATCCTCGCCGGCAATATCGACACCGGCACGACGCTCGTGCTCGACGCGGAGAATGGACAGCTTGTCTGCCATCCGGTGTTCAAGAGCGAGGTTGTGGAGTAACTGACAGATAAACAATGAGAGCCCGGCGCGTGAGCGCCGGGCTTTGTTGCTATTTATCTGAAAATTTGTCCGCCGCCGACCCGAGACTGTCGCTCGAGAGATCGTAATCATTAGTGCTGATCAGCGTATCAAGCCGTTCGAGCAGTTTTGCGGCATCCCCATCGAATTCCCCGAAGACAGTATCGACAAGTTCTTCGTATTCCCCAGAAAATTTCCCGTCATCCTGTATTTCAAGCGCCGACACAGGCGGAAACGCGAGATAAAATACTTCATCTCCATAAACAAAGTCCCGCCTCATAAAGAAGAGGTATTTCTTCCCGACTTCAAGTACGGGATGTTCCACGTCGCGCCGGGTGAGCCGGTTCCCCGCCCCATTGTCAAGAATCCCGTAGGGAGCTTCGAGCGTTATTGCCGAGGCGTCGTCCTTGATGTTTGCGGATGCCTGGTAGTCGTCACCCGAGAGGATAAGTTTATCGATGTGTATCGTGTACGGCGTTGACAAAAACGCCAAGGCACAGCGCTGTTTTTCGTCGGTTGACATTTGGTCGAGCGACGCGTCGGAATATTTTTCGCTGTGGTCGATGATCCGCGAATCCCCGCGCGACGTGACTTCACCGATGAAGATGAAGTTCGGCTTCGCGGTGGACATCAGATCCTCGAGAGAGTACATGGGGACAGAACGGCTCATGGAGCTGTACCCTAGCGAGTGAATCTCGTCGTCAAACCGGTCATTTTCCGCGCAGGAGACAAGGATGACCGTGAGAACAAGGATGAAAACCCTGAAAAATCCGCGCATAACGCACCTCCTTTTTGATCATTATACCACAACCCGCGCAAAAAGTCAAGATAAATATGTACATAAAAATTAACCCGCAATCTATTGACAAAGTCAAGTGTTCGTGATAAAATATATATGACGAATAAAGAGAGGTGACACCCCGGATGACCGAACGGGAGCAGGATGATATAAGATACCGGCAGATAATCGCGGGTATGACGCTGATGGATGATGAGTTCATGACGGTGTTTTTCAGTAAACGGCCGGATCTTGTCGAGTATGTGATAAGGATAATACTTGAGCGGGACGATCTGAGAGTGATAGAGTCGAAGACGCAGTATGAGTACCGCGGAGTGACGACGAGGTCGGTGAGGATGGATATCCGCGCGGTAGATGACGCGGGGCGGGTGTATGATATTGAGATACAGCGTTCGGAGGACGGCTCGGGAGAGCGCCGCGCGCGGATGTATTCGAGCACGCTTGACCGGGATTTGCTGAAGAAGTCGCAGGATTTTGACGAGCTTGTCGACACGTACGTGATATTCATAACGGACAGGGACAGGTATAAAGAGGGCTTTCCGGTGTATCATATAGACAGGACGATAGCGGAGCTGTCGCACAGAGGCTTCGGCGACGGCGCGCACATCCTGTACGTGAACGGAGAGTACCGGAACACGACCGAGCCGATAGGCAGGCTGATGCACGATTTCCAAGAGAAGCGCGCGTCGGAGATGCTCTGCCCGCCCCTCGCGGAGCAGGTAAGGTACTACAAGGAGACCGAAGGAGGAGTCGAGAATATGAATAATGAACTGAGGGAGTTCTGGGAGGAGAAGAC
>URCP01000120.1 GCA_900546315.1 uncultured Eubacteriales bacterium
CGTGAAAAAGAGCAGCCTCCGACTGCCGGGATTTCGGGAGCTTTGCAGCCTTTGGAAAGAGGTTCTCAAGGTTTCGCTTTCACCCTTTGGATTGACTTTTTCTCCCACGATCACGATGCTTCTTATGAATCGTTTTCTGCTTCTGTACGGGAGCGAACAGGCGGTTGCGGTTTACGGCTGCATCGGCTATATTACCTCGATTCTCTATCTGCTGCTGCAAGGAGTGGGCGACGGCAGCCAACCGCTGATCAGTCAGTATTACGGCGAGGATGACCAATCCTCCGTTCGTGCTACCCGAAAGCTGGCATATCTGACCGCGACTGTGATCACGGTAGTCTGCATGGTCGGCGTCTATCTTGCAAGAGCAAAAGTCGGTGTCCTGTTCGGCGCTTCGCCGGAGGCAAATGCCGGTGTCATTCAATATCTGCAGTTTTTCCTCGCAACGCTGCTGTTTCTGGCGTTTGTCCGAATTACGACATCCTACTTCTACGCAACGGAAAAGAACGCTCTCTCCTACCTTCTTGTGTATGCCGAGCCGGTCGGTACGCTTCTGATGCTTCTGATTCTGCCGCCAATGCTGAAGCTGACCGGCGTATGGCTTGCCGTGCCGATTGTGCAGGTCATCACCTTTGTGATCGCCATGATTGCAAAATTCCGTGTAGACAGGATGAAGGGCAAAAACGTGTAATATAAAGAGCCTCTGCCGACACCCAAAACGGGCATCGACAGAGGCTCTTGGTTCATTTTATGGGCATTTGAACAAGTGTCGGAATCGACACTTATTGCGCTCTATTGCTGAAACTGCGCGGGCAATAGAATCACATGGGGCAGTCATTTCTCGTCGCTCTGAGGCTTGCAAACGAACCACCGTGCCAAAAGCGCGACAGTTTCTTCGTTCATCACGGTTTATTTCTCAAAATTCGCGAAGAAGTCGAGTATCTTCTCATAATACTTCACCGACGCCTTTGACTTCTTAGCGTAGTAGCTCTCGAAATCCTTCGACTTCTCGGTTCTCAGCAGGTACTCGGGATAGAAGCTGACTCCCTTCCACCCGTCGTAGACGTATCCGAAATCGAACACGCGGCTGTCGACTATCATGTCGAGCATCTTCACCGACTCGTCGTCGTAGGTGTACTTCTTCTTGAGCGCGACCTCATAGTACGCCGGGAAAACCTGCTTGTGGCTCTCCGCGTTCAGCGCCTCGGTCATGATTCCGACGAAATCCGGATCCTGAATCGTCTTCGGTACCGCGAGGATCGCGTGATAGCCGTCAACCATCGTCCGGTACTCCTTCTGCGACTCGTCGAGCTTCGGGTACGGAAGTATGCCGTACTCATTCTTCTTGTCGCGCAGGTACAGTGTGGTCATCAGAAGCGAGCCGGACGCCAGCGCGGACAGATCGTCACGGAAGGAGTACGCCGAGATATCCTGATACCCGGAGGAGTTTATCTTCTCATACTTCGGTCTCGAGTTGTTTATTCCGTCTGACTCATAGCAGAGCTGATAAAGCTTCTCAAAGATAGTCGTCGTGCGCTCATCCTTGTAGGTATACTGCGGGATGCCGCTCGCGTCCCTCGTGAATATCTTTCCGCCGAAAGCCCAGAAATACGCGTTGGCAGGCGAGCCCATCGACTGCGTCAGACCGGAGAAATCATCTTCGTCCTTCTCCGCGTTTCCGTTGAGATCCTTGTACATCGGCTTGCACAGCTCCTCTACGTAGTCTATCGTCCATCTGCCGTCGTTCACGACAGCGTAGAGATCCTCAAAATCATAGTCCTGCGCCACCTTCTTGTCATAGTAGTAGCAGTATGTGCCGTAGAGCGCCGACAGAGCGTAGTCTCCGATCGCGAAGGTCACGAGATCCTTTCCGTAAGCCAGATCCTCAACCGTTGACTTCGACCACCACGGCTTCTCAAAGTTGATATACGGCACGTCGAACATATTCATGAAGAGCCCTTCGGTGGCGATCGTGCCCATCGACACGACATGGTTCGCGACAAGCTGGAACGCGTCGTCCCCCGCCATCACCGACGTCTTTACAAAGTTCGTGGCGTCACTTAAGTTATAATCGGCGATATACTCTATCTTCGCGCCGAAACGCTCGGACACCGTCTGATCCCGGCGGTACTCCGCGTCCTTCACGACGTCTCCGGTCTCCTCCTCAACCACATAGTCGTCCTTTATGTAGTCGTAGGTCAGAACCGTAAAGGTCTTCCCCTCAAAGTCCATCTCCGGCAGATCGTCAGAGATCTCTCTGTTCTCCGTCTCCGCCTCAGTCGTCTCCGTAACGTTTCCGGAATCCGTGGTGACCTCTCCGCCGGAAGGCTGCGCGCCGCAGGACGCGAGTATGCCGGCAAAAATCACAATACTCATCGCGAGGGATATCTTTCTCTTATTCATCTTGAATAGCCATTGCTTCCGTCACGCGGAAGCTCCCTTTCTCCCCTGTTCCGGGGCTTTTCTGATCTTTTCCTCAGTGACATATTGCTGGATTAACACTCTGTTAATGATATATTGCATTATCGTACAATAGCACAACAGGTATTATAACACAATTATACGCGATTGTCAATACAAAACCGAAAAAAAACACGGAATTTCCGGGACAGACCATCCCTCTCAACGGTTCTGGCTGACAGCCTTTGCCCGGCAGTCTGACTTCGTGCGCCCTGTGCAGACTGGAACGGGCAGAATCCATCCTATTTGCCATCGTTTCGCGATTTGCTTTCTTTTGATTGTGCGGTGCTGCCTTAAGTCTATCTTGCCATAGCCGCTGTAGATGAGCAATGCCCGTTCGTTTCTGATAAGCAAATACATTTCTTTTCCGGTGACATTCTGTGAATGTATCCGACTGTCAAACAGCTTTGCGGACAGCATTCCGTTTTTCATTTTTCATTCGCTCCTTTGATTTTGTATGATTTACACATAGCGGCAAGACCGCGGATGATATGCCCGTTTCCGAGCTGTACAAAGCCTTCCGCAATGTTCCACGGCATTGATTTTCCTGCCGAAAGTGAGAGGGTGCGCACACAGTTTGTGTCAAAAATCCGATGCAAAAAGATAGCGCCTTTGATTCGGTTATCGCGTTCCGGTCCGGCGGGCAGCTTCTTTGCGTTTTTCAGCTGTTTCTTCGCCATGCCGCAAACGGAATTGTAGAGAATCCTGCCCATAAATGTTTTCTGAAAATCGCAGAATCGGCTTTCCATCGTCAGCGGGAGCGTGGGCTCATCTTCCGGAAGCGGTGTGCCGAGCAAATCGGCAAATTCGGTGTTGCCGATACGCTTTGCGCCGCTCATTTTTTCGTTGACAGTATCCGGATAAGGTGAAGCTGCCGTCACGCCCTCCGTCACCGTCAGCGGTGAGGTCAGACGGATATCCTCGCTTGACGCGCCGACTTCCGCGGTGTATTTCCCGTTTTCAAGCATCCATGAATCGGTCTTGATATTCCAATAAGAAAGTTCCGACAAAGCAAACGAGAGAGTGACGATTTTTTCTTCTCCGGCTTTAAGATATACTTTCCGGAATGCACGCAGCTCGCTTTCCGGCTTGAAAACGGCGGAATTTTCATTGTTTTTCACATAAAGCTGGACGACTTCCGCACCGTCGCGGCTGCCTGTATTGCGAACGGTCAGAGTCGCCGTTACAATCCCGTTTTCGCTCGTCACGGTAAGATTTCTGTATTTGAAATCCGTATAGGACAGTCCGAAGCCGAATGGGAAAGCGGGCTTGACCTTCGCCGTTTTCGCATAACGGTAGCCGACAAATACGCTTTCTTTATAGAACTCGTTTGTTTTCTTGCTGTATTCATCGCCGTAAGGAACATCGGCATAGCTCTTGTACCAGGTCTCCGCCAGCTTTCCGGAAGGATTGGCTTCGCCGAAAATCAGTCTCGCCCCAGCTTCGCCGCCGCATTGACCGGGCAGATACAGATTCAGAATCGCGTTGACATCGTCCGCAAACGGAAGTTCCACAGGCGATCCGCCCGAAAGCACGACGACAATCTTTTTGCCTGTTTTCGTTAAAGCGTTGACCAGTTCCAGCTGATCGTCCGGAAGGCGCATATGCGCTCTGTCGCCGCCCTCGCTCTCGGCAAGGTCGGTAAGTCCGAGATAGAGAAGAATTGTATCATATTTTTCCGCGAGACGCTGTCTTTTGAACAAACGCTGATGAGCATGGTCCGCAGGGGCGATACGGCGGCGCTTTCAGAATGGGCGAAGCATGCGCCTCCGATACGTGGAGGTATCATCGCTTTTGATCAGCTTCGACAGATGAAAAATATGTTTATCGTTTCCGTCACGCTTGCCTCGCGTGCCGCCATAAGAGGGGGAATGGATGCGGATGACGCGCTCATGCTCTCTGACCGCTATATCCAGCGTTGCGAGCTGATGAACACAGCGGAAGAAATCACAAATCTGCAATTTCACATGATTTCGGATTATACCGCGCGCGTTGAGCGTCTGAACATCGGAAGCGATCCGTCACAGCTGATCGCGGCGGTTTCAAACTATATTCAGCACCATATTTCCGAGTCCGTTACGACGGAGGCGATCGCGCAGTCACTTTATATCAGCCGCACACATCTGTCCGCCCGCTTTCACAAGGAGACCGGCATGACTCTTTCTGACTTCATTCTGAAAGAAAAAACGGAGGAGGCAAAAAGCCTGCTCCGTTATACGTACAAATCTCTCGCGGCGATCTCCGCCTATCTCGGCTTTTCGTCGCAAAGTCATTTTTCAAGAACATTCCGTAAATACGCGGGTGTCACGCCCGGCGAATACCGAGCAAAGCACGCCGGGCATTGAAAATGTTTCAAAGTTTTACGAATGTGATCCGGTATAATAAAAGTTGAAAACAAGTCTCCAATGAGATGGACAGTTACAGGGAATATATACATCGACCAGTTCACAGGATACCTTTGGTGAGATGGCGACGCACAGACTTATTTTCCGTTTACGAACTGGATCATCTTCCCGGAAATTGGATGCATATTTGCGAGGATGCTCCGGCATATTGCCGACAAGAAAACATTTTATAGGTATTGCATGTTATCTCTTTTCCTACACATAACACATGTCAGATGTATTCGGACGTCGGAATTATCCCCCGCGGTAATCCCCTGGCGTCGTCCCGACATACCGCCGGAACAGCTTTATGAACCCCGAGCAGCTCCCGAAACCCGCGCCGTAGCACGCCTCGGTCACGGTCGCGCCATCCCTTAACAGCCGCTCGGCAGCTGCGATCCTCCGCTCGGTCAGGTATCCGTGAATCGTCTTGCCGGTGTGACGCTTGAAAACCTTCGCGAGGTAGGTGACGCTGCACCCGGCGTTCTCTGCGAGAGCTTCAAGTACAAGCTCGTCGGTGTAATTCTCGTTTATGAATCTGAGCGTCTTTGAGACGACAGGCGAAACCGACGACTGATCCGGGTGCGACGACTGCTTTTTGTACGCCGCGGCGAGGAGTCCCAGCAGCTCAAAGGTCAGCGCGAAGAGCGTGAGATCCTTCGTGTGGTCGTCGGACGGCGACTCATAAAGAATCGCAGCGCATTTCTCGGCGGCTGTCAGTATCTCGCCGCGCGACTTTTCGTCCGGCGTCACATAATTGACCGCCGTACCGTCCGACTGCCTGAATATCTCCCTGACGCCAGCGTCAATACACTCCGCGTCAAACCCGTAATCAAGGAAATCCGTCGGTATCCACAGATCAAGATACCTGTCCGTCCCGGCGCGCAGAAACCGCCCGAAATGTATCTCGTCCGGACTGAACACAAAGAAATCACCGCGTATAGTATTGTAAACGTTCTCTCCGACCACCGCGGCGAGATCATCGGTCAGCAATATCGAAAACTTCTGCGCGGTGTAAATCCGGACCTCGCTGTCTGACTTCGGGTGTTCCTCGACCGAATATACCATCTCATACTCCCCGATACCGGCTATCGGGGAGATTTTTTTCTCAAAAAACATATCCGCCTCTGGTTTCATTTTTGACTATTTTTCGTGCAATAAAACTATATGAGTCCCGCGTTATCTGTGTTATAATAGAATTATAGCACAGATATGTCTCAATGTCAATAATAAAATAAAAATACCGAGGTGTTGTTTTTGAAACCACGCATTGAAGAACTCTCCACCCCATCCGGACGGATAAAGCATCTCCGGAAATACTATTCCGAAAACTCGCAGATGGTGCTGAACCGGGATCTTGCGCCGTGGAAATGCTCGCACTCCCTGTATCTGTACATCGAAGGCTGGATGAAGAACGCGGGCGCGCCGACAATGAAGCTGCGCCGCTCTGAGGCTGAACGCTATATGCTCGAGCGCTCAAAGCCGGTCATAATCCCCGGCGAGCTCATTGTCGGTCAGCCGGATTTCTCGGACTTCACTCAGGACGAGGCTGAGAAGTTCAGTAAATACCGCGAGCTTTCCGGCGCGATACCATATACGCGAGGACGCGCGGATCATATGGCGCTTGACTACGAAAAGCTGCTTTCGCTCGGAGTCGAGGGGCTTATAGAAGAGCAGAAAGCATTCCGGGACGCGCTTGACCTCACGGACGGTCGGAATGTCGTGCGCTACGAGTTTCATCAGAGCTGCGTAATCGAGCTTGAAGGAGTCCTGACGCTCCAGAAAAACTATGCCGACGAAGCTCGCCGGATGGCGTCCCTGGCTGACGGCGCGCAACGGGATGAGCTTTTCGCGCTCGCAAAAACGCTTGATCACGTCCCGGCAAAGCCCGCGCGCACCTTCCGCGAGGCTCTGCAAAGCGTGCATCTCTTCCTTTACTGCCTCTACGGCATCTATTCCGCCGGGCGTCCGGATCAGTACCTGCTTCCCTACTACCGCCGCGACATTGAGGCGGGGATTCTCGACGAGGCATCGGCACAGGAGCTTATCGACAGCTTCTGTCTCCAGTACATGAACAACATGAGCGCCTGGGCGGCTGCCGGCTTCATGATCGGCGGGCGGGACCCGGACGGAAATCCGGTCGAAAACGAGCTGACCTGGCATTTCCTGACCGCGATAAGGCACACTCACACGCCTGACCCGAACGTCGGACTCTGCGTCACTTCCGAGACGAGCGACGAGATTCTCACCTACGCGGCGGAGATAATCCGCGAGGGACACGGAAATCCGCAGATTTGGAACTCCGACAAGGTCACGGCGTCTATGATCAGATACGGCTATGACAGGCGCGACGCGAACAATTTCACTCACTCCACCTGTGTGGAGATCACACCGATCGGCTGTTCAGGCGTCTCAATCACGAGCCCGTACATAAATATGCTGAAGATCTTCACCGAGACCTTCATGAAATGTCCGGCGGATATCGGCTTCGAGGAGCTTTTTGAGAGCTACCGGCGGGATTTCACGGCTTACTGCGACAAGGCGATCTTCACAGAGAATATCTGGCAGCTTGAGCGCGCCAGAAACGGTACTGATCCCGCGCGTATCTCCGCGCTTATCGGCGACTGCACACAGAGAGGGATGTCGAGCGATTCGGGCGGCGCGAAGTACAACTTCATCGAGCCGAATATGCTCGGTATGACAAATGTAATCGAGAGCCTGAACATAATCCACGAGCTTGTATATAACGAAGGAAAGCTCGGGATACCCGAGTTCCAAAAGGCTTTGAGCGACAATTACGAGGGGCACACGGAGCTGCGCGACAGGATAATCAACCGCGTCGAACACTTCGGAAACCACACCGAAAAGACCGACCTGATAGCGAAACGCGTCTCGGACATGGTGCTTGAGATTTTCGGACGGTACACAACCTTCCGCGGCGCGAAAGTGA
>URCP01000121.1 GCA_900546315.1 uncultured Eubacteriales bacterium
CGCATCGAAAAAAAGGTGGATGTCTCCTACGCATTCCAGAAAATGGATACGCTTCCGGACGGTTTCTCGGTTCCCGAAGGCAGAACCAAGCCGTGGGGAACCGGGCAGGCAGTGCTGTCCGCCGCCGACGTCGTGAAGGAGCCGTTCGCGGTAATCAACGCCGACGACTACTACGGTCGTGACGCGTTCGTCAAGCTGCATGATTTCCTCACCGGCGACAAAAACACGAAGGATTGGGCGATGGCGGGCTACATCCTCGAGAACACAATCACCGAGAACGGCTCGGTCGCGCGCGGCGTCTGCGAAGTTAAGGACAGCAAGCTGGTAAAAGTTACCGAAAGAACCAAGATTCAGGAGAACGACGGCAAGATCCAGTACCTCGAAGGGGAAGAGTGGCACGATCTCGACAGACGATCCATTGTCTCGATGAACTGCTGGGCGTTCAAACCGTCGATATTCCCGGCGCTCCGCGACGGTTTCACCGAATTCCTGCGCGCTCTGCCGGACGCTCCCGACCCGAAGAAGGCGGAATTCTTCCTGCCCTCGCTCGTCCAGCACGAGATCGACCGGGACGAATGCACGGTCACGGTTCTCGAAACGAGCGCGAAGTGGTACGGCGTCACCTATCACGACGACAAGCCGAAGTTTGTGAATTTCATCACATCTGAGATCAAAAAGGGCACATACCCGGACGGTCTTTGGAAATAATAAACATATACTTAAAATAAAGGAGAATAATTATGTCTATTCTTGTTACCGGAGGAGCCGGATTCATCGGTTCCCATACAGTCGTCGAGCTTCTTAACGCCGGCAAGGACGTCGTCATCGTCGACAATTTCGTCAACTCGAAGCCTGTCGTGCTTGACAGAATCCGCGAGATCACCGGGAAGGACTTCAAGTTCTACTGCGCCGATCTCTGCGATAAATCGGCTCTCGAGGTCGTCTTCGCGTCCGAGAAGATCGATTCCTGCATCCATTTCGCGGGTCTGAAGGCTGTCGGCGAATCCTGCAAGATTCCGCTCAGATATTACCAGAACAACCTCATCTCGACGCTGAATCTGTGCGAAATGCTCGAAAAATACAACTGCAAGAACATAGTTTTCAGCTCTTCCGCCACCGTCTACGGCAAGCCCGCGAGCGTTCCGATCAAGGAGACCTTCCCGACCAATGAGGCGACCAACCCGTACGGCGAAACGAAGCTCCAGATCGAGCACATCCTGAAGGACCTCCACAAGGCTGACCCGACATGGAACACCGCGCTTCTCCGTTATTTCAACCCGATCGGCGCGCATGAGTCCGGCAAAATTGGTGAAGATCCCAGCGGAATTCCGAACAACCTCATGCCTTACATCACGCAGGTCGCTATCGGCAAGCTCCAGTGCCTGTCGGTCTTCGGCGACGATTACGCGACACACGACGGCACCGGCGTGCGCGATTACATCCATGTCGTCGACCTCGCGAAGGCTCATCTCGCGGCGCTGAACTGGCTCGAAAAGAAGCCGGGACTCGACGTGTTCAACATCGGAACCGGTCACGGCTACTCGGTGCTCGACATCGTTAAAGCTTACGAAAAGGCGACCGGCAAGAAGATCAACTACAAGATCGCTCCCCGCCGCCCCGGCGACATCGACGAGTGCTACGCGGATCCGACCAAGGCGCGCGAGGTTCTCGGCTGGGAGGCAAAGTTCGGCATCGAGGATATGTGCCGCGATTCCGCTCACTGGCAGGAGCTGAATCCGAACGGCTACGACGCGAAGTAATAGTTTCGCTACAATATTTTTACATTTCAAAGAGGATTTCGGCATGATAACAAAGGAATTATTCGGAAAGAAGCCCTGCGGCTGCGAAGTTTACGCTTACACGGTCGAAAATAAGAACGGCGCGAGCATCCGCGTGCTGTCGATGGGCGGAATTTTACAGCAGATCAATATGCCCGACCGCGACGGGAAGCTGGCGGACGTCGTCTGCGGCTTCGATTCGGTTGACGATTATCTGAACGGCGGCGGCTATCACGGCTCGCTGATCGGACGATATGGCAACCGCATCGCGAACGGCCGCTTCACGCTCGACGGCGTAACCTATCAGCTTGCACAAAACAGCGGTATTTCCAACCATCTTCATGGCGGAAATGTCGGTTTCAACCAGAAGATCTGGGACGTGACGCCGTTTGAAAAGGCTGACGAGAGCGGACTTATCCTGAAGATGACCAGCCCCGACGGAGATGAAAATTACCCGGGAAAGCTCGACGTCACCGTCACCTACACGCTGACCGATAAAAACGAGCTGAAGATTCACTATGAGGCTGTCACCGACAAGAACACCATCGTCAATATGACGAACCACTCGTATTTCAACCTCGACGGCTTCGATTCCGGCGACATTCTGGATGAGATTCTGACTGTCGACGCCGACTCGATCACCGAGATCGACGAAAATCTCATCGCGACCGGCAGGGAATACCCGGTCGAGGGCACGCCGTTCGATTTCAGAAAGCCCGAGAAGGTCGGCGCGAGAATTAACGACAAGTCCGACCCGCAGATCGCGTTCGGCGGCGGCTACGACCACAACTTTAATCTCAAACCGGACGGAACCGTGAAGAAGGTCGCGGAGCTGTACTCGCCGAAGTCGGGCAGGGTCATGGACGTTTACACCGATCAGCCGGGCGTCCAGATCTACGCGGCGAACATGATGGACGGCGACGTTCCGTTCAAAAAAGGCGTAAAACAGGAGCCGAGACACGCAATTTGTCTCGAAACCCAGCACGCGCCCGACTCGCCGAACCACCCGAACTTCCCGACGACCGAGCTGAAGGTCGGCGAAAAGTACGACACGACGACCATCTACGCGTTCAGCGTACGATAATCTACCCGCATTCCTCCGCCCATCCGGGTGGGGGAATGCAAACTATCGTCCCAAAATAGCAAAGGGGAAAAATGACTGAAGTTATACTTGACTCGCTCCTCGACTCGCTGAAAACGCTTCCGTTCCTGTTCGCGGTCTACCTCGTCATCGAAATCATCGAGCATCGGGCGGCGGACAAGATGCGCGCGGCGCTCGCGAACAGCCGTCTCGGGATAATCAGCGCGGCGGCTCTCGGGCTCTTTCCGCAGTGCGGTTTTTCAGTCGCGGCGGCGAATCTCTACTCGGAGCGGCTTATCACTGCCGGAACGCTTATTGCGGTCTTTATTTCGACGTCCGACGAGGCGATACCGATTGTCGCGTCGAATTCCGGGAGCGTAAAATGGCTGCTTCCGCTGCTCGGCGTGAAGTTTCTGTGGGCGATCATCGCCGGTTTCGCGGTGAATGGTTTGTTCAAATTGCTGAAACTCGATCACGCGAGCATCCACATCAATCACCCGCCGGTTCACATCCACGAGAGCGGCAAGCACCATCACTGTGACGAGTGCGACTCGGACGGCGGGATCTTCAAAAACGCGCTCAAGCGGACGCTTTCGATTTTTGTCTTCATAATTGTAACTTCTTTGTTACTGAATATCGTTATTTATTTCATCGGAGAGGAAAATCTTGGTAAAATCCTGCTGACAAACAGCGTCGTTCAGCCTTTTGTCGCGGCTCTGATCGGGTTGATACCGAACTGCGCGGCAAGCGTTGTGCTGTCCCAGCTGTTCATGTCCGGAAGTCTGAGCTTCGGCGCGCTGACCGCGGGACTTTCCGCGGGGGCGGGCGTCGGTATGCTTGTGCTTTTCCGCGTTAACCGGTCGATGAAGCAGAATTTCTCGATTTTGGGCACTTTGTATATTATGTCGGTGCTGATCGGCGTGATATTACAGATTGTCCTATGACTTGTAACTTATTTGTAAAGGATTCTCATGTTTGAAAAACTAAGCGAGACCGAGAAAAATTACGAAAAAATTGCCGAGGATCTGTCGACGCCGGAGGTAGCGGCGGATCCGGAGCGTTTCGCGAAGCTAATGCGCGAGCACAAGCGGCTCACGCCGATAGTCGACAAATATCGTGAATATGTCCGGCTGAAGTCGCAGATCGCCGACGCGGAGGAAATCCTCGCCGGTGGGGACGCCGAGCTCACGGAGCTGGCGGAGGTCGAGCTGACCGAAGCGAAAAACGCGCTCCCGGACGTCGAGCATGAGCTCCAGATCCTGCTCCTCCCGCACGACCCAAACGACGACAAGAACGTCATCTTCGAGATCCGCGGCGGCGCCGGAGGGGAAGAGGCGGCGCTTTTTGCGTATGTTTTGTACAGAATGTATACGATGTATGCCGCCAAAGTTGGCTATAAAACCGAAATTATCAACTTGAACGAGACCGAGCTCGGCGGCTTCAAGGAGGTCACGTTCATGATCGAGGGCGAGGGCGCGTACTCGCGGCTCAAGTACGAGTCGGGCGTCCATCGCGTTCAGCGCGTGCCGGAGACCGAGGCGCAGGGACGAATTCACACTTCTACTGCAACTGTAGCGGTACTTCCGGAGGCGGAGGACGTCGAGGTCGAGATAAACCCGGCGGACCTGATCATCGAGACCTGCAAATCGAGCGGCGCCGGCGGCCAGCACGTCAACAAAACCGAGTCGGCGATCCGCCTGATTCACAAGCCGACCGGAATAGTGGTAGAATGTCAGGACGAACGCTCGCAGTACAAAAACCGCGACAAAGCGATGAAGCTTCTGAAAACGAAGCTCTACGACATGGCGCAGGCGGAGCAGGACGAGAAAATCGCGTCCGAACGGCGCAGTCAGGTCGGCACCGGCGACCGCAGCGAGCGGATCCGGACCTACAATTACCCGCAGAGCCGGGTGACAGATCACCGCATAGGACTGACGCTCTACTCGCTCGAAAACTTCCTGAACGGCGACATAGACGAAATGCTGACTGCGCTCGCGACCGCGGACACGGCGGCAAAACTCGCGAAGAGTATTGAACAGTGACAAGATGTGAATTTTATGTTATCTGATAATAAATTATTGAAGACTGATTTTTGCGTTCTCACAGATGATGTTGTGCACAATAACGAAATATTCCGGAAAGGCGGCGAGATCCTGCGGAACGGCGGGCTCGTTGCCTTTCCGACTGAGACGGTCTACGGACTCGGCGCGAACGCACTCGACCCGGAGGCGGCGAAAAAGATCTACGCCGCGAAGGGAAGACCGTCGGACAATCCACTGATTGTTCATATTGCACATATTGAGGACGCGGATAAGTACTGTATAACTAACGACGTGTACTATAAGCTCGCAGAGAAGTTTCTGCCCGGCGCGCTTACCGTCATTATGCCCAAACGCGACTGCATTCCGCACGAGGTGACGGGCGGGCTCGAGACGGTCGCGATACGTTTTCCGTCCGACAAAAACGCGCGCTCGCTGATCGACGCCGCCGGAATTCCGGTCGCCGCGCCGAGCGCGAACCGCTCCGGTAAGCCCAGTCCGACGACCGCGAAGCACGTGCTTGAGGACATGGACGGCAGAATCGACATGATAATCGACGGCGGCGAATGCAGCATCGGACTTGAGTCGACAATTGTCAGCATAGGCGAAAATTGTCTGACAATCCTGCGTCCCGGCGGGGTCACGGCGGAGATGCTCGGTGAGATCTGCCCCGTCAAAATCGACAAAGTTGTCACGGAAAAGCTCGCCGCGGGTGAAAGACCGTTGGCTCCAGGAATGAAATATCGCCATTACGCGCCGGATACGAAGATCATTCTGATCGATTCCGACCGCGAAAAATTCGTTGAATATATAAATAATGAAGCGAAATCGCGAAAAGTCGGCGTGATTGTCTCCGAATCCGAGGCAAAAACGCTCGAAAATTCCGATGCGTCAGTGATAAGCTACGGCAGCGACGCCAGCAGCGAGGCGCACAACCTGTTCGACAGACTGCGAAGTGTCGACGAGCTCGGCTGCGACATAGTCTTCGCGCGGCTCCCGGACAAGCAGGGAATCGGTCTCGCGATCTACAATCGCATCATAAAAGCCGCGGGTTACGAAATAATTCACATTTAATATAAATATCTTTTACAGAAGGATGATAAGATGCCCAGAAAATCGAAGGACAAAGACTCAGAACACATCTCCGGCGACGTAATCGCCGAAATTTCCGATCAACCTATCACTGACACGGTCCGGACGAACTTCATGCCGTACGCGATGTACGTCATCCGCGAGCGCTCCATCCCGGAGATCGACGGGTTCAAGCCGTCACACCGAAAGCTTTTGTATACAATGTACAAAATGGGGCTCCTGACCGGCTCCCGCACCAAATCGGCGAATGTTGTCGGACAAACGATGAAGCTCAACCCGCACGGCGACGCGGCGATCTATGAAACGCTCGTCCGTCTGACCCGCGGAAACGAGTCGCTGCTACATCCGTTCATCGACTCGAAGGGAAGCTTTGGCAAACAGTACAGCCGCGACATGGCGTACGCCGCCTCGCGTTATACAGAAGTAAAGCTCGACCAGTTCGCCGGCGAGCTCTTCAAGGGGATCGACAAGGATTCGGTCGATTTTGTCGACAACTACGACGCGACGATGAAGGAGCCGCTGCTCCTGCCGACGACGTTTCCGAACGTGCTCGTCTCTCCGAACCTCGGAATCGCCGTTGGAATGACAACAAATATCTGTTCTTTTAATCTTTCGGAAATATGTGACGGCACAATTCAGCTGCTCCGGAACCCGAACACGTCAGTCGACAAGCTGACCGACATCATCAAGGCTCCGGATTTCGCGGGAGGGGCGTACCTCGTCTACGACCGCGAGAAAATGAAGGCAATTTACGAGACAGGTCGCGGAAATGTTACACTTCGTTCACGATATAGTTACGATAAGAAGGACAATTGCATCGATATAACGCAGATTCCTTACTCTACGTCGATCGAACTTATCATGAAAAAGATCGGCGACCTCGTCAAGGAGGGGCGGCTCAAGGAGATCACCGACTTCCGCGACGAGATCGACCTCTCCGGCTTCAAGCTGACGCTCGACCTCAGGCGCGGCGTCGATCCGGACAAGTTAATGGCGAAGCTGTACAAGTCGACCCCACTTCAGGACGAATTTTCGTGTAATTTCAACGTACTGATTGATGGAACGCCGCGCCAGATGGGCGTCATCGAGATTCTGAACGAGTGGATAAAATTCCGTATGCAGTGCGTGCGCCGCGAGCTGAACTTCGATCTGAAGAAAAAGCAGGACAAACTGCACCTTCTGCTCGGTCTCGGCAAGATTTTACTCGACATAGATAAAGCGATCCGCATCGTCCGCGAGACCGAAAAGGAGTCCGACGTCGTCCCGAACCTGATGGACGGCTTCCAGATCGACCAGATTCAGGCGGAATATATCGCGGAAATTAAGCTGAGAAATCTGAATCGTGAATATATCATTAACAGAATTCAAGAAATCGAGTCGCTCCGTAGTGAAATTGACGAACTTCGCGACAAGATCGGCGACGACATCAAAATAAGATCACATATTGCCGCCGAACTCAAGGAAATCAAGAAGAAATTCGGCAAGCCGCGCATGACCCAGCTGCTCGATCCAAACGACATAGTGATAGAAGACGTCGTTGAGGACGAAGAGAGCTACCCGGTCCGCGTAATTTTCACGCGCGAGGGGTATTTCAAGAAGATTCTGCCGCAGTCGATTCGTCAGAATGACGAACACAAACTCAAGGAGGGCGACGAGCTCCTCGTCGACTGTACGGTTGACAACAACTCGGAGCTGCTATTTTTCAGTGATTTCTCACAATGCTATAAGGCGAAAGCGGCGGATTTTGAGCCGATGAAGGCGACGCAGCT
>URCP01000122.1 GCA_900546315.1 uncultured Eubacteriales bacterium
CCGCGCAAGCTCCATTTCCTTCTCGGTCAGTTTGTTGCTGCTTTCTCTCATGGCTTTTTTCTCCTTGTTTTTTTATTTCTGGAGTTATTTTTGCCATTTACACTGTTCGGTATTCAGACTCAGAGTCTATGAGAAAGCCACCCCTTGAGGTTTCGGTTTCCTCCCCGAACCCCTCTTTCCACTTCCTGATCCTCCGGCTTTCTCGAATTCTCATCAAATTCCATTTTCACGATGATTTTTTGAGTCGTGGTTGGGAGCTGGGGACCGCTATAATCAATCTCGAGATGATCTCTCTCTTGCCGTCTGTCATCGACGGTGATTTCCTTGGTATTCCCATTTTGGTTCTCCTGTGTTTTTTTACTCTATTATACCACAGATTCCAGGGGTTTTCAGAAAAAGTTTAATAGGCTCGACGAATTGATCAACCAGTTAACGTTCGACGACGTCGACCCGTTTACGGGTGGCAGGTAAACTGCCTTTCGCGTGTGGTAGTCGTATATACGCCTTTTAGGTGCAGCTGATAGAATAGGGCTTTGCCCGTCTATGAAAAGCACCGGCTTTGCCGGGGGATATTTACTATTCAACAATCACCGCGAGTACCGGTGATTCCTCCCCGAAATATTTTTCCATCCTGTCCGCCGCGGCTCCGTCAAACATCCAGTCGGCGTCGGTCACTCTCGCGAATTTCGCGCCATTCGGCTGTACGTATGTGTTTGACCTGAACACATATATACCGGCCATATTCTCGCCGTATGTGCTCACGAGATATCCGAGGCATCTGTCAAAGATGTTGTTCTCTGTCACATAGTTTTCCGTTTTGTCTGGCTTCGACGCGATGCAGTACATCGGGGCACCGCTCTCGCGTCCTTTGCAGCCCCAGCCCTCGCCGCCGAAACGGCAGAAGTTGTCGTGGACATATACATCCCGCGTCTCGCGGTAGGTTCCCGCGCCGCCGGTGGAATTGTAGTATTCGATCGACCAGAAGCAGTATTCGATAAGGTTGTCATTATACTCGATATCAGCCATGATATTGCGCTCGATTGACTCGTCATAGCTGAACTGATGGGTTATTCCGGTGTCGTAGATCTGATATATCCAGTTGTTGTAAACGCGGTATCCTTCGACGCCGCCGTAGACCTCGACCGCGTTGCCGTAGCCGGTCACGTTGGCACCGTCAAACCCGGTCAGTATTGAGCCGCCGAGCCAGTCGAACACGCAGTTCCTCACGGTCAGGTTCTTAGTCGTTCCCGCTCCGACCCCGTGCGAGCCGGTAAGGGTAATGTGCAGATTGTCGACCGTGACTCCGGGCGCGTTAACCGATATCGCGTTTCCGCGCTCACCTATCTCTATCGATTTGAACCGTTCGCCGGGGTTGCCCTTGTCGCTGTAGAAATAGAGCCGGTTGGCTTCAAGGTCACTCCAGACCTCGAGGTCATTCTTCATGTCTCCGGCGCCGTCGAAGCCGTCCTTCCCGGCGATCATGCGTGTGCCGACAAGCTCATCATACTTTCCGTATTCCCCTGAATGATCGAGCGTCACGATGCCGACGTTCACGAGTGTCTTCGTACACACCCAGACGTTCTCGTAAGAGGTCTCCTGCCAGAGCTCCGGCAACGCGTAGTTCATCTTAGACGCGCTGATCGTCGGTTTGTCACCCTTGCCCCACGCGGAATAGGTCACGCCCTTCGCGGCGGTTATGCTGCCCCTGAATGTATCGCCGCGGCGGAAGAGCACGATGTCACCGCTGTTCAGCGGCAGCTCTGACAGCTTTGACAGTGTCTTAAACGGGTTTTTCTCGGTGAGCCCGTCGTTCGAATCGTCACCGTTTGCGGCGAAGTAATATATCTTTCCGCCGTCCCCGACAGTGTAATCTGACGCTGTTCCGAGCACACTTTGTTTCATCTTTTCCGCTTTTTCATCAAGCGACGCGAGGTAATCGGCGTCGGCGATAACATATCTCTTGTCCATTGTGTCCTCCTTCAGATCGAGCGTATCTGTTATTTCAAGCTTTTTGTCGTTCATGTTCCCGGTTATATATTTTATGAGCAGCTCCGCTATGACATTATCGACCGTGAGAGCTCCGGGCTCGAGATACAGGTTTCCGTCGTCGGCATATATCCGGCTGATAGTCTGGTCCGGCGTTTCTCCGGAGGTGAAGATGATCTGTCTGCCCTCTTGCGTATTTCCGGGTCTGGTTGTGACTTTGAGACTGTAGCCGTATATTTCGGCGATCCGGTCAGAGAGGGCGAGCGCCGCGGATTCTTTTTCCTTATCGGCGCGGATCACGAAATCCTTAAGGTCGGCCCCGTCTATGGTTATCGAATCGGCTATGTATCCGTCGTCCTTGTGGATATATGTCTCGCCGTCTGGGACGTATATGTTGCCGTCACTCGCGTAATGCTCGAGAAAATACGCGGTCGCGTCGCCGAGTTTGTCCTGACCGTAGATGACGATCTTCCCGCCGCGCCGCGCGATGAGCCAGTCATTCAGTCTCGGCGCGAGCGGGGCGAGCTCAGCGGTTATTTCCCTTGAAGTCTTTCCGACGATTATCTCGTATTCGCCCTCGGCGGAGTCCGGGATTCTGTCGCTCACGAAGTCGGTCTTGATTCCGATGTCCACTCCAGTTATCCCGATTATCGCGTTTTTCAGTGATACGGCGAATTCCGGCGGACAGACTGATGCATCGTCCGAGCGTATTACCGTGAAAGCGGATGTGCCGTCCGGTTTCACAATCGCGTCCTCGCTTTTCCGACCGCAGGAAAACATCAGAAAAAGCATTGAAATAAGGATGATCGGTATGACAGCGTGTTTTTGCATTTGATTTGTCCTCCGTTGTTTTATGACATTATTATATCATATCGCGATGGTGAGGTCAATGCGAAAACTTCCGTGTTGATTGCAAAAAGTCAGCAGAGAAATCAGATTCTGTTATTTTTTTCGGATGTGTCGATGCGTCTCAGGATACCGCGGCATCCGGCGGCGATTCCGGAATAGATCAGATTCAGCACCGCCGACAGCGCGAGCGCGCTCAGGAATATGCAGGGCACGATGACAGGGAACCATTCGAGCTTGTATATAGTCTCCTTCACGTGTGAGTTCAGCACCGAGTAATACATCCTGTCGAATATGTAGGATACGAGGTACGCGCCGAGGCAGAGGTCGGAGACATACATGAGTACGCGCTTGACGGCGTTCGGGTATTTCCCGGTGTTTATCGACGAGAGGAAGCTGAACGCGAAGACGGTCATGATGAGGTTAGGCAGTCCTTTCCAGTCGTTGTACTGCGCCCAGACGAATATTCCGCCGTGGCTGCGGTAGAAGTTGAACAGTCCGAAGACGAGTATCGACCCGCCCCAGAGAGCAAGCTTCTGCCACCCCTTCAGCTTCAGCGGGAACTCACGAAGGAATGCTCCGACAAAATAATATGTCAGCGGATAGATGCCTGTCCACCATTTCGGGAATATATCGCGGTATTCGGCGGAGATGACCGGCGTCTTCCACCATCCGGCGACGCTGAAGTTGTAGGCGTTGAGCATACTCGGCAGCGAGGTCAGGACAATGAGGGTCGCGACAAGCGCGAGCTTCTGCTTCTTTGACGTCAGCCCGTTCCACATGAGGTTCAGGAACGGAATCAGCAGGAACAGTCCGATGTACATCTCGATATACCATCCGTAAGCCGCGGTCTTGAAGTTCAGTATCCCCCAGAAGAGGTCACCCGGGAACGCCGCCTTTGCCCAGAAAACGCGGAACACGATGCAGGCGGCGGACGCCAGCAGGTATATTCCGAGCGTCTTCACGATCCCGCCGTAATATTTTTTGGACAGAGTCTTGCGGCTCATCAGATATCCGGTCAGTGTCAGAAAGAGCGGTACGCAGATCATGCAGGCGGTGCGCATTATCGTCATGACAAGCATCCGCTTTCCGGTGACCGTATATTTATAGAACCCGGTATTGAGAAAAAAGTGGACCGAAACGACGCTGAAAAGCGCGACTATCCGGGTGATATCGAGTGCTGAGTTTCTTTTTGAAATATCCATACTTTCTTTTTCCTTTTCATATAAGAAAAAGGGGAACGCCCGGTCTTGACTGAGCGTTTCCCCAAAATACGAGTATCAGTTACCGATCTGTCTGCTTAGACGCAAGCGGCATGGAAAAGTTCCGCATCAGCCCTGATCGTCTGCTTCTTCGTCGACAACGGCGATTCCGAGCTCCGCGAGAGCCTTTTCGTCCGGCTTCGACGGGCACTTCGTCATGAGCTCCGAGGCGTTCTGAATCTTCGGGAACGCGATGACGTCGCGGATGTCGTCGATACCAAGCATGAGCATGACGAGTCTGTCGAGACCGAAAGCCATTCCGGCGTGCGGCGGAACACCGTACTTGAACGCCTCGAGGAGGAATCCGAACTTTTCGTTCGCCTCTTCATGGCTCATTCCGAGCAGATCGAACATCTTCGACTGGATCTCTCCGTCGTGGATTCTGACCGATCCGCCGCCGGCCTCATAGCCGTTGATGACGATATCATACGCCTTCGCGCGGATCTTTCCGGGATCGGTGTCGACATACCGGAGGTCCTCCTCCATCGGCATCGTGAAGGGATGGTGCATGGCGTAGAAGCGTCCGTCCTCCTCAGAGTACTCGAGGAGCGGGAACTCGGTGATCCAGAGCAGCTTGTAGTCCGACGGATCGACGAGTCCGAGTCTCTTCGCGATCTCGCAGCGGAGCGCTCCGAGCGAGTCGAAGACGACTTTGTTCTTGTCGGCGACAATGAAGACGAGGTCGTTCGTCTCGATGTTCAGCGCCTTTATGACGGCGTTCATCTCATCCTCGGTGAGGAACTTCGCGAAGGAGGACGAGACCTCTCCGTTCAGGTTCTTGTACCAAGCGAGACCCTTTGCCTTGTAGGACTTGACGAAGGTCGTGAGAGCGTCGATCTCCTTGCGGGAGAACTTCGCCGCCTGACCCTTGATGTTGATTGCCCTGACCGAGCCGCCGTTCGCTACTGCGTCAGCGAAGACCTTGAAGCCGCAGCCCTTAACGGTGTCGGAGATATTCTGGAGCTCGAAGCCGAAACGGAGGTCGGGCTTGTCCGAGCCGAAGCGCTCCATTGCCTCATGCCATGTCATGCGCTGAAGCGGGAGCTGTATGTCGATGCCCTTGAACTCCTTGAAGAGGCGGGCGAGGAACTTTTCGTTCATGTCCATGACGTCGTCCTCGGTCACGTAGGACATCTCGAGGTCGATCTGGGTGAACTCCGGCTGTCTGTCGGCGCGGAGATCCTCGTCACGGAAGCAGCGCGCTATCTGGAAGTATCTGTCGAACCCGGAGAGCATCAGAAGCTGCTTGTAGAGCTGAGGAGACTGCGGCAGAGCGTAGAACTTGCCGTGATGTACGCGGCTCGGCACGAGGTAGTCACGCGCGCCCTCCGGCGTCGGCTTGATGAGGCACGGTGTCTCGATGTCGATAAAGCCGTTCTCGGCGTAGTAGTCGCGGGCGATCTTCGTTATTTTGCTTCTCGCGATGATATTAGACGCGAGGTCGGGGCGGCGGAGGTCAAGATAGCGGTGCTTCAGTCTGAGCTCTGCCTTGACGTCGCTCTTCTCGACGATCTCGAACGGAGGAGTCAGCGAAGTGGAGAAGACCTTCAGCTCGTCAACCGCGACTTCTATCTCGCCGGTCGCGAGATTCTTGTTGACGGCGCCCTCGCCGCGTGCCCTGACGGTGCCCTTGGCGCAGATCGAGTATTCGCTTCTGAGAGCGAAAGCGGCGTCGAAAATCGCCTTGTCGGTGTTCTCGTCGAACGCGAGCTGGATTATTCCGGAACGGTCTCTGAGGTCGACGAATATCAGGCTTCCGAGGTCGCGCTGACGCTGTACCCAGCCCATCAGGCATACATGACGGCCGATGTCCTTTGCCGAGAGCTCGGCGACATAGCAGGTTCTTTTATCGTTTTTTGTGAGTTGTGCGCCCATTATATATAACCTTTCTGTCCGTAAAAGGGACGGAACGCTCCCGCCGTAAGATCCGGCGGAAAACGCTGAATAACAATATTTTTGCGGGAAGCGGGAGAATCACCCCTCAATCGACCGGCACAGATATGCCGCGCTCCCCGCGAAGTCGATGAGGGCGGCGTCCATATCTGTGAGACGTGAGAACGGCATAGCCCTTACCCCTTTTTTAAGCATAAAGATATTATACCAAATCCGAAAGGATTTTTCAAGTAGGCGACTGAAAATTTTCGATAATTACCGCGAAATTTTGCGCTCAGGCGATTATTCCGCCGCCGATAACAACGTCTCCCTCATAGATGACGACCGACTGCCCGCGGGTTATCGCCCTCTGCGGCTCATCGAAAACGAGAGTCAGCTCGTTCGGTCCGGTCTGAGTGAGGGTTGCCGGCGCCGCCTTGTGCCGGTATCTTGTCTTCGCCTCGACCCGCATCGGCGCGGTTATCTCCGGATACGCGATAAGGTTTATATCATGAGCGACGAGTCTGGAGGTGTAGAGATCCGGCTCGTCCCCGAGCGTCACTGTGTTACTCTCCGGATCAATAGCTGTCACGCAGGCGCGGTGCCCGAGCGATATCCCGAGCCGCTTGCGCTGGCCGAGCGTATAATGAATAATTCCTTTGTGCTGACCGAGCACATTGCCGGAGGTGTCGACGAATTTGCCGGGGAGCGATTTCTTCCCGGTGTACCCTTCAATGAACTTCGCGTAGTCACCGTCCGGGACAAAGCATATATCCTGACTGTCCGGCTTATCCGCGTTCAGAAATCCCTGCTCCGCGGCGATGGCGCGGACCTCGGACTTATTCAGCCCGCCAAGCGGGAACAATGTGTGCGATAACTGCTCCTGAGTCAGCGCCCAGAGCACATAAGTCTGATCCTTATCCGGATCCGCCGACCTGAGCAGCCGCCAGCGCCCCGACGCCTCGTCATACCCGCATCGCGCGTAATGTCCTGTCGCGATATGCGAACAACCCATCAGCTCCGCCCTGTCAAGCAGCTGCCTGAATTTAATGAACCTGTTGCAGTCAATGCACGGATTCGGAGTCCCTCCGCGCTCATAAGTGTCAATAAAACGCCCTATAACCTGCTCCCTGAAATTCTCCCCGAAGTTAAATACATAATACGGTATCCCGAGCCGCAGAGCCACGCTCCGCGCGTCCTCAACGTCAGACAGAGAACAGCAGGTCTTCGTCCGGTCGAGCTGGATATCATCATTCGAAAATAATTTCAGCGTAGCGCCGACAGCGTCCTCTCCGCTCTTTTTTACAAGATATGCCGCGACAGAACTGTCGACTCCGCCGCTCATGGCGATCAGTACCATTTGTTTGCTTGCAGGGGGAGGAAAACCCCTTTGAAAAGGGGTTTTCCTCCCCCTGCACCCCCTCTTTTCCTGAAACTTTCATACAATTATTATATCACAAAAAAAGTGTATTGTCAAGAAAAAAGCAGACCCATAAAAAGCCTGCCCGTATAAAGCTATTAGGAAGGAGGGGGGCGGGGGGGGGGACCCGTTTTTAGAAAAGGGTTGCCCCCCCCCCCGAAAAAAACCATTAAGGGCCGCGGTGGCGATATTGGTGGAGTGAGCGGGGGTTTGGGG
>URCP01000123.1 GCA_900546315.1 uncultured Eubacteriales bacterium
CTTTGCCGCCGTTTCTGTCGCCGGCGCGCCTGATTCCCCGATGTCCGAAAGACTCTGACGGTACAAAAAACCGCCCCAAAGACCGACTCTCGTCAGTTTCTTTGAGACGGAATAATATTCCGCGGTACCACTCAAATTGGCCAGAGGTTATTCTGACCCACTTAACAGGCTCAAACAAGCCCTTCGCCTTTACGCGGCGGCACGTGGCGGTCTAATAGGCTCTCGCCGTTCAACTCCAAGCTCGGAAGCGATTGGTCAAAATGGAATTCTCAGCACCGGTTCACAGCGTCCACCGGCTCTCTGAAGCGTGAGTTTTCCGACCGTCTTCGTCACAGCCTTTATCGTGTAAATATTATACCACTCGGAAAAGCTTTTGTCAATAGTCGTTTTGCACCAATTTTGATATGACAAAATAAAGGAAAATAAACGAGAGAGAAAAAAGTTTGGTTAAGGCAAAACGGCGAAAAAATATTTTTGAAATAAGACGATAATCAGAAATTATTTCTGTTTTCTGACGAGCCGTTTCGCGACCGCGATAAGCGCGTCGATATCCTCGGCGGGGAGCTGTCCCGCGAGAGTGTCGAGTTCGTTCAGCTGTAATGGCGCGGGGATGTTCTCATCGAAGAACTCAGCCGGGGTTATGCCGAAGTACTCGCACATATAGAGGAATTCGCCCATCGACGGGAGCGCCTTGCCGGATGTTATTGAGCGGATATAGCTTGTACTGTGCCCCATATCGAGGCTCATTTTGTATTCGGATACGTTTTTCTGCATACGTAATTCGGTTATGCGGTCGCGGATGAAATTATCGTCGATCATTCTGTTTTTGCGCCGCCTTCCTCTGTAGAGCGATATATTTCCGCACATCCTCCCGCGCGTCCGGGGGCAGGGACATTACGTCCGCGACCAATTTATCCGCCGGATACCCCGGTGTGATCAGCGCGTTCCTGTCATCAGTGCCGTGAGGGCACTCTGTTCTTCCGAGCAGGTAGTCGGCGGAAACGCCGTAGTAATCGGCGAGCTTTATAAGAAAACGCACGGGAAGCTCGTACGTACCAGCTTCGTATTTTGAATAGTACTGCTGAGACGTCCCGAGTACGCCGGCGATATCTGATTGTTTCAGGTCATGGTCTTCCCTGAGGTCACGGATTATCTCGTTCAGGTGTTTCATTTTTTCGCAAGCCTTTTCGCTGTTGTGAGAATCAGGTCTAGGTCACTCTCATCGAGTTCCCGCAGAATTTCGTTAATCCCGGCGATCCGGATCGGCGCATCGATTTTCTCATCGAAGAACTCGGCGGGTGTTATGCCGAAGTACTCGCACATATAGAGGAACTCGCCCATAGACGGCATAGCCTTGCCGGACGCTATCGAGTTGATGTAGCTGCCGCTGTGCCCCATGTCGAGGCTCATTTTGTATTCGGATACGCCTTTTTGGATCCTCAGTTTAGTCATCCTTTCGGAAAAGAACTTCTCATCAATCATAAACGCTCACCTCATAGAACATTGTACAATAAAGCGAGGCAAAATATTTATGATAAAATCGTAAATATGTATTGCAAATTTACGATGCAAGTGGTAAAATTGATATGTGGGGTCAGGATGCCACAATAAACACAGCAAAGAATTATATAATTTGAAAGGATGCATGATTATGTACACCACCACCATAATAGGTCACCGCGACGTTGACGACACCCCGGAGCTCCGCGGCGCGATCCGGATTGTGCTTGAGAATATCCTGAAGAGTCATCATGCCGTTGATATCCTGTTCGGGAGCGGGAGCGGGTTTGATCGGGTCTGCTTGTCGGTCGCGGCTGAGCTTGTTGAGAAGTATCCCGAGACGCGGAGGGTTTATGTGCGCGCGGAGTACCCGGACATCAGCGAGGAATACCGGGAATACCTGCTTCAAAGCTATGACGACACCTTCTTTCCGGAGGAGCTGCGGAGCGCCGGGAGAGCGAGATATGTCGAGCGCAACCGGATAATGATAGACTGGGCGGACAGCTGCATCTTCTATTACCGCGGCGAAAACACGGTCGCCGACCGCGCCGGAAATAAACGAAAGAGCGGCACGGCGCTGGCTTACGACTACGCGCTGAGGAGAGGAAAGGACATTTATAACGTGAGCGAAATAATGTGTCCGGAAAATTTCCTCAAATGACTTGCTTTTTCCGTCGGAATGTAGTATAATAGGCGTGAGAGAAAAAAGACGCCGTTTCGCGCCTGTATAACAAAGGATTACATATAAATGGAAAGACTGACAAGAACAGCTCCCGCCGTATTCGCGGTCGGAGAGGATTACCAGATAATGGTTGAGGTGACCGCGCCCGCGCTCATGTGGGTTGAGGTTGACGGAGATGAGTATTTCGACGAATCGAACGGCATTGTCCGCTCGTCCGTCACGACGCACAGGATGACAGTACCGATGGAAGCGCTTGACAGAGCGGGAAAATATTCGGTCTGCTACAGAAAGATAATCGACCGCAAGCCGTATTTCGCGGAGACCGAGGACGTCGTGCGCGAGGACTTCGATTTCCACCCGGTGAGAAAAGGTAAAGCCATCGCGTTCCAGATAGCCGACGCGCACAACATGACCGACGCGCCGATAGCCGCCTGCCGCGAGTTTGAGAAGAAGTTCGGCGATATCGACTTCCTCATCCTGAACGGCGACGTGATCGACCACAGCGGGCGCATCGAGAACTTCCATAATATATATGTGATATGCGACGCCCTGACCGGAGGGACGAAGCCGGTGATCTTCTCGCGGGGAAATCATGACCTGCGCGGCTTCTTTGCCGAGAACTTCGCCGAGCACACTCCTGTGATGAACGGCAGCACATTCTATGACTTCACGCTTGGTGACATAGCCGGGATAGTGCTTGACTGCGGAGAGGACAAGACCGACGACCACGCCGAGTACGGGCACACCGTCGCCTGCCACGGTTTCAGGCTCCGCGAGACAAGATGGCTCGAAAAGACGCTCGACGGCGGCTTCGGCGAGGGAGCGGCGCACCGCGTCGTGATTTGCCACGTTCCGTTCACATGGAAGATCGGCGGCATTTTCGACATTGAGCCGGAGATATATTCCGGATGGGCAAAGACGCTCGCCGAGAGTTTCAGACCGGAGCTGATGATAACCGGTCATATGCACGAGCTTTACACCGCGGAGCCGGGGGACGAGAGAGAGAGATTCAGAAGCCCCTGCGCGGTCGTCACCGGATCGCTCCCGAAGCGGGAAGGGCATGACTATTTTGCCGGCTCGGGATTCATTTTTGACAAGGACGGGATAAAGACCGTTTTTTGTGACAGCGAGGGGAAAGTCCTCGACTGATATTTGATTTCAAGGAGAAAACACCATGAAGATTCTGTTTCAGGGCGACAGCATCACCGATGCCGGACGCGATTACAACGACATCCACAACCTCGGACACGGCTATCCGCTCTACAGCGCCGAGGAGATAAAGAACGCGTTCCCGAACGAAGAGTTCGAGTTCATCGACCTCGGCATCTCCGGCAACCGCGCGGAGAACCTGCGCGACCGCTGGACGAAGGACGCGATAGAGATTCAGCCGGACGTCATCTCGATTCTCATCGGAATCAACGACACGTGGCACCGCGCGGCTGAGAAGAACTGGATGCCGCACGAGTACTTCGAGGAGTGCTACCGCGGGATACTCGAGAGGATAAAGAAGGAGACGAGCGCGAAGATCATCATACTCGAGCAGTTCCTCATCCCGGTTCCGGACAAGGAGTTCTTCCACGTCGACCTCGACCCGAAGATCCAGATAACGAGAAAGCTCGCGCGGGAGTACGCCGATGTTTTCATCCCGCTTGACGGTCTTTTCGCGGCGGCTTGCGTTGGTGACGAGCCGACGTCCTTCTGCGCCGACGGCGTTCATCCGACCGAGAAGGGCGCGAGATTCATTGGAAAGCACTACCTCGAGGCTTTTAAGAAGCTTGATCTTGTCAAGTAAATAGTATTATGCGCGGCTTTATCGGAAACATCGGTAGAGCCGCGGACTTTCAGGAAAGGAAACGAAATGCTGAAGGATATTCTGACAGACAACCGCACCTGCCGTACATTCGACGAGAGCCGGAAGGTAACAAAGGATGAGCTTGTGTCGTTTGTGGAGTGCGCGAGGCTGACGCCATCGACGGCGAACATTCAGCCGCTCTCGTACAGGCTCGTTTACAAGCCGGAGGAGGTTAAGGCGGTTCAGCCGACGACGAAATGGGGAGGCGCTCTCCCGGAGCTTCACCTGCCGCCTGAGGGACACAGACCGACCGCGTTCATCGTTATCTGCATAGACAAAGAGAAGTTCGGCGACCCGTCGAAGTTCCAGCGGGACGTCGGGATATGCGCGATGGCGATATCTCTGGCGGTTCACGAGAAGGGTCTCGCGTCCTGCATGATAGGCGCCTTCAGGGCTGAGGACACGGCGAAGGTACTCGGTCTCCCGGAAAACATTCTTCCCCAGCTCGTCATAGGCATCGGAAAACCGGACGAGAGACGTGAGATCGTTGAGGCGAAGGGAAGCACAAAGTACTACCGCGAGAACGGAATCCACTATGTCCCGAAGCGCCCGCTGTCCGAAATAATCATTGATCAGGAAAGGAATCACGAAAATGCAGATCTGTAAAATAATGACATTCAATATGCGCACCCAGACCACAAATGACGGCGACAACCAGTTTTTCCTCCGCGCGCCGTATATAAAGGAGCGCCTCGACGCGATAAAGCCGGACGTTATCGGAATGCAGGAGGTTCAGCCGGTGATGTATGAGCGCCTTATAGCCGACCTTCCGGACTATTATATAGTCGGCGGCGGAAGAGGCAGGGACAGAGGGGACGAGGCGGTCTGTGTCGCGTTCCTGAAGGAGAGGTTCACGCTCTGCGACCTTGAGACCTTCTGGCTGTCGGCGACGCCGCACACACCCGGTTCTCGCTATACGGGCGACCAGAGCGGCTGTCCGCGCGTCTGTACCGTGCTGACGCTGAAGCCGAAGGATGGGGCTCCGTTCCGCGTCTATAATATGCACACGGATCACGTCGGAAAGGTGGCGAGAGTCCTGGCGTCGAACCAGATGCTACAGAAGCTCGACGAGAACAACCTTCTCTCATCGATGCCCGCGATAGTGACCGGCGACTTCAACGCGGAGCCGGACGATCTCTGCATAACGACAGTGACGAACTACAAGGGCGGGGAGCTTGTCGACATCTCCGCGGATGTCGGAGGAACCTTCCACGATTACGGGCGCTGCGAGCCGATAAAGATAGACTACATCTTCGCTGACAGGAGCGTTAAGTGTATCTCGTGCGAGGCAGTTCGTGACAGGCGGGAGGACGGGCTGTGGCTGTCCGACCATTATCCGGTCATGGCGACCGTGGAGTTCTGAATATTCTGAGCGGGGGCAATGCTCCCGCTTATTTAAGAAAATCTTAATCCTTTCACATCTTTTTTCTTAATCGCGTTTATGATATAATTATATCACAAGGAGGCGGAAATGTACAGCATTCTTATCTGCGACGACGAGCCGGACATCGTCAGCGCTCTGAAAATCTATCTCACAAGTCCGGACATGAAAATCTTCACCGCGGGAAACGGAAGGGAAGCGCTCGATATCCTTGAGCGTGAGGAAATCCACCTGATCCTGATGGACATCATGATGCCGGTGATGGACGGCATATCGGCTATGGTGAAGATCCGCGAAAAGAGCAACGTCCCGGTCATCCTGCTGACCGCGAAGAGCGAGGACAGCGACAAGATTCTCGGTCTCAACGTCGGCGCCGACGACTATGTGACAAAGCCGTTCAACCCCGCGGAGGTGATAGCCCGCGTCCGCTCCTGCCTGAGGCGCTACCTCCAGCTCGGCGGAAATGTCAGGAGAGACGACGAGACGCTGAAAACCGGCGGGATAGAGCTCGACGACCGCGAGAAGCGCGTCATGGTCGACGGCGAGAAGGTTAACCTGACGCCGACAGAGTTCGATATCCTGAGGCTGTTCATGAAGAACCCGGGAAAGGTCTTCTCCCCGCGCGACATCTACCGCGAGGTCTGGCACGACTCCCCACTCGGGAGCGAGAACACGGTCGCGGTGCACATACGGCATCTCAGAGAGAAAATCGAGATAAACCCCGCCGAACCGCGGTATATAACGGTCGTGTGGGGACAGGGCTACAGACTCAAACCGTAGCGTTTCACGGACTTCATCCGGAGAAGCGCGGCACGGGTGGATTATGTGAAAGGAAAACAACATGGAAGAAACAACGAAAACCTATGGCTTCACCGGAAACCTCGCCGCGAAGGTCGGGGCGTTCATCCTCGCGGTGATACTGTTCGTCATCACGGTGGGCGGCTGTCTCGGCGCGTATCTCATGCTCGAGAACGATTTCTATACTGTCCCGGAGGAGCAGGCGGTCGAGTCGGTGCTCGGGAGCGCGGTCACGAGCTATCAGTACGAGTTCGGAAGGATATACGACTCGTACCTCAAAAACGAAGAGGACGAATCAAACTACAGATACGGCGTCAGCGAGATGCGCCGTGTCATGAAGAGCACGAACATAATCGGCGTTTCCATAAGCGACGCCGCCGGCGAACTGCTCTACAGCTACTCCGACGTCGCCGGGACGACGCTCTACAGGAACCCGTCGGCATACGGTTACTGCTTCGAGACGACGGTCGGCTATCCGGGCAACTGGTACAGTGTTGAAGTCTACCTCGCGAAGGATTTTACCGCGGGCGACACGTTCAGCCAGCTCGCGAACCTCGTTCATCTCGCCTGCTCGCTGAGATACGCGGTCTACCCGATAGTCATCATTTCGGCGATACTCCTTGTCGTGACGGTGGTCTTCCTCCTTGTAAGCTCAGGACGGCACAAGGGCGAAAATAAACCCCGCGCCGGGTGGGGAACCGCTGTCCCGTTCGACATTCTGACCGCCGCTGTCGCTTCGGCTGTCATGCTGATGATCGGATTCATTATTGAGTACTGCTACTCGAACTCCGGCTGGTTGATTGCGGTTCTCACGGCGGCGGCGGTTATCGTCGGGTTCATGCTCGTCCTCGGGTGGATGATGAGCTTCGCGGTCAGGATAAAGCTCGGGAAATGGTGGAAAAACACGCTCATTTATCGTATTCTGAGGCTCATCTGGCACATTCTCCGGGCGATCGGGCGCGGTTTCGCGGCGCTCTTCCGGGCGATTCCGTCTGTGTGGAGGACGGTTGTGATTTACGCGGTTGCCTCGCTCCTTGTGCTCGTGTTCATGGAGGGTTCTCTCTACAGAACCGATTTCGGCACAATCCTCTTTGTCTGGTTCGCGGTGAATTTCTTCCTGTTCCCCGTAGTCTTATACGTTGCGATCGCTGTGAAGAAGACCGGAAAGAACATAAGCCGTATCGCCGACGGACACCTCGACGCGAAGACCGACAAGAAATACCTCGTCGGCGAGTTCAGGCGTCAGGCAAACGAGCTTGACCGCGTCGGAGAGGGAATGACCAAAGCCGTCGACGAGAGAATGAAGAGCGAACGGATGAAGACCGAGCTTATAACCAACGTCTCGCACGACCTCAAAACCCCGCTCACGTCAATCATA
>URCP01000124.1 GCA_900546315.1 uncultured Eubacteriales bacterium
CACCGGAAGATTTTACAGTCAGATTTACGGATGGCTGCTCGATATGATCCCGTTCGACGGTTTCGTGACCTCGTCCGGTGCGCACGTCAGGCTTGACGGCAGGACCGTGTTCACGCACTATTTCCCGGGAGATATGATACGGGAGCTGAGGCGGGTCTGCGGTCCGCTCGGCGCGGCTCTGATGTTCCACACCGACGGGCATCTTGTCACGACAAGGGAAGAGCTCGACGCCGCGAGGGATTTCTTCGAGAGGAGCGGCGCCGGGAAGGACGCCTGCGACGCGCTGTTCGGTCAGGTCGAGTTCGCGAGGGCGGAGGAGATGGACTGTATCGAGAAGGCGGTCTATTACGGAGCGAAGCCGTTCGCGGAGATGAGGAAGCTGTTCTCCGGTTTCGCGCTCGACCCGTACAGCTACAAGCATCTGCCCGACACCTGCGGCGAGGTGATGCCCGCCGGGGTGACGAAGGCTCTCGGGATATCGAAGCTGCTTGAGTACGCCGGGGCGGACAGAGATGACTCGATAGGAATCGGCGACGGCGGAAACGACCTCGAGATGATAAAGTACTGCGGAACCGGCGTGGCGATGGGAAACGCGTCGGAAACGCTGAAACAGGCGGCGGATTTCGTGACGACACCGATCGGAGAGGGCGGGATCGCGAACGCGTTCAGACGGCTCGGGCTGATTGACTGATATAAAAAAGCAGCGCCGCGCGTCGGTTATCTGACGGCGGCGCTGTTATGTCATGACAGACTGTAAACACCCGCGGAATGCGCGTCGAGCGTCACGCTGAGGGTTTCGGATCGTCCGATGTCGGTTTTTGTCCAGAGGTCGCGGATCATGTGTTTCCTGTCGAGCGGCAGAGATATCACGGCGGTGCTGTCGCTCAGGTTGAACACGGCGATTGCGGTGTCTCCGCTCGCGAGCTTTCTTTCCCAGACGCGGAAGCCATCCGGAGCGCTGACCGGGGACGGGTAGTCGCACAGAGAATCCTGATTCACCGCGATGATCTCATCGTTCGAGACAAGGTCGCGCTCGAAGTCAGTCATTTTGTCGAGCGCCATGCTGAGCTGCAAGGGCGACGGGAAGAACGCGTGGAACGTGTAGGCGGAGAGCTCCTCGTCGTTGGTGAGATGCCGCGTCCCCTTGTTTATCTGCGTCACGCCTATCGCGAGCATATCGAGATCGTAGAAGTGACCGGGCGATGTTTTCCCGCGCCATGTGTCGACCGTGTCCATACGGCGGAGGAGGTTCTGCCAGTCGTCGCGTGTGTCCTCGTTCGCGCGCCATGAGCAGCAGTTTTCGTTCAGGAACTCATAGTCGTCCGGAGACGCGCTGACCGTCATGCAGAAGGAGATGTCACGGGAGGCGTTCCTCAGCGCCGCCTTCATAAGACCGGCGTTGTACTTGTCGCTCGGCGCCCAGTCGTATTTGAGGTAATCCACGCCGAGGCGGCACCAGTGGGCGACGTTTTGCGCTTCATGGCGCTCCTTTCCGATGCCGTTGTTGATGTCCGGGAAGCGCGGGTCCTTTTCTCCCTTTGTGCAGCCGGGGAATATGTCGAGGTTCGCCGCCGCCGCGCAGCCCCAGCACTCCCGGAACGGGCTCGAGTAGATCCCGCCCTTCAGCCCGAGCGCGTGCAGGGACGAGTACATCCCCTTCATGTCCGGGAACTTTCCATTCGGCATAACGGCGCCGGTCTCTTCGTCGTACAGCCCCTGCCAGCAGGAATCGACGTTGACATAGCTGTAGCCGTATTCCGCGAGTCCGCTTGAGACGAGATATTCTCCGATTCCGATAACGAGCTTGTCCGTCACGTCCTCAAAGCAGGCGTTCCACGTCGTGAAGCCGAGAAGCGGCGTCCTGAGCGAGCCGTCCGGGCGGATGCTGAGCGTCACGGTCTTCCTGTCTGAGCCGAAACGGTTCGCGGCGGTGACAACGACCGGGAAGTCGCCGGTCACAGGTGTCTCTCCGGATATGATATTTCCGTTTATCGTGAGTCCTTCCGGCAGACCGTCGATCCGTATGCTGACCGGGCGCTCACCGAGTACGGGTATACGCCAGATGAACGGCTTGTCCGGCGAGCCGCCGTATATGTCCGGCATCGTCAGCCGGGCGGGACCGGAGAAGGGCTCGGCGTGCGCTATCTGTTTTGTCATTTTCTGAATCATCTTCCTTTCATACGCTTGACACGGGATTGGGTTTGTGGTATAATTATACCACTGTATCCTTCGCGGCGCAATGGCAAAAGCGTGCGGATACTTTGCAAAATCATACGTACGGAGGCGCAGATGAGCGTATTTTTCGCGGTCGACGGCGACTGTTCCGCCGGCTCCGGGCAGGAGACGCCGCTGAGGGCAGTCAATTTCGGGATGGAGCCTGACCCGTCGATGGCGCACTGGGGGCCATGTCCGAGGCGGCACGGGATACTGCACTATGTCACGTCCGGAATGGGATATTTCGATGGTCAGCCGGTTTCCGCCGGGCAGGGGTTCTATATAGCTCCCGGCGTCATACATGAGTATCACTCGTCTGCCGACGAGCCGTGGCGCTATTACTGGGTCATGTTCGACGGCGGGGAGGAAACTGTCGGAAAGATCATACAACCGGACAGGAACGGAATATTCGGATTCGGCTTCACAGATGAGCTGATCGGGATATATGACAGGCTGAAGAGGTACCTTCCGGTGCTGAACCGGTATGAGGCTCTGTCGGCGCTGAACGCAATCTTCGGTCTTCACGCGCGCAGTGTGCGCGGAGAGGCTGACGACGGCACCGGGAATCCGGTCATACGCTCCGCGAAGAGCTTTATCGAGGCGAACCTCGCTTCCGGCTGCACTGTGACCGGGACCGCGGACGCCCTGCATATCTGCGACAGGTATCTCTACAACCTGTTTATGAAGCATCTCGGGGTGCCGCCGAAGAGATATATTGACGAGCGCCGTATGTGCGCGGCGCGCGGGCTGCTGTCCGGGACGGACATACCGGTCGGGCTTGTGGCGTCGGCGGTCGGGTTTCCGGATCCGGCGCAGTTCTCACGGTTTTTCGCGCGGCACGAGGGTATCAGTCCGACCGGATACCGGGACAAGATGAAAGGATGACTGAAGTATTATGGAAGAAAAAGACCTCCCGCCCCTTCGCGTTATCGCGCGGATGGAGAGCGATTTCCCGGACAAGTTCGGCATACCGCGCCAGAGCGGGCTGACATCCCTCGCCTCGCGCATAGTCTTCGAGCCGGAGTTCCGCGACCCGAACGCGCTTCGCGGCATCGAGGGGTGGTCGCATCTCTGGATACTCTGGATATTTTCTGAGGCTGTGCGCCCGGGCTGGTCTCCGACGGTGCGTCCTCCGCGGCTCGGCGGGAACGAGAGGGTAGGCGTCTTCGCGACCCGCTCGCCGTTCAGACCGAACAATATCGGTCTCTCGTCGGTGAAGCTCGAGCGGGTGGAGCACACCGAAAACGAAGGAGATGTGCTCATCGTCTCCGGAGCCGACCTGATGGACGGCACGCCGATTATCGACATAAAGCCCTACGTTCCCTACGCCGACGCGCACCCCGAGGCGTCCGGCGGCTTCGCGGCGGAGAAATTCGGGAAGAAGCTGAAGGTCGTGTTCCCGGAAGAGCTGTTATCACGAGTTGAGCCAGGGAAGAGGGAAGGACTGAAAGATCTTCTCGCCGAGGACCCGCGCCCCGCCGTTCAGGACGACCCGGAGAGGGTTTACGGGATGAGGTTTTCGGACATCGAGATAAAATTCGTCGTTTCGGACGGCGTTCTGACCGTCGTCGACGTTATATGAAAAATACCGCGCGGTATTGTCTGCCGCGCGGGTTTCTTTATTTTGTTTTGCTTTTCGGCGGGCGCGGGTTCTTTTTGAAATTCACGTCTTTCGCCGGAATGGTGTCTTTTTTCGTGCGTCCGTTTTTCTGCGGGCGTTTCTTTCTCACCGAGAAGCCGAAGTCGCCGATCTTCTTTCCGAGCGCGAAATAGTCCCCGTGCGCGTAGGCGGCGAGACCCGCTCTCTCGAGGCGCAGCGCGCCCTTCTCGTCTACAAGCGACGGGTCAACCGCTACCGAGACAATGTCCGCTATGAACATCTCGTGCGTCGCGCGCTTCTTTGTTCCGTCGGGCATCGTCACGTCCTCGAACGGCACGATCGACGATACGCGGCACTCTATCGACACCGGGCTCTCCGCGAGCATCGGCGTGTCCTCAAGCCCGAGAGCCGGAACCGCGTGCAGTCCGCCCGGATAGAGCTTCGCGCTCTCCGCGAATTTGTCGGTGTCCCTTCCGGAGCGCACGCCGCAGAAGTCACAGGCCCTCGCGAGCGCCGCCGTCGTCAGGTTTATGACAAACTTCCCGGTATTCTTTATGATCTCGTACGAGTATCTCTCGGGTCTCACCGAGATGTAGGTCTTCGGCGGGTTCGTGCAGAGAATTCCCGTCCAGCCGATCGTTATGATGTTCGGCTTTTCGAGGGTTCCGCAGGTCACCATGACCGCCGGGAGAGGGGAGAGAAGGGCGCCGCCTTTCCATTTGATTTTTTCAGGCATAGTTGATTCCTTTCATGAGTGGATAGAAATGTGGGTTGAACGATGTGTCAGAACGGGCGACCGTCGCCGCAGCGATGTCGTCCCCTACAAGCGTGGTACAAGCCGGCAGATTGTGCGATGGGATGTGGTTTTATATTGGCATAACGCCGTCAGGGGAAGCCCGTTTTCCGGACTTCCCCCGCGTTTATTATTTCTTGTTGTTGTCGTTGTTTCTGAGTTCCACGCGTCTGATCTTGCCGCTTATCGTCTTCGGGAGCTCGTCCATGAACTCGACGATTCTCGGGTACTTGTAAGGCGCGGTGTGGGTCTTGACGTAGTTCTGGATTTCCTTCTTCAGCTCGTCCGACTTCTCCTTGCCCTTGACGAGGACGATCGTCGCCTTGACAACCTGTCCGCGGATCGGGTCCGGAGCCGCTGTGACCGCGCACTCGAGGACATACGGGAGCTCCATGATGACCGACTCGATCTCGAACGGCCCGATACGGTATCCGCTCGACTTGATGAGGTCGTCGATGCGTCCGACGTACCAGAAGTAGCCGTCCTCATCCTTCCAGGCGGTGTCGCCGGTGTGGTACCAGCCGTCGTGCCATGCTTCCTTGGTCTTCTCCTCGTTGCGGTAATAGCCGAGGAAGAGTCCGCACGGAACATGATCGCGCGTGTCGATGCAGATCTCGCCCGTCTCGCCGACCGCGACCGGCTTTCCTTCCGGATTCAGGATCTCGACGTGATAGAGCGGAGAAGGCTTGCCCATAGAGCCCGGCTTCGGGGTCATGCCGACAAGGTTCGCAATCGAAAGGGTAGTCTCGGTCTGACCGAATCCTTCCATCAGCTTGACACCTGTAGCGTTCAGGAACTGCTGATAAACCTCGGGGTTCAGAGCCTCGCCCGCGACCGTCGCGTACTTGATAGATGACAGGTCGTACTTCGACAGATCCTCCTTGATGAAGAAGCGGTACATCGTAGGCGGAGCGCAGAAGGTCGTGATATTGTACTTCGCGAAGAGCGGCAGGATATCGTGCGCGTCGAACTTGTTGAAGTCATAGGTGAAGACAGCCGCCTCGCAGAGCCACTGACCGTACAGCTTGCCCCAGAGCGCCTTGCCCCAGCCGGTGTCGGAGATCGTGAAGTGGATGCCGTCCGGGTCGACGTTGTGCCAGTACTTCGCGGTGATGAAGTGACCGAGCGCGTACTTGTGGCTGTGAGCCGCGATCTTCGGGTATCCGGTAGTTCCGGAGGTGAAGAACATCAGCATCGGGTCGTCGCCGCAAGCGGAGGACGCGGTGCGCTTGTAGACGTCCGGGAAGTCCTTGAACTCGGAGTTGAAGTCATGCCAGCCGTCGATGTGCTTCTCGGTGTTCTGGCAGGCGAGGATCTTCGTCTTGAGCGTCTCACAGCGCGGAGCCGCGAGGTCGACCTGATGCGCGATATCCCCGTCGGCGGAGCAGACTATAGCTTTGACGCCCGCCGCGTTGAAGCGGTACTCGAAATCGTGCTCGACGAGCAGGTTTGTCGCCGGGATGATGATCGCGCCGAGTTTGTGGAGCGCGAGAATCGTGAACCAGAAGTGGTAATGACGCTTGAGAACGACCATGACGCGGTCGCCCTTGCCGATTCCGAGCGACTTGAAGTAGTTCGCGGTCATCGACGAATATCTCGACATATCCCTGAACGTGAAGCGTCTCTCGTGCTTCTCGGCGTCGAGATGGAGCATGGCGAGCTTGTCCGGACACTTCTCGGCGAGCGCGTCGACGACGTCAAACGCGAAGTTGAACTTGTCCTCGTTGTGGAAATGGATTTCTTTCAGCACTCCGTTCTCGTCGAGCGAGGTGTCGATGAAGTTCTCCCAGACGGCGCCGCTCTTCGCGTCGGAGTAGACGCTCGGCTTCTTTTCCATCGACGGCGCGTGGTACTCGTACGCCTTGCCCTGCGCGTTGATGACGACGGCGATGAACTCACAGCCGCCCTCGCAGGCGATCATTCCGTGCGGTGTTCCGGAGTTGTAGTAGATGGAGTCGCCCTCGCCGATGACCTCGACATGGTCGTCGATCTGGACTTTCAGTTTACCCTTCAGGATGTAGTCGAACTCCTGACCCTCGTGGGTGCTGAGCTTTATTGGTCTCTCGTGCTCGGCGGGATCGAACTTCGCGGTGACGACGAACGGCTCGGCGACCTTGTTCTTGAAGAGGGGCGCGAGGTTCAGGTAGTTGAAGCCCTTGCGGCGGAGAATCGGCAGTCCGTCGCCTTTCTTGTTTATAGAGAAGGAGGACAGAGTCGGGCTGGAGCCCTTGAGGATATCGGTGACGTCGACGCCGAAGACTTGTGCGCACTTATAGATGAAGGTGAACGAGAAATCGCTGAGACCGAGCTCGAGCAGCTCGTATTCATTTTCGTCAACGCCGGTTTTCTCTGCCATCTCGGCGGGGGTGAGACCGGTGATCTGCCTGAGCTCTCTGATACGGAGAGCTATTTCCTTGAGTTTGTCTTCCATTGTTCTTACCATGCCTTTCTTTAATAGGGTATGTGCCGCTTTTTGCGTTAAGGTTACAAAAGCGATTCTTTTCCTTTTCCTTTGCCTTTACCTCCACCACCGCCGCCTCCGCCTCCGCCACCGCCGGAGTGTCCGCCGCCTCCGCTGTAGGAGGAGGTGTTATTGACGTACTTCACGCGGATGGTAACCGGTGTTTCATCTGCAAGGTCTCCCTCGCCGTTGGTTGCCTTGATTGTTACGACTTTCGTTGCCACATACGGATTTGCTGTTGTGTACGGATGTGCCAGTACATCCTTTAAGAATGCATTCAGATGATCGCTGAATGCGCTTCTCTGCAAGTTTGCCGGAGCGACAAGGGTCAGCTTGCCCGCGTTATCGACT
>URCP01000125.1 GCA_900546315.1 uncultured Eubacteriales bacterium
CACGGGCCCCCCCGCGGTGTGGCTCCTTTCACAAAAAAAAAAAAAAACCGGGCGCCAAAAATTTGTCGGGCCCACATTTGGCCCCCCGCTCCGAAGGCAAACCGCGAACCTTCATCCTTACCAACCATCAAACAATTTTATTCGTCAAAATACACAATTCAAAAAGGAATCCAAAATGTTAGACTCAACCTTCAGTCTCCTGTACCCGAACGGCGAGGAACCGGCGGGAGAAAAAGTAAACATCTCCGACGAGGTGATCTCGGAGCTCGGGCTCGACTTCTTAATCGACCTCAAGAGCTCGAATCTCTCGGACTATTTCACGACCGACAAGGCGACAATCGAGTACCGTCAGGCGGTTCTGAACGATATGCTCGAGAACCCGACGATTGTCGACACCCTCAAAAGCGTCTTCAAGCTGTTAAACGACATCGTCGAGCTGCGCCGTATAAAATCCGAGACTGAGGTCGCGAAGAACTACCTCTACAGCATCACCGAAATCGAGCTGTACATAGATATAGTCTCGAAGCTCTCAAAGGGCTTCCAGTCGGTGAAGGGCAACGTGAAGTCGGACGCTTTCAGAAAGATGACCGACACCGTCACCGAGCTCGCGGAGAGCGACTACTACCGCGACCTGAACCGCAAGCTCGGCGAGCTGACCTCGAAGGTTCACGACGTCAAGTCGATAACGATCGGCGTCAACCTCGACGGCGAGTTCCGCCCGGTCGACGCGGGAGTGGTCAGCCTGAACGCGGAGAGCTTCAAGTCCGGCAAGGTCATCGACAAGATACTCAGAATGGACTTCAAGGACGACGACTACACCTGTATAGCCCCTCTCGTCCCCTACACCCGCTCGAACACCGACAACGCGAAGATAGCCTTCACGAACGCGTTCAACAACGCGATGAACGACATCTTCAAGGCGGACGTGCGGCAGTGGAGACAGCTCGTTCAGTCCTATGTGCTGTCGAACACCGACTTCCTGCTTAAAATCATGCCGGAGATAGAGTTCCTGACGAAGGCTCAGCATCTGCTGCTCGCGCTCCGCTCACGCGGAATGAGCCTCGCCGCGCCGGAGATAGCGCCGATGGACGACCGCAGATTCACGGCGTTCGGGCTGTATAATCCGTGCGTCGCGCTCAAGGTCGACCAGAAGATGGTGCTGAACGACATAGATTTCGACGACAAGGCGAAGATCTACGTCCTGACCGGACCGAACCGCGGCGGAAAGTCGGTCATCACCTGCGCTGTCGGGCAGGCTCAGGCGCTCTGCCAGTTAGGGCTCCCGGTTCCGGCGGCGAGCGCGGTCATCTCCCCGGTGACGGCGATCTACACGCATTTCCCGACCGGAAGCGAGGGCGACGGCGCGATAGAGAAGGGAAGACTCGGCGAAGAGTGCGACCGCCTCAACAAAATCTTCGACACGCTTGACAGCCACAGCCTGATACTTCTCGACGAGTCGTTCAGCTCGACGGGGTCGTACGAGGCGTCCTACATCGCGTCGGAGGTGCTGACGGGCTTCTCGATGATAGGCTGCAAGTGCCTGTTCTCGACCCACCTGCACGAGCTGTCGGGTCAGCTCGACGAGATAAACAAAAAGTGCGCGGCGATGGGCGGAGTGCCGATAGACACGCTCGTCGCGGGCATCCACGGCTCAGAGCGCAGCTTCGAGATAACGAGAGCCAAGCCGGACGGAAAGAGCTACGCGAGGGACATCGCGGAGAAGTTCGGTCTGTCGTACGACCGGATAATGGAGCGCGCGAAGAGGAACGCCGGGAGATAAATTTCACGCCGCCCTCGTTTCGTCAAAATCACCAAACAACATAGGGACGAGGCACAATCCCGTAGGGGCGACCATTGGTCGCCCGCTCAAACGTCCCCAACCAACCCACCAAAAAGGAGAAATCACAATGAAATCCGACAAAAAAACCGAAATGGAATTCTTAACTCTTCTCGAGAACGACGCCCGCCTGACCCCGGAGCAGCTCGCCGTCATGCTCGACAAGGACGTCGGCGACATAAAGCGCCAGCTGTCCCTCTACGAGAAGGACGGCGTCATCCTCGGCTACAAGACCCTCGTCGACTGGGACAAGACCGACCGCGAGTACGTCACCGCGCTGATCGAGCTCAAGGTCGCCCCCCAGCGCGACCGCGGCTTCGACAAGGTCGCCGAGAAGATCTACAACTTCCCGGAGGTCAAGTCGCTCTACCTGATGAGCGGCAGCTTCGACCTCGCCGTCTTCATCGAGGGACGCACAATGAAGGAAGTCGCTTATTTCGTCGCCGGAAAGCTCGCGCCGCTCGAGTACATAGTGGCGACCGCGACGCATTTCGTGCTCAGAAAATACAAGGACAAGGGCGTCGTCTACGGACCCTGCGAAAAAGACGAGAGAGGGACGCTATAATTCATGCTTGATTACGCAAAGATACTTTCGGGGAAGGTGCAGGAAATAAAGCCCTCCGGCATACGCAAATTCTTCGACCTCCTCGGCGACCGCAAGGACGTCATATCCCTGACCGTCGGCGAGCCCGACTTCATGACCCCCTACCACATCCGCGAGGCGGGAATCGAAAGCCTCGAAAAGGGAAGAACCTTCTACACCTCGAACAACGGAATTCTCGAGCTCAGGCGCGAAATCTGCAACTACCTGAACCGCCGCTTCGGGCTCACCTACGAGCCGAAAAGCGAAGTCATAGTGACCGTCGGCGGAAGCGAAGCCATCGACCTCGCTGTCCGCGCGCTGATCGAACCGGGCGACGAAGCGATAATCCCCGTCCCGTCCTTCGTCTGCTACGGCCCCATAGTCGAACTCGCGCACGGCAAGCCAATCTTCATAGAGACAAAAGAAGAAGACAACTTCAAACTCCGCCCGGAGGCGCTGAGAGCCGCGATAACCCCGAAAACCAAACTCCTCATCCTCCCGTACCCGAACAACCCCACCGGAGCCGTAATGACAAAGGATGAACTCAAAGAAATCGCGCAAATCCTCGAAGGCACGAACATCATGGTCCTCTCCGACGAAATCTACGGCGAACTCACCTACGGACGCCGCCACACCGCCTTCGCCACGGTCGGAAACATGTGGGAACGCACAATAACCGTCTCCGGCTTCTCCAACGCCTACGCGATGACCGGCTGGCGCCTCGGCTACCTCTGCGCGCCGAAGGAACTCGTCACACAAATGCACAAAATCCACCAATACGCGATAATGTGCGCCCCCACAACAAGCCAGCTCGCCGCCATAGAAGCCCTGAAGCACGGCGACCCCGATATAGAAATGATGGCAAACGAATACAACCGCCGCCGCAAATACATCCTCGACGGCCTCAGAAAAATGGGCATCGACACCTTCGAAGCCGAAGGCGCCTTCTACGTCTTCCCGAGAATCGGCAAATTCGGTCTCTCAAGCGACGATTTCTGCCAGAAACTCCTCGACGAAAAAGGCGTCGCGATAGTCCCCGGCAACGCCTTCGGAGACTGCGGAGAGGGCTACGCGAGAATCTCTTACGCGTACTCTGTAGAACACATAACAGAAGCTCTAAAGAGAATGCGAGACTTTATTGAAACACTCTAAGTCGCTTTTTTGAAAAAAAGCGACACAAAAAACTTTATAGTCAAGGCTTCTCTCTACGTCGGATGAAGTTACAGCCACATCAAACATACATCGTCGAAAAAGGAAAATACATCACAATGAAACTCGATATCATCAAAAACTTCTGCGACAGAATGGCAGACGAGCGCACGCCCGGCTGCTCTGTCCGCGTCTACTTAAAAGGCAGACCCATATACAGCTACGACTGCGGCGTCTCCTCCCTCGAGACCGGAAAAAAAATGCAGGGCGACGAATTCTTCTGGATCTACTCCTGCTCAAAGGTAGCCACCGTCACCGGCGCGCTCAAACTCGTCGAAGACGGAATCATCCTCATAAACGACCCCGTTTACGAATACATCCCCGAATGGCGCAACGTCAAAGTAAAACGCCCGGACGGCACACTCTCCACCCCGGCGTCCCCGGTGACAATCGGCGACCTCTTCTCAATGACCGCGGGGATGGACTACAATTTCGGCTCGGAGGCGATAAAGCGGGTAAAAGCCGCGACCGGCGGGAAATGCCCCACAGAGGAGATGACGCGGGAGTTCGCGTCCGAGCCGCTGTGGTTCGACCCGGGGACGAAGTGGCAGTATTCGCTCTGCCATGACGTTCTGGCGGGGCTTGTCGGGATAGTTTCGGGGATGCCGTTCCGGGATTATATGCGGGAGAGGGTTTTCCTGCCGCTCGGGATGGAGGACACGTATTATCACGCCGACGACAGGATACTTTCGCGAATGGCGGAGCAGTACACATTCGTCGCGGACGGCTCGGGGATTGTCACCGACACGACCGAGGCGCAGATAAAGGGCACAGACGCGAAGAGCGGGCATTTCGTGAACGTCGGGAAGGATAACCCGGACATTCTCGGCGACGAATACGACTCGGGCGGAGCCGGCATCGTCACGACGGCGGACGACTACGCGAAGCTCTGCGGCGCTCTGGCGAACGGCGGCAGAAACGCCGGCGGCGAGCGGATAATCAGCGAGGCTTCGATAAAGCTCATGACCACGAATCGTCTGAGCGAGGAAATCAGGCGCCGCGACTTCAACTGGTTCGCGCTGCGCGGCTACGGCTACGGTCTCGGCGTGCGCGTGAACATAAACCCGGCGGAATCCGGCAGCGTCTCGCCGGTGGGCGAATTCGGCTGGGGCGGCGCCGCCGGAGCGTCGGTGGTCTGCGACACGGAAAGCGGCATCGGCGCGTTCTTCGTACAGCACACGCTGAACCCGAGAGAGGAATGGTATCAGCCGAGGCTGAGAAACCTGCTGTTCGCCGCGCTCGATTGATGTTACATTTGTAGTAATAGCTTATATTGGCATTACATTTGTAGTTGTAGATGCAGCGACAGCGATAAATGATCTGAGAAGCCCGTGGGGATGAGCCTGCGGGCCTTTTCGGTGTCTGTGAGGGCTCAGAACGGCGTGTGGCGGGCGGAAGATGTGATTTGGTTAGAGAATACCGCTGACAAGGTTCGTGCGTCAGACGGCGTATATGAGCGTCTGGCGTGATGGCGTTCTTGATGAGCGTTTGCGGCGGACAGTCGGGACGCCTGTCCCTACAAGTATCTGCGTCGCTCCTCAGAAAGATCACGGGACGATAACGAGCCGCTGTGAGCCGGAGATCACAGGATCCGTAAGCGCTGAGCCAACGGACACACATACGCCGGAACGCCTCATACCACAGATCACAAACCGAACGGCAAACCATAAATCCGATCACAAAACGCAAACCAGACCGGAACCCGTAATGCGACCCTCAAAATGAAACCTGCAATACGACCCGCAAAATGCGACCCACAAAATGCGACCCACAATCAATGCAACCCGCAAACTGTAGGGACAGGCGTCCTCGACTGTCCGCCGCAAACGTGTCCGGCGAAACGATCGCGCCGTCTGATACGTCTGTCGGCTCACAGAACGGCGCGTGGCTAACGTAAACGCAAAAATGGTAATATACTTGTCTTGAAGCCTTCGCGCGCCACAGAGGCTGATACAGGCATTCTGAGCGATATGCCTTTTTCCTCGCATTTCGCTTCCCTCAATTATACAAAATTTGCATTTTGTATAATTACCACTGAAAAATCATTCCCACAGAATATCGTCTTCCCGTCTGTCACTCCGCCTCTCCCGACCATCCCCCATCAGAAACGAAGTTCCCAAAATCAATCTCCTCATTTTCAACTCATCAACCTCATCGCCTGCCGCAAACAATATCCATGCCTGCCAGCCTCGCATAGAGTAAGTCGACGTAGGAGACGCGAACGCGGGCTGAAAAAGAAAGACACACACTTTGCAAAATGCGCGTGTATGTCCGCGGCGACCCGCCGCCCCGCCGCTTTTCCACAGCCCGCCCCCGCGGGCTTAAAATTTCCCCATCGCGCCGCAGGCGCTTTTTATATGTTTAGTTTAAAACCAGTTTGTTTTGATTTATAATGTATGCACACGTTTCAGCCTCAACTTCAGCCTCAACTTTACCCTCATATTTTGAGGCTGAAGTTGAGCCTGAAGTTGAGTTAATGGCATATCACTTATTTTGGATACGCCACTTTTCCACAGAAAATCAACGGTTATCAACAGTTTATGCACATATTTTTCAACAGACAATTCACCCGCCATCCGTCCGAAAGCACAAAAAAGCGCGCCGATCTCTCGGCACGCTTCCCTGTTAAATTCATTGGCCCGCTCGACAGGATTCGAACCTGCGACCATCGGAATCGGAATCCGGTACTCTATCCAGCTGAGCTACGAGCGGTAATCTACTCATCTATTATACCACACCTTCCCCGCTTTGTAAACCCCCACACAGATTTTTTCTGATTTTTGTGAAAACAGCATAATTAAATCATGTTTATTCAAATCATTTGCGGCAGCTATCTGTTTCGAGAAAAAAATCAAAAACCCTATTGACAAACCGATTCAGATATGGTATAATATTATCGTTGTTGAGAGACAACGCCAACCAAAATAAGGGAGCGTTCCCGAGTGGCCAAAGGGGACAGACTGTAAATCTGCTGCTTTTAGCTTCGGTGGTCCGAATCCACCCGCTCCCACCAGCGGCGAGTCGCCGCGGACATACACGCGCTTTTCGTAAAGCGCGTGTTCTTTTTTGCGACCCGCGCTCGCGTCTCCTACGTCGACTCACTCTGTGCGAGGTTCGGCAGGGATATTGTTTTGCGGGATTCCATCGCGGCGGATTGGATATTGTTTTGCGGTGTGCCATCGCAGCGGATCGGATTTCGTTTTGCGGTGTGCCCTCGAAGCGGGCGACCAATGGTCGCCCCTACAAGTATAGAGTTGCAACCATCATAATTCACTTTTTTTCTTTTGACAACGAAATCGCATTCAAATTAACAATTTTGTCATTGACAAAATCACCAAAAAGAGTTAAAATATATCTGTTATCGCGGACAAACACGTTCCGCGGGAAAGGAAAACACAACCATGTCCAACAGAATAGTCCTTAACGAAACCTCATATTTCGGCGCCGGAGCTCGCGAAAACATCGCGCTCGAAGCCAAAAACCGCGGCTTCAAGAAAGCCCTCCTCGTCACCGACAAGTCGCTGATGAAGTTCGGCGTCGCAAAGAAAGTCACCGACGTCCTCGACAACGCCGGTCTCGCATACGAGATCCTCGACGACGTCAAGCCCAACCCCACCATCGAAAACGTCAAGAACGGCGTCGAAATGTTCAAGAAGGCTGGCGCCGACTACCTCATCGCCGTCGGCGGCGGCTCCGTAATGGACAC
>URCP01000126.1 GCA_900546315.1 uncultured Eubacteriales bacterium
ATTTCGTCTTTGATGTTCGGGATACCGGGGGTCAAGGGCGTGGAGTTCGGCGCGGGGTTTGATTTTTGCCGGATGTACGGGTCGGAGGCGAATGACGCTTATGAGTACCGTGACGGGCGCGTCGTGACAAAAACTGATAACTGCGGCGGTGTCGCGGGCGGGATGACTACCGGGATGCCGGTGATATTTTCGGTCGCTATGAAGCCTACACCGTCTATATTTGTCGAGCAGGATACGGTTGATCTTAATAAGAAGACTGACGCTAAGCTGACGATAAAGGGCAGGCATGATCCGTGCATAGCGCTGAGGGCGGTGCCGGTGGTTGAGTCGGCGGCGGCGATTGCCATGGCTGATCTGATACTTGACAGCGAGGGGAGAAAGCTTTGATGGACCGGGAGACAGAGGCGCTGAATAAAGTCGTTACGGATAACCTCGCGGCGCTTGACGCGGAGAATGACGCGGGGATTGAGAGCAGGGTGGCGTTTCTTGCCGACCGCGCGGCGCTGATCGCGCGGAGCGAGGCGCTCGGCGAGGGGAGGAGCGCGGACTTTGAGGGGATGTTTGCTTCCCGCACTGAAACGGATACGCCTCATGTGCCGGAGAGGATCGCGAAATACCTGACCGGTTATCGCGGGGCGCTTGAAAAGCTTGATAAGCTGACGGTCTGCGGTTTCCTCGCTGACAGGTATCAGAGCGGCGGAACTCTCCCGAGAAAGGCTGAGGACGAGGCGGCTCCGAAGATAGCTTATCTTAAGAACGCTTACGCCGACGACGCGTTCAGGCGCTTTTCGGAGGTGTTCGAAGAGCCGACCGTGACTTACGCGGCGGACTTCACGGCTGTGTGCGAGGAGGTTTATTACGGGCGGGCGGATATGTGCATACTGCCGCTTGACAGCTCGCGCGACGCTAAGCTCATCAGTTTTTATCGGCTGATCGGCAAGTATGAGCTGAGGATTGTGATGTCCTGCGACGTTCCATCCGGGGACGGGGTCATGACGAGATACGCGCTGCTCAGAAAATCGGCGTTTCTGCCGTCTGAAAAGCAGGATAGGAAGGGCGAGCTGTTCTTTGAGTTCAGCTTCGTCCCGGACGAGAGCAGCGCTTTATGCGACGTTCTGACGGCGGCGGCTGACTGCGGGCTGAGGCTCTATAAGGTTGACGCTCTGCCGCTGACTTATACTGACAGTGAGTTTTTGTATGACGTGATACTGAGGTGTCCGGAGACGCCGGAGGTGTTCGCGCTGTATATGAGCCTCGCGGTGCCGCAGTATGAGCTGCTCGGCGTTTACCGCCATATGGGTGCGCTCTGATGGGGAATTACATGGATTTTCTCGACACGCTCGAGGGAAAAAGAAGGGTTGTCTCGCTGTTCGAGCCGTTCGTGCCGCGTGGCATCGCGACGAAGCTCATCTGGCGCTCTGGTGAACAGCTGTGGGACACTACAGAGCATCGGGTGATGACGCTCTGCGATCTGTACGCCTATCTGAGGGCGGACACCGTGACATATGACCTGCGCGACGGCGGAACGGATGAGCTTGAAAGGCTGTGTGAGTACGTCGGATACCTTCCGGACGGCATGAAGTTCGTCGTTATATCGGACGATGAGAGCACACTTGAAATGGCGTCGGAGTGCGAAAATATCTGCGCCGTGGCGTCCTTCACGGCGAAGAGCGGCAGGCTCCCGATGATACGCCTGTCGCGGGACAGCAATGCCGATGCGGTCATAAAAGCCGCCATCGACGGATGTAAAGGAATATACCTGCCGGAAATCACGGATGATATATTAACCACAGCGGACAAGCACCACATATCACTGCTCGGCGGAACAGGAACGGCGCTTCTGAATACCGACCGTCCGACAGATATCCACGAAAGGGTAGCCGGGATGATAAGCCGCGGAGCGTTTCTGACGGGAAGCGGCGGCTTCGGGGACGAGATAAGCTATCTCGGCTATATCTCGATGCTCGGCGCCTATAACCGCGCGAGATGAACACAATAACATACAATGAAGGAGAGTAACATGGAGACGATAACCTACAAAACTCAGGGAACCTGTTCAAAGGCGATAGAAATCGCGGTAAACGGCGACACCATCGAGAGCGTGAAGTTCCTCGGCGGATGTCCCGGCAACACGCAGGGAGTAGCGGCTCTCTGCCGCGGGATGAAGGTCGACGAGGCTATAGAGAGGCTGAAGGGCATAAAATGCGGCTTCAAGCCGACGTCATGTCCGGATCAGCTGGCGCTCGCCCTTGAGAGCATGAAAGCGAAAGTCTGAGCCGCATATACAAAATACGAAGGAGAACGATAAAAAGATGACATACAGAGAAAATTACGAGCGCTGGCTTTCCAGCGACAAAGTCGACGAGGCAACGAAAGCCGAGCTGAGGGCAATCGCGGACAACGACGAGGAGATCAGATTCCGTTTCGTGAAGGATCTCGAGTTCGGCACCGGCGGACTCAGAGGCACGATGATGGCTGGCACAAACGCTATGAACGTCTACACCGTGGCGCACGCGACACAGGGTCTCTCCGACCTCATAAACAAGGAAGGCAAGGCTGAGATGGGCGTCGCCGTCGGCTGTGACTCGAGAAACAACTCACGTCTCTTCGCCGAGACCGCCGCGAGAGTCCTCGCCGCGAACGGCATAAAGGTTCACCTTTTCCCGGAGATCGAGCCGACGCCGGTGCTCTCCTTCGCTGTCCGTGAGCTTCACTGCATAGCGGGCATAAACATCACAGCGTCCCACAACCCGAAGCAGTACAACGGCTACAAGGCGTACTGGGACGACGGCGCGCAGCTCCCGCCTGACCACGCGAAGACCGTCTCCGGATTCATAGCCGCCGCCGATATCTTCGACGACGTGAAGATGATAACGCTTGACGAGGGCATAAAGTCCGGGCTCATCACCTATATCGGAAACGATCTCATCGAGACCTACCTCTCGAAAGTCATCGCCGAAGCCGTCAACCCCGACGTCATCGCGAAGGTGGCGGACGACCTGAAGATCGTCTACACTCCTCTCCACGGAACCGGCAGAGTTCTCGTTCCGGAAGTCCTGAAGAGAGTGGGACTGAAGCACATCTACCCGGTCGAGGAGCAGATGATTCCCGACGGCAACTTCCCGACCGTCTCCTTCCCGAACCCCGAATATCCGGCGGTATTCGAACTCGGCATAAAGCTCGCAGAAAAAATCGGAAGCGACCTCATAATCGCGACCGATCCCGACGCCGACAGAATGGGCATCATGTCCCGCGACAAGACCGGCAAATTCGTCTGCCTGACCGGAAATCAGGTAGGCGCGCTCCTCCTCGACTACATCATCAAAGCCTACGAAACCACCGGAATGCCCGAAAATCCCTACGCCGTCAAAACAATAGTCACGACCGAAATCGTAACCGAAATCTGCCGCCGCCACAATATCCGTCTCTTCAACGTCCTCACCGGCTTCAAATTCATCGGCGAGGTTATCAAGAAATACGAAACCACCGGTCACGACACCTACATCTTCGGCTTCGAAGAAAGCTACGGCTACCTCAAGGGAACCTACGCCCGCGACAAGGACGCCGTCGTCGCCACCATGCTCCTCTGCGAAATGGCGGCATACTACAAGACAAAGAACATGACCCTCCGCGACGCCCTCGACGAACTCTACGAAACCTACGGCAACTACGGCGAAGGCGCGGCAAACATCTACATGGAAGGTCTCGACGGCCTCGAAAAAATGAAGAACCTGATGGATCGTCTCAGAAACAACCCGCCGAAAGAACTCGCCGGCTACCGCGTAATCCAATTCCGCGACTACGAAAAGGACACCATCCTCGACATTGACACCGGCAAAGTCACCCCCACAGGTCTGCCGATATCCAACGTCCTCTACTTCCGCACCGAACCCGGCGATAACATCATAATCCGCCCCTCCGGAACCGAACCCAAAATCAAGACCTACATCCTCGTGAACGGCAAGGATCAGGACGAAGTAAAGGCTAAGATCGACGCTTACAGCAAAGTCACAGAGACATGGACTGAATAAAATCCTCAGTATGCGGGGGAGAAAGGAAACGCTTTGAAAAGCGTTTCCTCCCTCCCCCGCGCCCCCTTCCTCTTTCGTAAACTTTCAAAAAATTATGATAAGGATCGCGGACTAAGATTATATCACAGCTATATCCAAAACACAATCAAATCCCCCTCACCCACAAACGGGCAAGGGGGATTCTTTTTTATCCGAACAAATCTATCAACCGGAAAACCTCACACACGGCAGACGAAAGATTCCGCCGGGCATTCTCAGGCTTCATCGCTTCCTCGAGACAAACAGCTCCCCGCTGTATCGGGAAATACGCGTCTATCCCGAGCTCACGGCACTTCTCGGCTCCGTCGCCTATGCACCCGGCGAACGCCACGCACGGTTTTCCGTACCTTTTCGCGAGTGACGAGACCGCCGTCGGACCCTTTCCCATCGCGCTCTGAGCGTCGAGCCGACCCTCACCGGTGACAACGATATCAGCGTCCCTGACCGCGTCCTCGAGCCCTGTGGCGTCAATTATCAGCCCCGCGCCCGGAAGCAGCTCGCCGCGCAGGAAAGTTCTCACGGCAAACCCGAGCCCGCCGGCGGCGCCGCTCCCGGGAAACTCCGGGTCAGCGTCCGGAAACACATCACGCGTCAACCCTGCAAACCGTCCGAGCCATCCGTCCATCACGGGTATATCAGCGTCCCGCGCGCCCTTCTGAGGCGCGAAAACAGCACTGCAACCTTTCTCGCCGCACAGCGGATTGTCAACGTCGCAAGCCGCCCTGAACCGGCACTCACAAAGCTCCGGCATGACACCTGAAACATCAATCGATTCAATCTCCGCCAGCCCGCGCGCGCCGGAAGATACCGGCTTTCCGTCCCGGTTCAGAAACCCGAACCCGAGCGCGGACAGCATCCCGGTTCCGCCGTCGTTAGTGGCGCTCCCGCCGAGACCGATCACAAAATCGCGCATTCCGTCGCCTATAGCCGCGCGGATGACCTCGCCGAGACCATAAGTCGAAGCGACCATCGGGTCTCTCTCACTGTCCGACAGCAAGGTAAGCCCCGCCGCGGAAGCCGTCTCGATTACAGCCGTTCTGTGCCCGCCATGCGTGATAACACCGTAAACAGCGTCGATCTCCCGTCCGAGCGGGTCGTGCGCTTTGACAATTCTCAGCTCTTCCTCACGGCACAGAGCCCTGACCGTCCCCTCACCGCCGTCGGCGAGAGTTTTCACTATGACCTCCGCGTCCGGAACAGCCTCTGTCACGCCCGCCCGGACAGCCTCCCCGGCTTCAGGCGAGGTGAGACTGCCCTTGAACGAGTCGAGGCAGGCGAGAACACGGAGATTTCTTTTGTTATTTTTCAAGTCTGACAGACACGATCTCGAAGCCGCGCAGCTCCGTATTTATCTTACCGTCGACAACTTCAAGCTCACGGATCGGGTTCTCCTGAAGGTCGCAGAGATATGCCTTCGAGAACTTAAGGTCGGTCGAGAGGGAAACGCGGGTCTTGATGTTCCCACACTCGTAGAGCCTTATGATATTCGCCTTTCCGTCCTCCGACTCCTTGACAGTCTCGCAGACGACGTTGCCGCGTCCGGTGTCGACCGCGCTGAAACGTTCCGGAATGACCGACTTCTCGCCCTCAGCCTTGATTGCCGTGAGCGGGTAGTTGAGCGCGTAAGCGGTGCGGACTGTGTCGCTCTCTCTGAGAGTTCCCTTGTGCGGGCAGATCGAGTAGGTGAACCTTATCTCGCCCTGATCGGCGTTCTCAGCCGGATATGTCGGGGAGCGCAGGAGCGAGAGGGTTATGACGCCGTCATGTATGTCGTGACCGTACTTGCAGTCGTTGACGATCGATACGCCGTAGCCGCCGTCCGAGAGATCCTCGTACTTCTGCGCGCAGACCTAGAACTTCACCGCGTCCCAGCTGGTGTACTTGTGGGTCGGGCGCTCGATTGTGCCGAACTGGATCTCGTATGTCGCCTTGTCGGAGTTGATGTCGACCGGGAAAGCGGTCTTGATCATCTGATGGTGCTGGTGCCAGTCGACCACCGTCTCGAAGTCGATTCTCATCTCGTCGTCGTAGAACCACATGATCTGGTTGACTGTCGACTGCATATACGGGCGAACGATACGGATACCGCGTCTTGCGCCGTCCTCGATGATCTCCGCCGAGTCAAGCGTCGTGAGAGTCTTGTACTTGTCAAGCTCGTAGTTCTGCCATTCCCACGCGTCGTAGGTGTCCGGGTAGTCGGCGTAGAGCCTCAGCTCGTTCGCAACGGCGCCGTCCGAGAGAACCTCGCGGTCCTCCGCCTTGTCGTAGAGGGAGATTATCTGGTACTTGTCGTCGAACTTCACGATGAGTCTGTTCGTCTCGACGGTGTTGCCTTCGATCTTTATGGAGTTCGTGCCGACAAAGTCGTTTGTGACATAGTAGCCCTTGGACGGGAGATCATTCACGATCTTCGTCGTTCCATCGACCTTGACGTATCCCTTGCCGCCGAAGGAGTGCGGGTTGAACACTACGTAGCCTTTATTCTTATCGACAGCCGCCGCGATATCCGCGTGAGCCTTGTCGACTACGCTGTGTCCGATCTTCTTGATCTCGGCGTAGTCGATGTCGCACTGGTCATAGACCTCACGGATGGACGAGCCGGGGATAATGTCGTGGAACTGGTTCGTGAGGATCATGTGCCAGCCGCGGTCGAGCTCAGCCTTCGGGAACGGAATATCACGGAGTTCCTTGTCGAGAACGCTCATAAGCTCCGCGTCGAGGTATAAGAATTCGCTCTGGCGGTTGTTTCTCTTGTTCTTCGAGATCGAAGTGTAAGTGCCGCGGTGGAACTCGAGGTACAGTTCGCCTCTCCATTTCGGAAGGAGCGGGTTGTTCTCTATTCTCTTCTCAAGTCTTGAGAGGAAGTTTCCGGCGAAGTCTATCTTCATCAGCGGCGCGCCGGGGATGCCCTTTTCGGTTCTGCGCGCCATCTCGAGGTGTTCCGCGGTCGGTCCGCCGCCGCCGTCTCCGAAGCCGAAGGTGAGGATCGCCTCGTTGTTCAGCTCCTTCTGCTGATAGCGGTTCCATGTGCCGGCGACCATTCTCGCTCCGGTGTTACCGACATATGTCGTGTAATTTGTCGGCTCGCCGTGTCCCTGATCCTGGGGGGTGAGGAAGTAGGTGTTGATCTC
>URCP01000127.1 GCA_900546315.1 uncultured Eubacteriales bacterium
AACTTCTCGGTCTTTCCGGGACCGAAAGCGTCCTTCTTAAGACCGGCGAGCGGCGTCTTCGCGTAGCGCTCCTTGATCGTCGTGATGTTTTCCTCAACCTTAGCGGTGTCGGCGTCGGCGTCTTCGGTGACGTTTTCGAGCTTTGCCATCAGCGCCTTGCCCTTTTCGGTCTTCGCGTCGAGGTACAGCGCGCCGTCGATTATCCGGCAGGAGATATCCCCGTCGGCCGGATCAGCGGCGTCAATGCCGAACGTACCGCAGAAGCAGGTGGTTCCCGGCTTCTCGCAGGCGAGGGTCATGATGACCCCGTGCTCGCGGCGGTTCTTGTAGAAGGTGTCGGTCGGCTCGCCGAGGAAGACGTTGTCGAGAACGGCGAACGCTCTGGCGTCGCAGGCACGAACTCCGAAAACTGCGAAATCCTCATGCTCGCGGCGGGTGTCGATGATCTCGATGTTCTTGCCCTCGCGCTTGAATTCCATCAGGCACTCAGACTGCGGGAAGAAGAAGTCCTTCGGGCTTCTGTTCGTGTTGAGGCTCTTCGCGAGAACCGCGCCGTCGGTCCACTCTTCAAATGTGGCTCCGGCTTTCCCGTCGACCGGAAGGTAAAGGGTTAATACCTTCGCGAGGGACGCGAGGAACGCGTTTATGTCATTTGCTTTTCTCATCGCTTATTCCTCCCCTCTGTTGACTGCGTCGGACGGCTCAAGGTCGCCTGTCGTGTAGTTGACGAGCGGAGCGCGGCTTCCGACCTCTGCGCCCGCCTGATACTCGCCGTAGAACTCGTCGATATCTTTGATGAACTTGCGGTTCAGAAGGTGAAGCGGGATGTGCTGCGGACATACTCTCGAGCACTCGCCGCAGTCGGTGCATCTTCCGGCGACGTGGAACGCGCGGATGATGTGGAACATCTGATCCTCGAAGGTGTTTGCGGCCGCCTTGTTCTCAACGCCGGACGCCGGGTTGTCGAACACGCACTTCTCGCAGGTACACGCCGGGCAGACATTGCGGCACGCGTTGCAGCGTATGCAGCGGGAGAGCTCGCCCTGCCAGAACGCGAAGCGCTCGTCGGGCGTCATCTTCTCGAGCTTTTCCACCTCGTCGAAGCGGTTCGAGTCAATAACCTCTCCGTCCTCGCCGAGAAGCTCGTCATAAGCGACGTGCTTCTTGGACTTGCAGTTGAGGCATCTGTCCGGAAGAACGTCCTTTGCGTCGATTGTCACGTCTCCGTCATAGAGAGTGTGGGCGGTGAGCTTTTCTCCGTCGTCGACAGACGTCACGTCGTCTCCGGCGACAGCCTTTATCTTGTTTATATCGACCATGCCGTTACAGGGAACGCCGACGGCGTATACCTTTTCACGGTCGAAGCGGTGCTCGGTGAGGAGCTGGTTGAAGGAGTAAGTGTCGCACGGCTTTAAGAACACGAGAACCTTCGCGTCCTTGCCGATCGTCTCCTTTATCAGGTACTTCGAGAAGTTCGCGCCGCAGAAATCGTTCCATACGAAGTCGCGGTCGATCTCCTCCGCCGTTCTGAAAATTGCCGGAGTGATGTTCCAGTCGAAGTTATTATCGGGATCCTCGTCGCGCTTCCAGCCGAGGACACGGTCGACCGTGCCGTTTGCCAGAAGCTCCTTTGCTTTATCGGCGAGTACCTCACGCTTTATTTCCTGCATCTGAGATCCTCCAGTCTCTTGTTTTCGCCGAGGGCTGTGACCTTTTCGACGAAATCGTTCATTGTGGCGGCGAACTTCGCGCCCTCCGCCGCGGAGACCCACTCGACGCGGGTGCGCTCGCGCTCAATGCCGAGGTAGTCGAGCATCGAGAAGAGCAGAGCCATACGGCGTCTCGTGTAGTAGTTGCCGGATGTGTAGTGGCAGTCTCCGGGATGGCATCCGCAGAGGATGACACCGTCCGCGCCGCGCTGGAACGCCTTCAGGATGAACATCGGGTTCACACGGCAGGAGCAGGGAACGCGGATGATCTTGACGTCCGCGGGGTAAGCCAGTCTGTTGTTTCCGGCAAGGTCAGCGCCCGCGTAGGAGCACCAGTTGCAGCAGAAAGCGACTATCAGCGGCTTGAAAGTTTTATTCTCTTCGTTCATCGGCATATCGCGTCAACCTCCGCCATGATCTGTGCATTCTTGAATCCGTTGAGGTCCATCGCGCCGGACGGGCACGCGACCGTGCAGGCGCCGCATCCCTGACATACGGCAGGGTTGACGCTCGCGACCCTGCGCACTCTCGTCGTGCGGTCGGGCATACGGAATTCCTTGTCGACATAAGTGATAGCGCCGTACGGGCAGACTCTCTCGCAGGAGGAGCAGCCGTTGCACATCAGCTCGTTCGGCTGAGCTATGCACGGGTTGCCGGTCAGCTTGTCCTTGACGAGCAGTCCGATTACCTTCGCGGCGGCGGCGCTCGCCTGAGAGACGGTCTCCGGGATATCCTTCGGTCCCTGGCAGCAGCCGGAGAGGAAGACGCCGGCGGTCGGGCTCTCTACCGGACGAAGCTTCGGGTGAGCCTCGGTGAAGAAGTCGTTCGTGTCCATGCTTGCAGTCAGCATCGTGGCGAGCGGTCTCGCGGACTTATCCGGCTCGATAGCCGCGGCGAGGACGACGAGGTCAGCCTCGATCTTCAGCTGCTTGTTCATGATGAGGTCGGAGCCCTGGACGATCAGCTTCTTGCCGTCAGGCGTCACCTTTCCGACCTGACCCTTGATGTAGTGGACGCCGTACTCCTCGACGGCTCTTCTGTAGAACTCGTCGAAGTTCTTTCCGGGCGTTCTGACGTCTATGTAGAAGACATAAACATCGGTGTCCGGGTACTTGTCGCGGATGAGCATCGCGTGCTTTGCCGTGTACATACAGCAGATCTTCGAGCAGTACTCCTTGCCCTTGTTGCAGTTCTTGCAGCGGGAGCCGACGCACTGGACGAGGACGATTGTGTGCGGATGCTCGTTGTCGGACGGTCTTAAGAGAGTACCGCCGGTCGGGCCTGCCGCGTTCATCAGACGCTCGAGCTCAAGGGACGTGATGACGTCCTTCGACTGCGAGTAAGCGTACTCGTCGAACTGATCCATCGGGATCGGATTGTAACCGGTAGCGACGACGATAGCGCCGTACTTTTCCTCGATGAACTCGTCCTTTGCCTCGTAGTCGATAGCACCGGCGGCGCAGACCTTCGAGCAGACGCCGCACTTGCCGGTCTTCAGCTTCGTGCAGTAGTTCGGGTCGATAGTCGCGACCTTCGGAACCGCCTGAGCGAACGGAATGTAAATCGCGTGGCGGTTGTCCATCCCGAGGTTGAACTCGTTCGGGACCTTCTTCTGCGGACACTTTTCGGTGCAGGCGCCGCAGCCGGTGCAGAGGTCTTCTTTGACGTAGCGCGCCTTCTTCTTGATGGTGACGTCGAAGTTGCCGACAAATCCCTTGACGGCTGTGACCTCCGAGTAGGAATATATCTTTATGTTCTCGTTCTGAGCCGCGTCGACCATCTTCGGGGTCAGGATGCACGCCGCGCAGTCGAGGGTCGGGAAGGTCTTGTCGAGCTGCGCCATCTTACCGCCGATAGTCGGCTTTGTCTCGACGATGTCGACCGGGAATCCGGCGTCAGCGATGTCGAGCGCGGTCTGGATACCCGCGATACCGCCGCCTATAACGAGCGCGCGCTTTGTGACGGGCGACTCGCCGGGGGTGAGAGGCGTGTTGAGATTGACCTTAGCTATAGCCGCCTTGCCGAGGATTATAGCCTTGGCGGTTCCGGTGAGCTTGTCCTTGTGTACCCACGAGCACTGCTCGCGGATGTTCGCGACCTCGAGCATATATGAGTTCAGCCCCGCCGCCGCGACCGTCTTTCTGAAGGTCGCCTCGTGCATTCTCGGGGAACAGGAACAGATGACGACGCCCGTGAGACGATGCTCCTTGATCGCGTCCTTGATTATGTTCTGTCCCGCCTGAGAGCACATATATTGGTAATCGGTGGAAAAAACCACGCCCTGCTCGTGTCCGAGCGTCTCGGCGACCGTCTTGACGTCGACGGTACCGGCGATGTTCGTGCCGCACCAGCATACGAATACTCCGATTCTCTGCATATTTTTCCTCCTGTTACGACTTGCAGTACTTGCGGAGAGCGCTCATCAGAAGCTGTCCGGGGGTGTCCTCATCGATAAGCGACGGGATGTCCTCGGGCTTCAGGTAGTTCGCGCCCTGTTTTCTGACCGCCATCAGGCGGACCGCCTCGATGAGCTTCGCGGGCTCGACGCCTCTCGGGCATCTGTCGACGCAGGCAAAGCAGGTCAGGCACTTGTATATCGACTTCGAGTTCAGCAACGGCTCGATGTCCCCGGTCTCGACCATATAGACGAACTGGTGCGGATGGTATTCCATCTCGTCGTAGTTCGGGCAGGTCGCGGAGCACTTGCCGCATCTCATGCAGCGCAGCGGGTTGACGCCGCTCATTCTGAGTATCTGTTCCTTTTCGAGTTCGGACTTCTTATCCATCAGGCGTCCTCCTTTACTCCGAGAGCCTCAGCCAGCAGCTCGGTGAAATAAACGACCGGTATCTCGCTGCCGCTCTTCACGAGGTTGTAGCGGCAGAGCGGACAGGCGGTGACTATAGCCTCCGCGCCGTGCGACGCGGCGTCGTGCGAGACGACATTCGAGCGCTTCTTCGCTGTCTCCGGGTCGTCAAGGGCGACATAACCGCCGCAGCACTCGTTTCTCGAGGCGTAAACGACCGGATCCGCGCCGATGGCACGGATGAAGTTCTCGATGATAGTCGGGTTCTCCGGGTCGTCAAACTGCATTGCGCCGTTCGGTCTCAGAAGAAGACATCCGTAGTAAGCGGCGATCTTTCTGCCGGTAAGCGGATTCTTCACGGCTTCCTTTAATTTGTCGAATCCGACGACGTCGCGGATCAGCTCAAGCAGGTGATACACAGTGGTCTCGCCGTGGTAGGAGATCGGGTCCGCGTCCTGCGAGAGATAGAGATTGACCTTCCCGGTGAATTCCGGGTCGGTCTGTATCTGGTGGTTCGTCTGCTTTATGACGTTGTGGCAGGCGGAGCATACAGTGACGAGCGGACGGTTATTCGCGTGCGCGTCGGCGAGGGCGCGGACACTCGCGAGCTTCGTCGCGATCTCGTCGCGTGAGGTGGTGAAGACCCCTCCGCAGCACTGCCAGTTCTCAGGCTCGATAAGCTCGACGCCGAGGGCGAGCATTGAAGCCCTCGCGTACCTGTCGAGATCCTTCGCCTTATTGCGCAGAGTGCAGCCGGGGAAGTATGAAACTTTCATTTTATATAAACACCTTTCGTTAAGGCTGAAATCCCCGCGGAATACCTTATCGGCGTTCCGCGGAAGACCTGTCAGACCATTTCTTCGGGATGGAAGACCTCGTCGAACTTCTCCGCGGTCAGGAAACCGAGCGCCACGCACGCTTCCTTCAGCGAGATATTCTCTTTATACGCCTTCTTGGCGGTCTTTGCCGCGTTCTCGTAGCCGATGTACGGGTTGAGCGCGGTGACGAGCATGAGCGAATTGTGGAGGTTCGAGTACATCTTGTCGCGGTTGGCGGTGATGCCGCACGCGCACTTCTTCTCGAACGAGACTATAGCCTCGGCGAGCAGTCTCGCGGACTGGAGGAAGTTATAAGCCGCGACCGGCATGAATACATTCAGCTCGAAGTTGCCCTGAGAAGCCGCCATGCCGACAGCGACGTCGTTGCCGATGACCTGAACGGCGACCATCGTAACAGCCTCGCACTGAGTCGGGTTGACCTTGCCGGGCATGATCGACGAGCCGGGCTCGTTCTCGGGGATATGAATCTCGCCGAGCCCGCAGCGCGGACCGGAAGCGAGCCATCTGACGTCGTTCGCGATCTTCATCATATCGCAGGCGGTCGCCTTGATAGCGCCGTGAGCGAAGACGATCTCGTCCTTCGAGGTGAGCGCGTGGAACTTATTCGCGGCGGTTCTGAACGGCTTGCCGGTGAGCTCCGCGATCTTCGAGGCGACGAGAGTATCAAAGCCCTTCGGAGCGTTAAGCCCTGTTCCGACCGCGGTTCCGCCGAGAGCGAGCTCAGACAGCGGAGCGACCGCGAGCTTCAGCAGCTCGACGTCTCTCTCGAGGCTCGCCCTCCAGCCGGAAATCTCCTGGCTGAACTTTATCGGGGTAGCGTCCTGAAGATGAGTACGCCCCGACTTCACGACGTCGTCATTCTCCTTCTCAAGGCGCTCAAAGGTGGAAATGAGCTTCTCGATTGCCGGGATCAGCTTGTCCTCAATCGCGATGACCGCCGAAATATGCATAGCGGTCGGGAAAGTATCGTTCGACGACTGGCTCATATTGACGTCGTCGTTCGGGTGAGTCAGCTCCCTGCCGGCGATCTGGTTCGCGCGGGCGCGGATGACCTCGTTCGCGTTCATATTCGACTGCGTGCCGGAGCCGGTCTGCCATACGACAAGCGGGAAATGATCATTGAGCTTCCCCGCGATGACCTCATCGCAGGCAGCCGAAATAGCGGCGAGCTTCTCGTCGGTCATCTTAGCGGGCTTCAGCTCGTGGTTCGCCATAGCCGCAGCCTTCTTCAGGATGCCGAAAGCGTGGATAATCTCAGCGGGCATAGTCTCGATGCCGACGCCGATCTCGAAATTCTCGTGGCTGCGCTCAGTCTGCGCGCCCCAGAGGCGATCGGCGGGAACCTTCATCTCGCCCATCGAATCATGTTCAATACGGTATTCCATTCTGTTACCTTTCTCTATATATGTCAATATATCATGGAGACGGGCTGTCACGGAAAACGCGGCAGCCTCTGTCTGTAACGGTATTATATGTCAGATCTCGACCTG
>URCP01000128.1 GCA_900546315.1 uncultured Eubacteriales bacterium
CCGACTCGCTGATTATGCCGAACTGGTCGTTTTCATCGTACTCGCCGTTTCCGTCGAGGTCGCGCGTGCCCTTTCTCGCGATTTCGAAGAACTTGTCGACCGTCCAGCCGCCGTTTCTCACGAGGTCGTACATGTTCTCAGTCTTGAGCTCGTCGGCTATTCTCTTGTTGTAGATGAAGCATCCGGCGCTCGAGAGATAGGAGAGCGTGTAGTTGCCCGCGACGGCAAGCTGCTTTCCGCCGACATTGTAGGCGCTCGTCGCGAGCGGATTCCACCAATCCTTTTCGAGGTTTATGTGCGGGATGTTGTTGAAGTCGGCGATTGAGTCGAGATTGCCCATGACGCGGTTGCCGTAGATGAAGAAGATGTCATACGGATTGTCACCCGCCATGACGATCGAGCGGAAATTTACCGCGTTGTCGTCCCAAGGCGCTTCGGTGATGTTGAGATTGCACTTGAAGCGCTCCTCGATGTACTGATTGCGCTTGTAAATCGCGTCGTTGAGGTACTCGCCATTCTCAGCCTCCGCGTTGAGCTCGAGATTGACCCAGCTCATAGATGCCTGCGTCGAGTGGTGGATGTTGAACTCGAAGTCCTCCATGTTCTTGTCCGGAAGCCCGTCGGTGAGCTCTGTCGTGACTTCCGAGGTGGTTTCGCCGGCGGTGGTTTCGTCGGTGACGTCGTTCTGTCTGCCTTCACAAGCGAATGTAGAGGCTAAGACTGCCGCGAGCAGAATGAGTGTGATTTGCTTTTTCATTTTGGGTTCTCCTTTAACTTAAATATTTTTTATATATTTCACCGTACAGCTCCTCAGCCGCCGGGGCGGAGGACGCATAGTAGGAGGCGAAATCGGTGATTTTGTCCTTCATCATGCGGCGAACTTAGCCGTCCACAGAAGAAGCTATTGAGTGCGAAGTGCCTTCAAAGCTCGAATACCTTCTCCATGTCGAGGTAAACGATATTTCCGTCGAGCTTTACCACAGGCTGTGAGCCCTTTCCGAGCTTATGTATCCCGAAAACCGACGCAAAGACATATTTTCCGGCTGGGAGCGGATCGGTGCGGTAGGCGGGATAAGCGGAGTAGGGAGCCATCAGGTGCATTCCGGGATTCGGTCTCATCTCGCAGTATACGAGCTTCGCGTCCGACGCGGTCGAGATATAGCTCTCGAGCGTTTTTGTCTTCACAATGAAGCCCTGCTCAGCCGCCTCCGACTCGCGGTAGTCGTCCCAGAGCCCGACCGCGAATCCGCCCTCGCTGACCGAATATTCCCGCGATAGCGTCACGAGGTGAATTCTGACGTGAAATCCGCAAAACGGCTTCATGAAGGTCTTTATGACTGTCTCCGGGTCGTTCGAGAACGGCGTGTGAACGCTAATCATCCAGCCGTCTTCCCGCCCGAGATCGGTGAAGCCCCAGCGGTGCGAGGTCATAGAGCCGTTGGTGGTCGAAAGACTGATCATATTGTCGCGGCTGACGTTGTCGTGCGTCGACAGCCCGAAGCCAGCGAGCGAGTTGTACGCGAACTTATCATAGCAGCTTGCCATGTCGTTGAATGGATTGCAGTACCTGCCGAACTGGTAATACTGGAAGTGATTGTTATAGACCGTCACCCCGGCGTCCTTTTCGTGGCTTATCATGAAGTTCAGCCGCTTGTCCTTCGGGCTGAAGAGATAGTTTTGAGTGTCGGACGGCAGTTCCGTTCCCTTCCAGAAGTCGTGTTCAGCCGGGAGCGCGAGGCACATGAAGCTCTTCGCGCACCAGTACGCTCCGCCCGACGAGGTGTAATTCTCGACAAGCGCGGGCGACTCGTACATGAAGCCCGGCGGAATTATCCCGCTCTCCGGCATCAGCATGCGCTCCACAAAATAGCTGACATTCCGCATCGTGACCGCTCCGGCGAGCTTCGCGTCGAATTCTACTCCGGCGAGTATTGCCAGCGGGAACACGCAGACCGCCGCGAAACGATAAGCGAGCGAGCGTCCGAACGGCGGATACATTCCGTCCTCGTCGAAGAATCTGATGAAGTCCCCGAGAAATTCGCGCGTTCTTTCGAGGTATTTCTTGCGGCGCGCGGCGTAATCGTACTTCTCCGGGTCGGCGATCAGACACCAGAGCAGCGGGTAGCTGTGCATCGACCAAGCCTCGTAGTAGTCGATTCGCCCGAACGGTCCGTCCGAGTACCATCCGCCGCCGGCATACATCGTGTCGAGCCGGTCGAGTCCCTCGCGCATCAGCTTCGGCGTCTCCGGGTATTCGAACCCTAATCGCTCGAGCACGGTCAGGCAGAGCAGTGGAAACCAGATGTGATTGTTCTCGGCAGTGTGCACGCAGAGCCCGATCGACGCCTTCGCGATATAATCGGCGACCATCCTCTGCTCATCCGGCGTCAGCAGATCCCAAGTCTTTTCCTTCGCGAAATACATCCCGACGAGCAGTCCGGCGATCTCGGTGATGTTCTGGAAGTCGAACGAGTGCCCGCCGACCGAATCGCGGTATTTGTCACACCAGAAGGGGCTCTCCGGGTCGATGCCGGTGACAAGCACCTCGCGCAGCCACTCGCCGACCGCGATTTTCTCGCCGCGGATGTTCAGGTAAATGTCCTCCTCGCTCAGTATCGGCGCGAGTCCCCAGAAGGGTCTGAACAGCTCCTCAAGCAGAGTCGGTATGTAGCCGATCGTGTCAACGACAACCGAGGGTTTTCCCGAGAGCCGACGTTCAGCCGCCGCCTCGAGCATCGGCACGCAGACCTTGAGCGCGTAATTTTTCATCTCTTCACGTGTGTTTATCATGTCTATAACTATACCTTTCGTACAAGCTTACAGTTTTGAGGCGGTTTTGAAAGACGGCTCGTCCGGCTTTCAAAATTCACGACCCCACATCGTGAAAGTCTCAAAACTGTTCAGCCTGAAAATTTATTTTCAGGCTGTTTACTCCTGTGTCATGTGAATATACTGCGCGAACGGAACCTCGAGCGGCGCTGGCTTTCCGGCGAGAATCAGCTCGATGCTGTCGATGATTCCGTGCGTCATCTGGCTTTTCGCCGGAGCGGCTGCCATGTGCGGGAGCAGAAGCAGGTTCTCGCATCTGAGCAGCCGCTCATCCTGTCCGCGCCCCTCGTGCTCGTAGACATCGAGCGCGGCGCGTATGCGACCGTTTTCGTTTATCAGCGCGTTTATGTCGACCAGCGACCCGCGCGAGCTGTTTATGAGCAATCCATCGTCTGGCATCAGCGCGAGCGCCTTTTCGTTTATAATGTGGAAGGTCTCGGGCGTCTGGGAGGCGTGCACCGTGACGACCGGACAGCTCATCGCCTCCTCAAAGGTCGCCGCCGAGGCGAAATCCCAGCGGTCAAGCGCGTCGGCGGTAATGTAGGGGTCGTAGACCTTAGCCTCGCAGTCAAACATCAAGAGCAGGTCGAGAAGGTCGCGTCCGACCGTTCCGAGCCCGATGAAGCCGACCTTCGAGCCGATCAGCGTCTTGCAGCGGTCGACCCGACGATTCCATTCCCCGCGCTTCATTGCCGAGTCGTAGTATGTGAACTCGCGCATCGCGGCGAGCATCATTCCGAGTACGCCCTCGGCGACGTATCTCGCCATTATCGAGTTGGCGCTCAACACGTGAATATTACGTCTGTAGCACTCCTCGCTCGCGATATGCGCGACCGTTCCGGCGCAGTGCGCGAGGATTTTCAGCTTCGGCGCGGCGTCGAGCAGCCCGGCGTCGTATTGGGTCGAGCCCCAGTGAGTCATGACGATGTCGGTGTCGGCGAGCTCCTTTTTCAGCTCGTCGCGCGTGAGCTGCTTTGTGTTCTGGTTCAGTCTGACATCGCCGAGCACTTTCAGCCGACCGATAGCCTCCGGCGGAAAGTGCCGGTCAAAAATTTCGCCCTGGGGCGTAGTAACAAGTATTTTCATTTCTTTTTCTCTCAGTTCTGTACTTTTCCAGTCGTCCCGCGGACAATCAGCTCCGCCTCGACAAGCACGGTCGCGGGGTCGGTGAACGGCGACTCGATCTCCCACCTGAGCGCGCGCCAGAGCTCTCTGGCGACCCGTTCGGGCGGAATCCGCACGCTTGTGATCTGGTATTCGAAGTCCCTCGAATATTTCGTGTCGCCGAAGCCGATGACCGAGACGTCGACTCCGACCTTCTTTCCCAGCTTATTCACGGCTTTGCAGACTCCGTAGGCGACCTGGTCGTTGACGCAGCAGACAGCTGTGATGGCGGGATTTATCGAGATCAGCTTCAGAAAGCCGTCGTATCCGCTGACATCACTCCAGCCGCATTGAATCACCTCTCCGTTCAGCCCGTGCGACTGCATCGCGCGCTTGAAGCCGTCGACTCTGGCACGCGAGTTCAGAAACTGTTCGTCGCCGCCGAGAAACGCGATGTTCCGGTGACCGAGCGCGTAAAGGCAGTCGACCGCCTGCGAAAGTCCGCTGTCGTTGTCGCAGAGCACCGAGCGGAAGCCCTTCTCACGCTGTGAAAAGAGCACGCAGGGCTTTCCGACCCGCTTCGCCGTCTCAAGGAAGTTCATCGGGATGTTGTCGGCGAGCACGAGCGCCTGACTCGAGTCAAGCAGGTTGCGGAAGGACTCAAGCCGCCCCTCGACGTTTCCGGTCAGCGTGACGCTGACCTCGCGCCGCCCGTTCTTCGCGCAGATACGCGAGAAGCAGTCGCAGACCGGCGACATGAAGTGATGCTCGAGCTCGTTTACCTGAGCCGCCTGACCTGCGTTCCCGCCAGTCGTTATGAATGAGATCAGCTCCTTCGAGCGGTCTCTGACGACCGAGCCGACACCGGGACGCTTTTCGATGAGTCCCTCGTCGGAAAGCAGAGCCAGCGCACGCCGCAAAGTCGTCCGCTCGACATTCCAGCGTTCACAGAGCACGCGTTCGGGCGGGAGCAGTTCGCCCGGGCGGAGCTTGCCCGAGGCGATCTCGTTTCCGAGTTCATCGGCGATGGCGCGGTATCCGTTTTTCTGTTCCATATTTTCCTCCGGATATTCAGTGTACATGTATACCATGTGTATACCGGTATACACAATTTCTCTATCATTTCTTCTCATCCGATTAAATTATAGCACAATCCACAGTGATTTGTCAAGAGTTTTTGAGATTTTTTTCAAAAATATCTTGACATTTTGCCGGAAACGTGGTATAATCTTCTTGCTTTTATGAATATCCGGTTTAAATATGTGTACCGGTATACAAAGGAGAGATCAGAATGTCAAGACCAGTCAGAGTTCTCGCGCTCGCGCCGAGAAAGTATTCCGGCACCCCCGGCATGACCCCGGCAGCGTGCCTCAACGATGTAATCAGATGGTGGGACGGACACCTCGCCAACGCCTTCGCGCTGAAGCCCGACCTGATTGTCCTGCCCGAAGCCTGCGACCGCCCGAACAGCTTCCCGATGGACAAGCGGCTCGAATACTACGAATATCGCGGAGATAAGGTCCGCGACCACTTCCTCGAGCTCGCGGTGAAAAACCACGCGAACATCGCGTATTCCGCCGCGCGTCAGCTCCCCGATGGCACTTACCGCAACTCGACGCAGCTTCTGAGCCGTGCCGGAAAGATCGACGGAATTTACGACAAGAACTATCTTGTTCCGTCCGAATACACCGAAGCGGGCATCGGCTACGGCACCGAAGCACCGGTCTTCACGACCGATTTCGGACGCGTCGGCTGCCTGATCTGCTTTGATATTCATTACGACGTCTGCAAGGAATATGAAAAGAGCCGCCCCGAGGTGATCGCGTTTTCGTCAAACCACCACGGCGGGCTCTTGCAGCAGCACCTCTGCTATTCAACGCAGAGCTACCTCGTAGCGAGTATACCGGTAGACCACGGCTGCGCGTCGATCGTTAACCCGGTCGGAAAGATACTTGCCGAGTCAACCTATCGCTATCCGAACCTCTGCTATGCCGACATCGACCTCGATTACAAGGTTCTGCACTGGGACGAGAACTGGTCGAAACTGATGCGCGCCCAGCGTGAGCTCGGACCCAATCTGCACATCTGCGAGCCCGACGCGCATCTCGGACTGCTGATGATCACATGCTCAGGCGACAAATTCACGGTCGACGACGTCATGCGCGAATATGAGCTCGAAACATGGGATCACTATTATGCCAGATGCGTCAGGGCACATGATAAGGGGATTGTCGAGAAGAAGCCGAGATTTGATTATTAAAATAATGAGCGGACGGGAGATTTTCTCCTGTCCGCTTTTTTGCGTTGTTCACAATTAGGCACAATTTGTTAAATTAAAATTTCACATACGTTTTTTTGCTTGATTGTTCACATTTTAGTCGAGGCAAACACTACAAAGGACGCGATAGTCGACGCACAGCATCCGGCTGACGTCAATCTTCCGGTCGGCGAGTACATCGCGTACTACCTGCTCAACGACGGTTACACCGCGGCGGCGCAGGTTGAGTTCAAGGTCGTCCCCGAATCCGAGATCGTTCCCGAGACACCTATGAAGACTGAGACCGCTCCGGCGACCGCCGACCTCGGCGTGCTGATTACGGCGCTCACTCTCGCGGCTTCAGGCGCGTTTATCACTTTCAGAAAGAGAAAGCGACGCAAATCCGCGTCGGATGATCAGCGCGTCAACATTTTTTCACTGCGGCAAGCTCCCTCGCGGGGCTTGCTTTTTT
>URCP01000129.1 GCA_900546315.1 uncultured Eubacteriales bacterium
AAAAATAACAGATTCTGAGAAAGGAAAATGAAAATGAAACAGATCACCGTATATAACGATATCCCCGCCGTATCCGAAATCTGCCTCGGCGCGGACGGCTTCGGCTCAAAGCTCGACCGTGACACCGCGTTCAGGATGCTTGACGCGTTCCGGGACGCGGGCGGAAATTTTGTCGACACGGCGAACATCTACGCGCGGGACTTCGCTGAAGGCTACAGCCGCAGCGAGCGGATTCTCGGCGAATACCTCGCCTCTCGCGGGAAGGATTCGCTTGTTATCGCGACAAAGGGCGCGCACCCCGACCCGAAGACGATGCACACCCCGCGCGTCACCCGCGAGTGCATCGAGAAAGACCTCGACGAGAGTCTCCTCTCGCTCGGGCTAGACTGTATTGATATATACTACCTCCACCGCGACGACCCGGCGATGCCGATAGGCGAGATTCTCGAAATCCTCGACGATTTCAGAAAGATGGGAAAGATAAAGCGTTACGCCGGCTCGAACTATTCGGCAAAGCGCGTCAGGGAGGCGTCAGAATACGCTGTGGCGCATGGAATCCCCGGCTTCTCGTTTATCTCCAATATGTGGTCTCCCGCGTCGCAGAATCCCGGCGCGCCGCTCTCGGGCGACGACACGCTCGTGAGATTTGAGGACGCCGACACAGCGTCGGTCACGGACAACGGAATGTGGTTCACCCCGTACAGCTCGTCCGCGAAGGGCTGGTTCGCCAAGAAAGCCGCCGGAAGGTCGGACGAACGCCTTGACGGCATCTTCGCGAACGGCGCGAACCTCGCCCTCCTCGAACACATCGTGAACATGGCGGGGGAAGAGAGCATTCCCGTCCAGACGGCGCTCCTAAGACACATCCGCTCGCTCGGGAATATAATCCCGGTGACGTCGGCGTCGGATATGGGACAGCTCGAGGACATACTGAAAGTATAAAAAAAGCGCTCATCGCGGGTTCTCCGGATGAGCGCCTGTTTTTAGGATACACTGAATAAATCGGGCTTTCACAGAAAAAAGTCTTGGATTTATGGACTTTTTTCTGTGAAAGCAACCTTAAATCAGTGTTTCCTTAGTCAAGCGCCGAGTATTTCTCGGTTATCTTCTCAAGGGTGGTCTGCCATGACGACTGGTTCTTCGCGTAGTAGGTCGTGATATTGACGTCGGGAGACGCGCAGAACTCGGTGAGGCAGTTTGTGAACGGCTCAAAGAGAGTCGAGTACGCGAAGGTGAAGTCCATCTGCGCGCCGTCGCGGACGAGCTCGAGGATGCTCTTCACGTCCTCGTCGCGGGTGTACTTTTCCTTCAGGGCGACCTTATAGTAGTTCGGGGTGACGTCCTTCATCGAGTAGTAGGAGAGCGCCTCGCAGACCATCGCGGTCATATCCCTGTCCTTCGCGGTGATCGGGACGAAGAAGGTGGAGGTCGACGTGCCTATCTGGGTGTGATACTTCTCCTGGGTATTGTCCGCCTTCGGGTAGGGAAGGATTCCGAAGTCGGAGGTCATGTTGCGCATATTGTCCGCGTACTTCAGGAACGCGTCCATGAAGAGCGCCTTGTCCTCGGTGAAGTACTGGGTCGCGATGTCGTACTCGTCCTTCGGGTTGGTGAGGACGTTATCGTTCTCTCTGAAGACCTTGCGGAGCTTCTCGTAGACGTTGACCGACCGCTCGGAGAGCTCGCCGAACTTCGGCACGCCGCCCTCGTAGGTTAAGAAGCTTATCTCGGTCGCGGTCATGAACGCGCGGTTCGGCACCGCGTTGCCCATGAAGCCGACCATGTCCTCGCCCCAGGTGAGCTTTCCGTCGCTGTTGAGGTCGGTCGAGACGCCCTTCAGCATCCCGCCGAAGGTGTCGATGTTCCAGTTGTCGTCATAGACGTACTGGTAAGGATTCTCGAGGTTGTAATCGGCGAGGATCTTCTTGTTGAAGTATATGACCGAGAGATCCTTGTAGAGCGAGAGCGACGCGTCGCCGATGAAGCCATATAGCTTGCCGTCGATCGCGAGGTTGTCGTTCATGCCCTGCACCCACCACGGGTTGTCGAAGTCGATGTATTTCAGGTTGTTGGCGTTGACGAAATATCCTTCGGTCGAGAGCTGCATGACGATGACCGCGACGCCGCTGATCAGGTCGTACTCACCGTCACCGGCGAGAACCGAGTTCTTGATCAGCCCGTTGAAGGTGTCCCTCGCCGGCCAGTCGCCCGGCTGGGAGATGATGTTGAAGTTCACGCCGAGAAGATCCTCGACGGTGCGGTTGCGCTTGTAGATCGAGTCCTCGACGATGTCGCCGGTCTGCTCCTCGGCGTCGTACTCGTAGGAGTTTATGTCGGAGGAGAGGATGGTGAACTCGGCGCCGCCGAAATCGGTGTCCGGCAGCTCGAGCTTCGGAGAGGTGTCCTCGGGAGCGGACGTTGTGGTGTCGCCGCCGGAGGTTGTCGTGTCGCCTGTGCCGCCGTCGTTCCCGCCGCCGCAGGACGCGGCGGAGAGCGCCATGGCAATCAGCAGCGCAGCCGCTGTTATTTTCTTGAACATTTACTTTTTACATCCCTTTCGATTAAATTAATTAATCTGAGAAATCGCCGGATCAATCGGTTTTCCGCGAAAAAATCCGCCCGGGTTCATCGGCTGTTACCCGCGAAAACAATCCTGAATCAGCGTTTCCCTGTGTTTCAGTAAATATTATAGCACAGAAAAGCCCGCCGGTCTACAAATATATTTCTGTTTTTCACAAATATATTTTCATAATACACGACAGGCTCAGAAAACGGTTTATCGGATTAGCACGATAAAGCACCGCCGGAAATTATTTCTGAGATTCCGGAGTTTACGAAAAAAACTTCGGAGACATCGTGCTTTTGCCGACATAAAGCTATCGAAGAATGTTCATATTGAGTGAAAACGACAACAGCGATACTTTACTTTGTCATAATATTCTGTCGGTCTGCATATTGCAAAAAGCGGGGAGATGTGTTATAATATTACCTAACACCCACAGGGAAGCGGGAGGATATTCCATCCGAGGCTTCCCCGGGCGGAATAAAGGAAAGGAAAAACCACAACCCATGAAAATCGCATTTTCGACTCTGGGCTGCCCCGATTTCTCCTGGAGCGACATTTATTCGGTCGCCAAGGACTTCGGCTTCGACGGAATAGAGATCCGCGGCATCGGCAAGGATATCTCCGCCGTAAAGGCACGCCCGTTCACTGACGGTCAGATCGACAGAACAATCGCCACACTGGAGCGTCTGGGTCTAGAAATCCCCTGCCTCACCTCCGGCTGCTGCCTTAAGTTTGCGGATAAGCTCGAGGAGACGAAGGCTGAGCTTTCGGAGTACATAAGGCTCGCCGTGAAGCTCGGCACTCCGTATATCCGTGTTCTCGCCGACCTTGAGCCTGACCCGAGAGACGAGATCGACGACGAGTATATGGCGCGTGCGATAAAGGAGGTCGCCGCCGAAGCTAAAGACACCGGCGTCACGCTCCTTATAGAGACGAACGGAGTTTACTCCGACACGAAGAGACTGAGAGCGCTTCTCGACAAGGTTAACTGCCGCGAGGTCGCCGCTCTGTGGGACATACATCACCCCTACAGATTCGCGCACGAGACCCCGGAGACCACGATTGAGAATCTCGGTTCCTACATCAAGTACGTCCACGTCAAGGACTCCATCATGGAGAAGGGACAGGACGGGAAGAAGACGATAAAGTACCGCATGATGGGCTTTGGCGATATGCCTATCCCGGGAATGCTTCACGCTCTGCGTGAGATCGGCTATGAGGGCTACATCTCGCTTGAGTGGGTGAAGCGCTGGGCGCCGGAGATCGACGACTGCGGCATAGTCTTCCCGCAGTTCGCGAACTATATGCGCGAGCACACCGAGGAGATCGAGCCGCCGCTCCAGACCTCTCTCCGCGGAAACGGCAGGTATATCTGGCAGAAGGAGCACCTCATCGACTACACCTTCCCGCAGCTGCTCGACAGAATCTGCGAGGAGTTCCCGGAGCAGTACGCGTTCAGATACACGACTCTCGATTACACGAGGACATATCCGCAGTTCCGCGAGGACGTGGACAATTTCGCCCGCGCGCTGATCGCTATGGGCGTCGGCAAGGGCGACCATGTGGCGATCTGGGCGACGAACGTCCCGGCGTGGTATATCACGTTCTGGGCGACCGTGAAGATCGGCGCTGTGCTCGTCACTGTCAACACGGCGTATAAGATTCACGAGGCGCAGTACCTGCTCAGCCAGTCGGACACGCACACTCTCGTCATGATCGACGGCTACAAGGATTCGAACTACGTCGAGATCATGAAAGAAATCTGCCCCGAGCTCGCCGAGTGCGAACCGGGTCACCTCGAGTCGAAGAAGCTCCCGGTGCTGAAGAACATAATCACGGTCGACTCGAAGCAGGACGGCTGCTTCACCTGGGACGAGGCGATAGAGCTTGGCAAGACGGTTCCGGTCGAGGAGGTTTACAAGCTCGCGAAGACTGTCCGCAAGGACGACGTCTGCAATATGCAGTACACCTCCGGCACGACCGGCTTCCCGAAGGGCGTCATGCTGACACACTACAATGTCGTCAACAACGGCAAGGCGATAGGAGACTGCATGGATCTGTCGACCGAGGACAGAATGATGATTCAGGTCCCGATGTTCCACTGCTTCGGAATGGTGCTCGCTATGACGGCTTCCGTCACACACGGCGTCACGATGTCGCCTATCCCGGCGTTCTCCCCGAGGCTCGGGCTTGACTGCATCAACAAGGAGAAGATCACCTGCTTCCACGGCGTCCCGACGATGTTCATCGCTATGCTGAACCACGAGAACTTCCCGAAGACCGACTTCTCGCATATGAGAACCGGCATAATGGCGGGATCTCCCTGCCCGATACAGACGATGAAGGAAGTCATCGAGAAGATGCACATGCCCGAGATCTGCATAACCTACGGTCAGACCGAGGCGTCCCCGGCGACGACGATGTCGAAGACGACCGACTCGATCGAGACCCGCGTCAACACGGTCGGCGCGTCGCTGTTCGCGGTTGAGACCAAGATAGTCGACCCGGAGACCGGCGAGGATCTGCCGGACGGACAGGACGGAGAGTTCTGCGCGAGAGGCTACAACATCATGCGCGGCTACTACAAGATGCCCGAGGCGACCGCGGCGGCTATCGATAAGGACGGCTGGCTGCACTCCGGAGACCTCGCGAGACGCGACTCGAACGGCTACTACAAGATTACAGGTCGTATCAAGGACATGATCATCCGCGGCGGCGAGAACATCTACCCGAAGGAGATCGAGGACTTCCTCTACACGAACCCGAAGGTCAAGGACGTTCAGGTCATCGGCGTGCCGGACAAGCAGTACGGCGAGGAGATCATGGCGTGCATAATCCTCCGCGAGGGCGAGAGCGCTACCGAGGAGGAGATCAAGGACTTCTGCCGCGCCTCGATGGCAAAGCACAAGACCCCGAGATACGTCAGATTCGTGACCGAGTTCCCGATGAACGCGGCGGGCAAGATCCTGAAGTACAAGATGCGCGACGACGCCGTCGAATACCTGAAGTTACAGGAAGACGCAAGCATTGTCACGGCGTAAAACGGAATAAAAAATCGGAGCGTTCCGGGCGGAGCGCTCCTTTTTGTTATGTTATCGGAATGGTTATATGGTTAAACGGTTAAACGGTTAAACGTTTGCCGCGGGTATGCCTTCGGAGCGGGCGACCAATGGTCGCCCCTACAAATGTCGTGCATAAGTATACCGTTTATGCGAGGAATTGATGGAACGAAATGAGCGATATTTTGTGGGCATTACGCTCTACCTCTGTAGGGGCGACCATTGGTCGCCCGCCACAAACACATCGCACAAATAATATCTCAACGCGAACCGAAAACTCACGCTTCCATCCGGAGAAGATCCTCTGTATAATTCTCCCCGTACCCGCCGAACTCCGTGTCCGAGCCGTCGAGGTTTATCTGATACATCCTGAACGTGACGTCGAGGTCCTTCGGCAGCCATTTCTCGTCGTACGTGTAGCGGTAGGTCATCCCGAGACGGCGCAGCAGGCTGCCGCTCTTCGGGTTGAGGATGTCGTGGGTCGCGGTGACATACGGGACGCCGTCAGCCTTCGCGGCGTCGAGAACTGCCTTCCCGGCTTCGGTCATGTAGCCTTTTCCGCGCATATCGCGTCTCAGGGCGAAGCATAACTCGTGCGATTCGTCTCCGCTGACGCTTATGTACCCGATCGGAATGTTGTCGTCCTTAAGACATACGGCGTAGTAGTATCCGCAGGGGTCGTTGTAGCGCAGCATGAACCTGTTCCTCAGAATCCTTTCGGAGTCGAAGGTATACCTTGAATAGCTCCACGGCAGGAATCTGCTTGTTCGTCTGTCGGCGAGGAGGGCGTGCATAGCGGGGAGATCAGCCGACGTGAAGCGGCGGAGGATAAGGCGTTCTGTGCGCATTTCGGGTGTGTTCATGGAGTTTCATTCCTTTCGCGAATTATAGTTTTGATTTTTGTGGAAACACTGAATCAGTGGTTCCTTGGAAACATTGAATAATTCGGGTTTTCGCGTGAAAAGTCTTGGATTTATGGACTTTTTACGCGAAAACAACCTTAGATCAATGTTTCCTTG
>URCP01000130.1 GCA_900546315.1 uncultured Eubacteriales bacterium
ACGATGTCATGTGGATAGACACCGAGCACACGGCGATTGAGAAGGAGAGGCTGATAAACACCCTGATAGCCGCGAGAGCGGGCGGCACCCCGTCGATGGTCCGGATACCGTGGAACGACAAGGTCCTCGCGAAGCCGGTTCTCGACATGGGCTCGGACGCGATACTTTTCCCGAACGTCAGAACGCCGGATGAGGCGAGGGAAGCCGTCAGAGCCTGCGAATACCCGCCGGACGGGGAAAGAGGCTACGGTCCGCTGAGGGCGCTCGGATACGGTGAGATACGGCAGTCGGAGTATGTTACGAAGAGATACCGCGAGACGCTGCGCTTCATTCAGATCGAGGACATAATGGCGGTCGAAAGGCTCGATGAGATCTGTGAGGTTCCGGGGACGGACGGCTTCATAGTCGGCCCGAGCGATCTCTCGGCGTCAATGGGACATCTCGACAACACGCTGCACCCGGAGATGCTGCCGGTCTACGACAGGATAGGGGAGATCACGCGCCGTCACGGAAAGGTTCTCGGTGTGTCGGTCGGCTACGACAGCGCGGTAGTGAGGGCATGGAAGGCGAGGGGCGTGAAGCTCATTTTCTGCGGCAGCGACATCAGCCATATTCACGACGGAGCGAAAAGAACGCTCGAAAAAATGAAACTTGACACGGGAGGGAAAATATGAGACACATAAGACAGATATCGTTATTGACCGCCATTCTCATCCTTGCCGGAGCGGTGGCATCCTGCGGGAACAGCGAAACGGGCGGTGCGCAGACAACAGACGACACCGGCACGACGGCGAACGAGACCACTACATCTCCGCTTGACCCCGGAATTGAGGCGGTCGACTGCGGAGGGCGCGAATACACCCTGCTCGCCCGCGTGAACGGTGACAGCTTCTGCTTCCCCTACGCTGAGTTTTTCGCGGAGGAGGAGACCGGAGACCCGCTGAACGACGCCGTGTACAAGCGCAACAATTATATTGAGGAAAAGTACAACCTGAAACTGAACATCGAGACGGTTGAAAATGTCTCCTTCGCCGCGGCAGCGTCGATAATGGCGGGGGACAACGAGTATGATATAATCTTCCCGAGCCATCAGGAAGCCTTCGAGATGATGAAGAAGGGGCAGCTGCTGGAGGTTTCCGACTTTCCGCACGTCGACATATCGAAACCTTACTGGATGCGCGGCGTAATGGACAGCACGTCGGTGATGGGCAGCAGATTCTTCCTGACCGGCGACCTGAACCTCCAGTCGCTGAACTCGATCGGCGTCATATACTTCAACAAGAAGCTCGCGGAGGACAATGGTGTCGGCGACCTTTACGGTATGGTGAGAAGCGGTGAATGGACTCTTGACAAATTCTCTGAGTGCTGCCGCGGAGTGACCGCCGACCTTGACGGAGACGGTCTTGACGCGGACGACCGGTACGGACTGACGACAAACGGCTTCGCGTGGCAGCCCTTCCTCGCCGGGTGCGGCACGACACTTATAGGAAAGGACAAGGACGGCAGCTTCACATTCGACTGGGACAGCGAGAAGAACGTCGGGATAATCACACATGTCATAAGCCTTCTGAACGACCACGAGTCGGTGATGCTCGTCAATCAGAACGCCGAGCTGCAATCGAAGTACGGCGGAATCGGCGAGGCGTCGATCGCGATGTTTCGCGAGGATCGGGCGTTGTTCTGGATAGAGATGATTTACGCGTCGGCACAGCAGAGGGATATGAATTCGGATTTCGGTTTTCTCCCGATGCCGAAGTATGACGACAGGCAGGAGAGCTATATGTCGTATATGCACATGGGCTGGTCGACGACGAGTGCCGTTCCGGTGACAAACGACGATCACGACCTCACGGGCAGGTTGCTCGAGGACATGGCGTGGAAATCATCTGAGACGGTGAGACCGGCGTACTACGACAGGAGCTTGCAGGGCAAGATATCCCGTGACGACGACTCGGGTGAAATGCTCGATATCATTTATTCCGGACTAAACATCGACCCATCGATAATAATGGCGGCGTCGCTCCCGATAGACGCAAAGATGCGCGGTTTCCTGATCGATGGAAAAGATTCCTTCATATCAGAAATAGCCGCGAATAAGGAGAAGTGCGTCGGACTTATAGAGAAGATAAACACGACAGTTGAGGAGGTGCTTCAGACACAGGGCAAGTTAGCCGGATCACCTCGCGTAAGATAAAACCCGAACACAATAAGCGAAAAAAAACTTGACACCGGGTCTCATATGTGCTATAATAATCAAAACCATCCGAAAGGAGCACACATTCATGCGACCAACACATCCGCGTTATCCATTACTTGAGCGCTTCGATCGCTATTCTCAGTATATAACCCCGGCGATAAACAGAGGCATCGCCGAGCACCGCAGGGGCGTCTTTTCCCTGAGCTTCACAGACCGCGAGGGAAACGCCGTCACTCCGGACACAGTGAGTGTCCGCCAGATGTCCCATGAGTTCGGCTTCGGCTGTTCGCTGTTCCTGCTCGACCAGTTCAGGACGCCGGAAAACGAGCCCGACACGGAGAAGAACCGCGCGTACCGCGAGGCGTTCGCGAAGCTGTTTTCGGTCGGCGTCGCGCCCATTTACTGGGACGCTCTTGAGCCTGTACGAGGAAAACCGAGATTTTCGCCGGACTCCGAGTACATATGGCGCCGCCCGCCGCTCGACACCGTCCGCGACTACTGCCGCGAGAACAATATCCGCATGAAGGCGCACTGCCTCGCCTACAACTCGTTCAACCCCGACTGGCTCCCGGAATTCCCGCGGGATGTCGACATAGCCCTGACCGAGCGCGCCGAGGCGCTGTCCGACCGTTACCGCTATGATTTCACCGACATGGACGTGATTAACGAGATGTCGTGGGTCTACAAGAATTGCTACAAGCACAGCGGAAACGGAAAACGCGATCTGCCGACCGTCGACGAGCCGTTCCACGAGCGGTTTTGCTTTGACCTCGCGAAGAGGTGCTTTCCGCTGACGCGTCTGTTCTGGAACGAGGGCTGCTTCGAGACGTTCGGAGCAGGGAACTATATCGGCACGCGCAGTCGGTACTATCTGATGCTTGAGCGCCAGCTGTCGCTCGGGACAAAGATTGAGGGAATCGGTATGCAGTTCCACGCCTTTACAGGAAAGGACAGCGAGATTCAGAGCGCGGGACCGCTGTATGACCCGCTGAGACTTATTGATGTCTTTGACACTTACTCCCGCTTCGGTCTGCCGATTCACCTGTCCGAGGTCTCGATTCCGTCATGGTCGAACGAGCCGGAAGACGAGGAGATACAGGCGGAGCTTGTCGAGCGGCTTGTGAGTCTGTGGTTTTCGAGAAAGAATGTGGAGGCTGCGATCTGGTGGAACCTTGTCGATGGCACGGCGTATGGCGACGAGAACAGATTCCACGCGGGGCTGCTCAGAAACGACATGACCCCGAAGCCCGCGTACAGGGTGCTCGACCGCCTGATAAACCATGAGTGGCACACGGAGTACGAGACGGGAAACGCCGACCGCGTGATATTCGAGGGCTTCTACGGAGACTACGAGATAACCTTCACGCACGACGGAAAGAAATACACAAGAAAAGCGCACCTGTTCCGCGACACTACCGGATATGACAACAGGCTGGCGGATTACAGAACTACGAGAGTAGAAATATAAGTGACAAAACGCCCACGGATTTCCCGCGGGCGTTTAACTATTTACTTAATATCATATCCACCGTCAATCATTACGGTCTCCCCGATCATCTGCGTGGCTTCGTCGCTGAGCATATACATGGCGAGGGAGCTGACTTCCTCCACTGTGAGGTATCTTCCGGTCGGTATGCGTGAGTGGTCCATCGGGTCGCCCTCGTGCCAGCCGTTCATTTCGGTCGCTACCGGACCGGGTCCTATGCCGTTTATCACGATTCCGTACGGGGCGAACTGCTTTCCCCATCCGCGCGTCAGACCGACAACTCCCGCCTTCGACGTGCAGTAGGGTCCGTAGAAGGGTTCGGTCGCCGCCACCGACGCTATGTTCAGGACGTTGCCGCGGATTTTGTTTTCGTACATATGCCTGACCGCGGTCTGCATCATGAAGTACGCGCCGCGGAGGTTCACGTTCATGACGTTGTCCCATTCCTCCGGCGTCAGCTCGAGCATCGACATTCCCCACTCGTGCGCGGGAGTGAGCACCCCGGCGTTGCTGACAAGTATGTCGAGTCCGCCGAGCATTTCCTTCGCCCGGTCGAAGTTCTTACGCGTAACGTCCGTGTCCGCGATGTCCCAGACGATATAATCGGCGCCGATCCGCTCAGCCGCTTCTCTGAGCGTTTTTTCGTTTCTGCCGGTTATGACGACCTTCACGCCGTCGAGGGTCAGGCGGCGCGCTATGCCGAATCCTATCCCGCGGCTCCCTCCGGTGACGAGGGCTTTCGTTCCTCTTGTTTTCATTGCTGTAATCCCTTTCCGCCCCGCGAATAATTCTCTCGCCGGGTGCGTATATATTTTCTCGTGTTTATAAATTATATCATCGCCGGAAATAAAAGTAAATGTCCGCCGCGGATATTTTTTGTTCCTGTGAATCAGATATTTGAACATCATGTAAATTGCGAGAAATCGCGGCTCGAGAACTGTCGAATATGTCGCGGCTGACAATGTTTTAATGATAACTTAACATCTTTTTGATGTGCAGGCGATTGACGAACTTGCCCGGATGTGCTATACTTTATTCGGATCATGGGGGTGAAATACACACCTGTCGATCGATGTTCCACCGCACGGATTGATAAAACTTCTACTGTTGGTTTTTGTCGGATTTTGTCACGCAGTTTTATCCGGACCGCAAATGGACCAGAGAAGATACTGCGGAGAGGCAGAACGTGGGCAGTCGGAGGCACCGCTGCCCGCTTTTTTGTGGGTAAACGACAAAATAAAAGAAAGGATCGCGTTTTATGACAGACAATGAGCTGCGGCGTCTGAGCCGCGCGGAGCTGCTCGAGATACTGATCAGGCTCACAAACGAGAACGAAGAACTGAAAAGAAGTCTCGACGACGCGGAGCAAAAGCTGAACGACAGAAAGGTCATGATAGGCGAGTCGGGTTCGATAGCCGAGGCGGCGCTCAAGCTGAGCGATGTGTTCGCCGCCGCAGAGAGCGCCGCGAAGCTGTATCTCGAAAACTCCGAAAGACTCTGCGGCGAGAAGATCGCCGACGCGGACGCCTACGCCGAAAAGACGCGCCGCGAGGCTGACGATTACTCGGCAAAGGTCCGGGAAGAAGCCGACGCTTACTCGCGCCAGACCCGCGGCGACGCTGATGAGACCGCCGCGAAGACACGTGAGGACGCCGATACATATTCCGTGAGGATACGCGACGAGGCGGACAGATATCTCGAGGAGTCGCGTGAGAAGGCGGGCGCTTACCGGGACAACGTCATCGCGAAGGCGACGGTGCTCCTGAGTGACCACAACGCGCTTGCCGAAGCCGTGAGAGCGGCTGATCCGGAGGGCTGAAATGGACAGTAATAATAATAAGGAAGGAAAGAACGGACATATGATCTCGTCCGGGGTCCCGCCGTCAGAGAAACAGCTCGAGGCGGAGCTTGCCCGGGTGAGATATCAGCAGAGGTACCGGACGGTGCTTCGCAGTACGATATGCACGTTGATCGTGGTCGCCGCCGTGGCGGTGCTGGTCGCGACGATATGGATGCCGGTGCTGCAAATTTACGGTTCCTCGATGACGCCGACACTGTCTGAGGGAGACATCGTGGTGTGTTTTAAGACGTCGGACATAAAGCGCGGCGATCTCGTGGCGTTTTACCTCGGGAACAAGCTGCTTGTGAAGCGGTGCGTAGCCCTGCCGGGGCAGACCGTGGACATCGACGGGGACGGCAACGTGACGCTTGACGGCGTGCCTCTCGACGAGCCCTATGTGACTGAAAAGTCGCTCGGGGACTGCAATATCGAGCTTCCCTATCAGGTTCCGGATAACCGTTATTTCTGCATGGGCGACCACCGGAAGACTTCGGTGGATTCGAGGAACACGGCTGTCGGGTGCGTGACGGAGGAGCAGATTGTCGGGAAGATAGTTTTCAGGGTCTGGCCGCTGTCGGGGTTCGGCACCGCTCAGGGATGAAAGGAGTGATCTGATATG
>URCP01000131.1 GCA_900546315.1 uncultured Eubacteriales bacterium
CCCGGGCACTGAGGGAGGCTCGATCGCGCTCTGCGCGTGCGTCTGACTTGTTCCGGGTCTGAAGCACATGACGAAGTACTTCGTCATCGCGGGATAGCCGTGCTGTTCGAGATATCTCGCCGCGCCGTCGCTGACGCTGCCGTTCATCAGTATGCTCTTGAACGCCTTGACGACGGTGAGCTCCTTTGCCTCCTGACGGGTCAGGAAGTGACAGCAGTCATACATGAGAGAGGCAATGTCAGTCCCAGCGGGCATCGTGAAGAGCGGTATTCCGGCGCTCCCGATCGTCTCAGGCGGAAAGCTTCCGCCGACGAGTATCAGTCCCGCCGCCCTCGTTTCGCGGAGACCTGAGAGCATCTTTCCGAACGCTTCCGGGTCGTCCTTCATCATGAGCCCGGTCGTGACGACGAGCGCGCCCGCTCCGAGAGTACCTGCCGCCGCCGGGTCCTCGAGCTGGTAGATCCATCTCACCGGGTATCCGTTCGGGGAGGAGACTGACACTGCGATGTGTTTTTCCTTTATGAAGGAAATGAGCTCGATGACCGACGCCGACATATTTGTTGCCTCCTCAGTGTTTTATTTTTCTTACTCTTTTCGAGACCGATATCGCTCCCGCCGGACATACGAGACGGCAGAGCTGACATCCGACGCACTTCGCGCCGCGCAGCTTCGGTTTTCTGTCCTCACCGAAAGCTATCGCCTGATGCCCGCCGTCGTCGCAGGAGACAGCGCATCTGCCGCACCCGACGCACTTTGTCATATCGAACGCCGGGAACTCGATCGTCTCCCGGTCGATCTCGTCCGTCCCGATGAACTCCGGCAGAGCCGCGCCGCACAGCGTCTTCACGTCGCCGTATCCGCTCGCTGTCAGGTATCTCGAGAGCCCGTCGGTCAGGTCGTCGATGATTCTGTAGCCGTACTGCATGACAGCCGTCGTGACCTGCAGGTTCATACATCCCATCGCGATGAAGTCCACCGCGTCGCGCCAGGTCTCGATGCCGCCCATGCCGCTTATCGGAACATTGTATAGCTCCGGGCAGACTGCCATGTCGTGGATGAACCTGAGCGCTATCGGCTTCACAGCCTTTCCTGAATAGCCCGAGACCGACGACTTTCCGGAGACCGACAGGAGCGGGGACTTCGACATGGCGTTCCAGCCGCGTATCGACTTTATCGTGTTTATCGCCGCGAGTCCGTCCGCTCCCGCCTTTACGGCGGCTTTGGCGGGTATCTCAATGTGCGTCAGGTTCGGGGTCATCTTTGCGAGGACCGGGATTGAGGCGCCGCGCTTCACGGCTTTTGTATACTTTTCGACAAGCGCGGGGTCTGTGCCGACGGCCGCGCCGAGACCGTGCGCCGACATATGCGGACAGGAGAAGTTGCACTCGATTATGTCCGCGCCGCACTCCTCAGAGCGTTTCGCAAGATATGTCCATTCGTCCTCGTCGCGACCCATTATCGACGCGACTATGACTTTTGTCGGAAAGTTCTGCTTGAGTTTTCTCAGTATCCCGAAGTTCTCGTCGGGGGATTTGTCGGATATCTGCTCGATGTTGCCGAAGCCTATGAATGGAGTCGCTTCCTTGCCTATCGCGTCGAACCTCGGGGACGCCTCGTCCGGGATGAAGTTTCCGATTGTCTTGTAGACGATGCCCGCCCAGCCCTCCGAGAGAGCCCTCGCGCACATCTCATAGCCGCTCGCCACGACCGACGATGACAGAAAGAACGGATTCTCACACTTCACACCGAGGAACTCCGTCTCAAGAGACGCCGAGGCTTTCACCGGTTCTTTCGCGCTCCTCACGAGCGCCGATATCTCGGATATCCTGACCGGACTGTCAAGAGCCACGCACGCATCCTCACACGGGGAAGAGCAGCCCGCGCACCTGCCGCTCGCGAAGCGGTACGCTCCCGCGGCGTTGTCGAACCTCACAGCGCGTATCATCCTCGCCGGGTCAAGCCCTTCGGGACACGCCGCCGTACATGGGGCGTCCCGGCACAGAAGACAGTGCTCCGAAAGCTCCGGAAGTATCTCCGCGCGGTATTTTTTCTTCTCTTCTATATAATCTTTCGCGTATGTCATGTGATTATCTCCTTTGCCGGTACGGTTATCCTTCCTTTGGCACCGGCTTTCTCGCTTTGCGTCTGACGAACCTGCCCCAGCCCTTCTCACCGACGAAATCGCCGTTGTCATAGACGAGTCTGCCTCTCGAGTAGGTCTTAACCGGGTAGCCCTGAAGCTCTGTGCCTTCCCAGATCGTGTGGTCGCAGTCGGAGTGCATATTCGACTGATGTATCGTGTATTTCTTCGCCGGGTCGTATATCACGATGTCCGCGTCCTTTCCGACATTCAGGAAGCCCTTTCCGGTACAGCCGAATATCTTCGCGGGATTCTCCGCGCACATCTTCACGACCTGCTCGAACTTCACCTTTCCGGTGTTCGCCGCGGACAGCATATACGGGTACATATTCTCGATCGCCGCGCAGCCGTTCGGTATCTTAGTGAAATCGTTCAGTCCCCAGTCCTTCTCTGCCTGTTGGAACGGGCAGTGGTCGGTCGCTATCGTGTCAATATCGCCGCGTCTGATAGCGTCCCAGAGAGCGTTCTGACTTTCCTTGCCCTTGATAGGCGGGGAGCAGACGAAATTGCGTCCGTCAGGTCTTTTGTATACGTCGGAGGTGAAGTTCAGATAATGCGGGCAGGTCTCGGCGTATATCTCATAGCCTTCGTCCTTCGCCTTCGTCACAGCGTCGACGCCTTCCTTGTTCGCGAGATGCACGATGTAGAGGGAAGCGCCGAGCGACTTTGCCCACTCGATCGCGCGCTTGTCAGCCTCAGCCTCGACGAACTCCGGACGCGACAGGTAGTGATACCACGCGCTCGTTTTGCCCTCAGAGAGGAACTTCTTCGTCAGGTATTTGACCATCTCGTTGTTCTCCGCGTGTACGCTTATCTGCGCGCCGATCTCCTTCGCCTTTTCGAGCACCTGATAAAACACGCCGTCGGTCACGCCGAAATCGTAGACCATGAACACCTTGAAGGAGGGAACTCCATAGTCGAGCGCGTCCTTCATCGTGTCGATAAGCCCGCCGTGAACATCCTTTATCGCGACATGGAACGCGTAATCGACTGCCGCCTCCGGAGCGGCGAGAGCGTCCCGGCGCTTTATCGAATCGAGCATCGACTCGTCAAAATCCTGAAGAACGAAATCGAAAACAGTGGTCGTTCCGCCGCACGCCGCGGCTCTCGTCCCGGCGAAATATCCGTCAGCCGATATCGTTCCGCCGAACGGCATCGCGAGGTGGGTGTGCGCGTCGATCGCTCCCGGGAGCACCAGCTTGTCCTTCGCGTCGACGACTTCCGCGCCGTCCGCCGGCTCGATGTTTTCCGCTATTTCGCTTATCTTTCCGTTTGTCACGGCGATATCCGCCCTATACATTCCGCCGGAGGATACCAGCGTTCCGTTCTTTATGAGAAGATCCATATATTACCATCCTTTCGTGAGGCTTTGGCGGGCAGCGGGCGTTCTGCCCGCCGCCATAAGTTTACTTGTTTATCTTGTAGACGAGATCAAGTCCGGATCTCTGATAGATCTGCGCCACCTCGACAAGCTCCATGCCGCCGGCGTTCGCGGTGATCAGGTTCGATACCCATGTAACGCCGAAATCGACAGTGCCGTTCGAGACAGCCGTGGTCTCGCCGATGTCTCCGCCGCCGGGGACGATTTCGACCTCAAGTCCGACGTCCTTATAGTAGCCCTTCGCCGCCGCGACGTAGTAGCCCATGAACTGTGCCTGCGGGAGCCACTTCAGCTGTATCTTCACGGAAGACTTCTCGGGAGTTCCGATGGCGTCCGCGCCCTTTTCGGTGATCTCCTTCACGAACGAGTCGTCATACACGTCGGAAAGCGTCATGTCCGCAAGTCTCTGCTTCGCGGCGCTGTCCTCGAGCGGGATATACTGCTTCGCGAGGTCGAGGGTCTGCTGCATTGCCGACTCGACTATCGCGCCGTAATCGGTCACGTTGTTGCCCGCGGTGTCGGTCGTCACGAGCTTCGCGACCTCGGACGCCATGTACTTCTGGTGGTCGGCGGAGACGGAGGAACCGGCTTCATAGACTATCTGAGCCGCCTCGTCAGGGTTCTCGCAGGCGTACTGCCAGCCCTTCAGGGACGCGTAGAGGAACGCTTTTACGGTGTTCGGGTTCTCCGACGCGAATTTCTTTGTACAGAAGATATTGTCCTCGAGCATCGCGACGCTCTCGTCGTTCATGTTTATCGTCTTCACGCTGTCGCCGTATCCGTAGCCGCCCTCATAGCTGTTGACGACGAGCCCGAGCTCGTTGTAGGTCATCGCCGAGGCGAGCAGTATCTCGTCACTGTCAAAACCGTCCATGTCGAAGTTCTGCGAGAGATAGGTCGTCGGGAAGCCGTACTTCGCGAGGAGCGCCTGTATCTCGTACTCGTTGCCGAGTCCCCAGTTGCCGACCTTGCCCTTCGACGCGGCGTCCTTTATGACGTCTGACGCGGACATATCCTTGTCGTAGTACTTTCCGGTGTCGGTCGATACCTGACTTCCGGAACCGCTGCCGGTATTGTTTCCCGAGCCCTCAGCGGACGAGCAGGAAGCGGACGCCGCGACGAGAAGCGCCGCCAGCGCGATTGATATCATTCGGATCGATCTTTTCATGACTTTTTATCTCCTTTTTTGGAATTATATATCAACCGGATATTGCCGGGTGACGACTTATTTCGCTCTCTTTCCGAGAACCCTTTTCTGTATCAGCATCAGCAGCATATACAGCCCGATGCCGAGAGCGCAGGCGAACGTTATATAAGCCCACGCCGAAGCGTACTGCGCGTTCAGAATGTTCGAGCGTATCATCCGCCCGAGCCCCGGAAAGCTTCCGCTTCCCTCAACCGTGTCGATGAAATACTCGCTGACGAGCGCCGATATGACGCTGACCGGCAGGTTGACCTTCATCGCCGTGAATATGAACGGCAGACTGTTCGGAAGCATGAGTTTTAAGAAAACAGTCCTCCTGTCCGCGGCGTATGTCGCCATGAGGTCCTCTCCGAACGGCTGAACCTCGGTCAGCCCGCGGTACGCGTTGTAGCTCATTCCCGCGACGCACATCACTGTCACGACGAGGAGCTTTGATACCATGCCCCTCACCTGTATGTCGCTTATCCACACCTTGACGAGATTGTTGAACACGGGAGCCAGCGCCACTATCGGCACCGCGCTGAAGCAGGACACGACGGCGAGCCCGCCCTTGCCCCATCTCCCGCTATGAGCGCCACCAGGAACCCGAGCAGTGATCCGAGCGCCAGACCCGCTATCACCGGTATCAGCGTCATAAGGAGGTTCCCGGCGAGCTTTGTCAGGTTCTCGCCGATTATCTGCCCTATGTGCGACGGGGTCGGGAGTATCCACTCCTCGGTGTGAACCATCCTGTGCAGTATCTGCGTCTGCCACAGGACGAATATCACCGCGCCGAACAGCACCGGGTATATGACCGACGTCACAGTGTTGAAGGTCGACGGGGCTTCCTTTTCCCATTTTCTGGAGCTTTTCTTTATCTTCACCGGTATCACTTGCCTTTCTTTCCGGCTCTCATCCGTGAGTTCAGCAGGGATTCCATGAGTCCCATGAGCTTCGTCACGAGTATTCCGAGCGCCGCGCTTATGAACACTATCTCCCAGAACGCGTATATCGACGTGTTGTG
>URCP01000132.1 GCA_900546315.1 uncultured Eubacteriales bacterium
CGACGGAGATGGGAGCTTCGTAATCGGCTCCTCCGACCCGTCCGAGCCGCTGTATCTCGACGGGAAAAAGGTCGGACGGACGAAGAGCGGTTATTTCTCGGTCTACCTGCCGCTCGGGAACGGCGAGAACAGGTTCACGTTCAGCCACAAGGGCGTCGAGACCGAATACATCCTGAATCGAGGAAAGCAGCCCGTGACGCCGTCAAAGACGGTTTACACACAGCTCGACAGTTATAAGATATCTTCCCGCACCCCGTCGAAGGAATGGTTCAGCACGACCGAGGACACGATAAGCGTGAGCGTCGCCGCGCCGTCAGGCTCGACCGTGACGGCGAAGCTCGGCGGCACGACCGTGCCCCTGAAACCGACGATAAACCCACCGGACGAGGGGGATTTCATGCGCGAGGTCTACACCGGCGAGCTAAGCCTGTCTGAATTTAGGGATAGTCTCGGTACGGGCGAGATATTAACGACGAAGATAGAATTTACGGCAAAGCGCGGGAACGACAGCGCAACGTCCGAGAGCGCGGAGATAATCATCGGTCCGGAGGGAACAACGATTCCCGTAAAGGTTCTGAAGAGTGACAGCGAACTGAAAATCCAGCCGGACAGCTGGTACTATGACGACTATACACCGCAGTCGGAGGGAATGCAGGACAACGCCGTCCTGGCGTCTGGCGGTCTCTACAAGCTGAGGTGCGGTGGTTACATATCCGCTGACCGGATAGAAAAGCTTGACACAGAGCCTTTCGGTATCGCGAAGCTCGGGAAGATATCGCTGACCTCTGACGACAAGTCTACATATATAACGCTCGACACTGACGTGAATGTTCCGGTCAACTGCTATATAGAGAACGGCGAGTTCATCCTGACCGTCTACAACGTTGACACATCGGCCGCGCCGAAGCTTGAGATATCCGATAATCTTCTTTTCACGTCGGCAAGGCAGGAAAAGAGTGTCAAGGCGAACGCTTACAAGTACTTCCTGAAACTGTACGATACCGAAAACTTTTACGGTTTCGATCATTATTATAACGACGGAAAGCTGATCGTATCGTTCAGAAATCCGACGTCATTGCCTGACACCGACAAACCATTGACCGGCAAGACGATAGTTCTCGACGCCGGACACGGAGGCAGGAATCCCGGAGCGCTCGGACCGCTCGGAAACACCGAGGGCGCGATGAATGAGTCTGACTTCAACCTCGAAATCGTGATGGCGGCGAAGGAAAAGCTCGAAGAGCTCGGCGCCGACATAGTCCTGACGCGTGACAGAGAGACAGAGATCGACGTTCCGATAAACGACCGCATGGACAAGCTGATCGAGGTTCAGCCGGATATCTGCATTTCTGTGCACCAGAACTCAATGCCGTACACGACGGACATAACGAAGGTGCGCGGACTTGTAGGTCTGTACTGGTCTGACTCGGGCTATATGCTGACCGATATTCTCGGCGGCACGATGGCGAGACGGCTCGACAAGCTCGACAGGTCGCCGACAAAACAGCGTCTCGCGATGGTGAGAAACCCGAAGTTCCCGTCGACGCTCGTTGAGGTATGCTTCATTACCAACGTAGAGGAGTATGAGCGAATGATGCAGCCGGGAGAGATCGGAAGAATAGCGGACTACCTCGCCGAGGGAGTGCTGAATTACTACGCTGCGCAGGCGAAATATCTGAAAAAGTAAACAGAATCGGGACCGGACAGTTTTTCCGGTCCCTTTCTGCCGCAAAAAAGTAAGATCGGGCGGCGTGATGTCTTGGGGAAATGTCTATTGAAACGCGGGGCGAAAAGTGATATAATGATATTATCTTCCGGAATATATTGCCGGGGAAATTCTTTATGAATTCTGGTTTTGATATGAACAAGGACCTGACTGCCGGGCGAGGTGCTGATACGATTTTGTCTGCCGCTTTTTGCCAGCGTCATATTCCAGCGGCTTTACGATATCGCGGACAGCTTCGTCGCGGGGAAATTTCCCGGCATCGACGCGCTCGCCGCGATCGGGAACAGCTATGAGATAACGCTTATCTATCAGGTGGAAGGATTATCAGGTATAAAAAACAGTCCTAAGATTTCCGAGCAGCTTCCCTGTTCGGAAATATAGATAAAAAACGCACCGGAAAACCGATGCGTTTTGTCGGGCTGACAGAACCCGTATTGGTGGAGACAACAAGACTTGAACTTGTGACCCCTTGCATGTCAAGCAAGTACTCTAACCAGCTGAGCTATGCCTCCGTATCGCTTCTCGCGATTACTCATATATTATAGCATAAATCAGGGCGGTTGTCAAGAGGGTTTGGAAAAATAAATCTAAAACGATTATATGCACAATGTTGATATGACTCAGATGACATATTACATCAAAATGCTGATGGACGCAATGATTTGCGGTATACAGGTATTCCCTTTGTTGACACCCTGATATGTCCGTTTCCGACCGGTTCACCGGTGAAATAGTCCTCCCACTCATCGGCCTCGGGAAGATATACGTCGCGTTCATCTCCGCATCCGGCGGCGACAGGGGCCACAAGGATATCCTCGCAGAACATATACTCGTCGTCAATTCCGAAGGTTTCCGGATCGTCCGTGTAATCCATCACAAGCGCCCGCACTGGCGGTTTTCCAGTCTCATGATAGATGTCAAACGATTTTTGAGCGTCGGGACAAGGGTCTCGCGGAGCCGCAGCAGCTCTCGCACCTCATCCTCACAGTCAAGCTCCGACCACGGCGTCGTGTCAATATACCATGCGTTTATCAGACACTGGACGCTGAATACCACGGTTTGCAGTCTGCGTATCAGCTCATCTCTGTCATGGCACTCGCGCACCTCCGGCGCCCACAGAAGGCCCGAAAAACCGGACTGTGCCACACCGCGTATGAAATCTCTGTGGTCATAAAGATCGCTGTAAAGCACGAACGGATAGCCAGTGGCGAGAGCGCCCATGCTCCTGACCTCTGATAATGTTCCTCTCCCGCCGAGCGCGTTCATTATTGTCTGACAGTACAGTACGCCGAACAGGGAATGATACTGTTCGCCGTCAAGTCCGGAGGGAAACGCGGATGTCAGCGGGAAGCTCCAGCCGCCGGTATTATCGCTTGAGTCGCATTCATCAAGCTTGAATCCGTCGATGCCGGATTCGACGAACTTTTCTCTGTGATAATCCGCGAAAGCGCTTCTTGCCTCATCCGACGAGAAATCTGGGACCGCTCCGCCCCACACGCGGTAATTTCCGCTGTGGCGTGAAATTTCCGGATAAAGCGGCGACGACGGATGGCAGAAGGCGTGCTCCCACAGGTTTATATGGAACCCGCTTTCCCGCAGCTTCTTTATCATTCCGTCCGGGTCGGGGAAGCTTTCGCTCCACGCGAATGAGCATGGGTACGCGTGGCTCTGCCATCCCGGCTCGAGTCCGAGTATGTTGCACGGAATGTCTTTTTTTCTGAAATAGTCGGCGGTGTCAAGCACATCCCGCTCCGAGAATCTTCCGCCGCACCTGTAGAAAACGCCGAGCCCCCACTCCGGTACGGCCGGACCGCCGCCGGAGAGCATATTGTACTGTGACACGATATCGGTTATGGTGCTGCCCTCAATGACATATACATCTATTCCATGCGCCGCCGGGACGAGGACGCTCATTATCGTTTCCGACTTGCCGTCGCTTCTGACTTTTTCATAACCGCAGTATACCTCGATATACCTTGCGGTGTCGAAATACATACCGTATCCTTTGTTCGTCACGAAAAATGGAACCGGAGCGTTGGAGTCGCCGTTCGGCGAGACCGGGTCGGCGTTTACGGCGAGACGCAGTTTCTTTCCGAAGTGCGAGAACTGCTTAAGCTGTAGCCCGAGCCCGTATATTTTCGTGTCGGCGTCTATCGGGAACTCGACAAGGAAGCCCCTGCTTGTCTCCTTCGCCTCAAATCGGCTCACCGGATAGCTGACGTCGCTCTCGCGGTAAGAAAAATTCTTGCAGAAATATGAAGGCACAAGCTTTTCCGGCTCGCCGAATCTAATTCGTTTCATTATGTCATCTACCTCCGCGGTCTCAGTTCCCGGCGGTCTTCCAGCCGCTCACATACTTTTCAATGTCTGAATCTATCTTTGACCTCAGAGAATCCATTTCGCTCGCGAGCTCGCCCTTGCCGTCTAGGACTTTTTTCAGAGCGTTGTATGATCCGCCGAAATCCTTGATATAATTGAAATCTATGCAGAGCGTGTCGAATATTATGTCGAGCATCCCGGCACTGTTTTCGTCTCTTGCCGTTTTCTGCTTATAGGTCAGATCATACGCCTTCGGACGTGTATATTTATAAGACCAGAAGTCAAGAGCCTCCGTGATGAACCCGGCAAACTCGGGGTCGGAGGTTTCGGGTATTGCTATATACGCGTTTGCCCACGAGTTGACATATGAATGATAATCGCTCTGCGCCTCGCTGCCCTTCGGAGCCGGGAGAAGAAGATAATCGTCTTCCATGTCGCGCAGCAGCTGCGTTCCCTCTGTGAGCTGATATAACATCAGCGCGCGTCCTTCCTTGAACGCCTTCGTGATTATCTCGACCTGATCGCTGTATTTGATTTTTGGTATAGTTATATCCCTGACCTTGTCGATGACTTTCAGTGTACTGTCATTTAACATGTCAACAATGATATTTTTCTTGTCCGCTGAGAGTTCCGACGTTTTCACACCCGCGCAGCAGGCAATCACGTCAAGGCTTGTGTTTGAGTTGATAAGCCCGAAGAAGTCGTTATCCACGCTCATAACCCCGTCGTCGTTCATATCCCGGCTGAGATCCTTTGTGTATCCCCCGACCGCGTCGAGCGTCCATTTCCCGTTGCGGACAAGAGCGCATATCTCGTCGACGCTCACTCCATAATCCTCCGCAAGCGCGGTATTGAGATACATACAGCTTGCCGTCTGATACATTGTCGGGGAGATGTCTCCCATGGTGAAAAACATCCTGCCATCGAGATTCAGGTTTTCATATATAAGTCTGCTCCACCACTCGGCTTCGAGCGATATGTACGGATTGTCGGACAGGTTCGCGAGCACGCCTTCAACAGCGATCTTCTCGAGCGCGCCTCCGTTTATGCAGTAGATGCAGAGTGAATACGCGTCGTCGCCGTCGAGAACGCTCTTTTTCAGAGTATTGAATCCTGTTGTCGCGTGGTCAGCCTGTTCGCATTTTATGTTTATGTTGTATCTGTCGCTTATCGCCATGTCGCGCTCATACAAGGCGTCATTCACAATATCTCCGTTCATCGATTCTCCCGGCATATTCACGTGTACTGACGGATAGCTGTTCGCGTCGAGTATTCTGAACGTCCTTCCGCCGAAATCTTTCGCTCCGAGCTCGTCAAGCCGGTCTTTTTCCTCTGTCGGTGACGGAGTGTCGGGTCCGGTGTCCGCGGATGTCTGTACGTCCGTCGGCTTGCCGCCGTCTGAGCAGGACGCCAGCAGCGCGAGCTGAAGCGCCACCAGTAATGCCGTCTTGACGATTATGTATCTTTACATTACCTTCTGAAACATATGGCGCACCTTGTCCAGGCGGCTGTTTGGACGGCGGGGCTGGATGACCGGCTGACCGACAGCGGCCTGATACCCTTTCAGTTCTGTAAGGCATACGCTCTGCCCGTTGGTGTAAAAGGCCAGATCAGTACGGTATGCCTGTATACAGCGGGCGGGAATCTCGCCAGTAAAGACAACT
>URCP01000133.1 GCA_900546315.1 uncultured Eubacteriales bacterium
GCCGCTAAAGCGGCTATCCCCTGTGGACTTGCCGTCCGCAAACGGTTTTGACAAACCGTTCGCCGCCAGCAAGTTTGCAGATTAGACATAAGCAAATCCTCCGTATGATCTAAACCATACGGAGGATTCACTGTTTTACGAACACCTGTCTAACACCGGCGGGATTTTTTTCTTCAGGAAGCACTGAATAAATCGGTTTTTTTATACCCTCGCGGCGCGAGCCCTGACCGCGGCACGACGCACAAGAAAACCGGATCCCCATGCCCGAAGCATGAGAATCCGGCGCTTTCCGGAATATACTGATTCGACCGATTTCCGCGGAAATAAGCTCCCGTATCTGCGGGCTTTTTTCCGCGAAAACAGCCTTGAATCTGTACTTTTCCTGTCTTTCTGTCTGATCATCCGACATATCTTTCCTCGCTCAGAGCGCACGTCTCGTTCCCTCCGATGAGAGGCCGCAGACGATCTTTCTGATGCTGTCGGTTGAGAGAAAATACAGCCTGGCAAGCTCCTCTATCGAGGCGCTCTCCTTGTATCTCTCGCGTATCTCGTGATTCCGCTCGGCGTACTTCTGTCTGGCTCCGCTGCGGATTCCCCATTCGGTCTTTTCGGCTTTCGTGGGGATGTAGAGAAGGTCGCCGTCTATGTATTTCTGTATCTCTCTGATAAGTTCGTCTGGAAGTACGTCTTTCGCGTTCTTGTAGGACATTTTTTGTTCTCCTCGCTTGGAACACCCGGTGCCGCGTGAAGCACGGAGTGATTCCTTGTCATATATACATGATGGTCCCGACGGACAGCCCTGAGACTTGACAGCCCCGACGCTGTCCGCGGGTCGCTTATCAGATATACAACACGCGGATCACAAATTCTCCGAAAGGAGATCCGAACCCGGAGTTATACTCTGATCACCTTTGTATTCATAGTCATTTGACACCACTCCTTTCGTGAATTATTTACAGGTCTGGTGAGCCCCTGCATAACCATTATACACCATCCGCGGAAAAAAATCAATAGAGAATTCACTTTTAATAGTTTTTTCCGCAGATTTTTTTCGCGCGCGTGAAGAAATCAGTAAAATGCACTTGACAATCAGCTGAACGTATGGTATAATGGTCTTACAAAAACAGAAAGGACGCGGCAGCATGAACATTCAGGAACTCGGTAATTCAATCCTTCAGAACATCGGAAAGGTGATATACGGCAAGGAGCGGGAGATTCGTCTCGTGCTCGCGGCGATGCTGGCGGGCGGTCACGTCCTGCTCGACGACATACCCGGCACGGGAAAAACCAGCATGGCGAGGGCGCTCGCGGTCTCGGTCGGCGGAACGGCGAAGCGCGTGCAGTTCACACCCGACCTGCTCCCCGGCGATATCACCGGAATAAATATCTTCGACCGGAAGAGGGACGATTTCGTGTTCAGACCCGGACCGGTCTTCGCGGATATCCTCATCGCGGACGAGATAAACCGCACGACCCCGCGCACCCAGTCGGCGCTTCTCGAGGCTATGGAGGAGAGACAGGTGTCGGTCGACGGCGTGACATATCCGCTCTCCGACCTGTTCTTCGTCGTCGCGACCGAGAACCCGATCGAGTCGCAGGGAACCTTCCCGCTCCCGGAGGCGCAGATCGACCGCTTCATGATGCGCCTGTCGCTCGGATATCCCGACCGGGAGAGCGAGAAGCGGATACTCTCGGACCACATGGCGGCAAGCCCGCTCGGGACGCTGAAGCCGGTATGCACGACCGACGACATAAGAAAGGCGAAAGCTGAGGCGAGACAGATTTTCGTCAGCGAAAAGATAAGCGATTACATCGTCCGCATAGCCGAGGCGACGAGGACGAGCGACCGGGTGCGCCTCGGCGTCTCGCCGAGAGCTTCCCTCGCGCTGATGCACGTCTCGCAGGCGCTCGCGGCGCTCGACGGGCGGGATAACGTTCTCCCGGACGACGTCAAGGCGGCGGCGCCCTCTGTCCTCGCGCACAGGATAATAACGCGCTCCCAGAGCGCCCTGAGGCTCACAGACTCCGCCGAGAAAGTGATCGGATATATCCTCGATTCGGTCGCCGCGCCGATAGACTGACATGACGGCGTTCATAGCGGCGGCTCTCGTCCTCATCGCCGCGTATTTCGTACAGATGAGGATATTCAGACGGCACGTCTTCGACGATCTGACCTTCACAGAGAAGCTCGACGAGACCGAGGTCACGGTCGGGGACGATTTATATTTATATGAAGAGATAACGAACGACAAGGGGCTCCCGATACCCTATCTCAAGGCGACCTCGACCCTGCCGGACGGTCTCGCCTTCCGTCTGACCGAGATCTCCGGAGCACAGGATAGAAAGGGGCGAGTCGTCAGGGACAGATTCACGCCCACGGTCGACAGCATGTTCGTCGTGAAGGGGCACCAGAGGATAACGAGACGCTGGCGGATAACCTGCCTGAAGCGCGGCGTCTACACGCTCGGCGGCGCGCTCGTCGTCTCGAACGACCTCATCGGGTTCAACCCGGTCTCAAAGCAGATCGACCCGCCGACCGGAAAGAGCGCGTCGGTGACCGTTCTCCCCGCGCCGGTCGACCTCGAGCGGGAGTTCACGTCGAGCCGGTATTTTTCGGGCGACGTCGTCGTCGAGAAGAGCCTGCTCTCCGACCCGCTCCTGCGCGCCGGAGTCCGCGACTACACGCCGGGCGACCCGATGCGGAGGATAAACTGGAAGTCGACCGCCGCGCACGGGAGGCTCCTCGTCAATGTCGAGGAAAAGGTGCAGAAATTACAGGCTAACATCATCATCAATATGTGCTCGCACATGATCGAGCCGGACCCGGAAATTCCGGGCGCGCCGGAGTTCATCGAGTACAACATAACCGTCGCGGCGACCCTGATCGGGCGTTTCGCGTCCGAGAACGTCCCGGTGCGGCTCATCGCGAACACCCCGCCGGAAACTATCCACTCCGACTTCACGGCAGGCGAGGACGAGACCGGGAAGAAGATACTCGTGACCCCGCCATTCTCCGGGAAATACGGAGTTTTAGACGCGATGCGGGTTTTAGCGGAGCTTAAGATGCTCTATTCGATGCCGACCGAGAAACTGTTCGACTACATCCTCGAGGAGCCGGGGATATTCGCGGAGAGCGGGAACATCGTCGTCGTGACGGCGGTCTTCGACGGGCGGATGCTTGTGTTTCACCGCGAGATGGCGAAGCGCGGGATAGACGTAATATTCTACCTCACGACGACGGGACGCGTCTACGCCGACATTCCGCCCGAGGTGAGGATATTCTACCGCACATGGTCGGACAGCCTGAAAGCGGGTGATATGTCATGACAAATAACCAACAGAAGCGCGCCGCGAAAAAAGCCGCGCCGGAATACAACAAAGTCGACGCCGCCTGCAAGCTGATCGCGGGCGCCGGCATACTCATGTTCACGCTCGAGATAGTATCGCTCATGCGCAACATTTCGGGATTTTACACGGTCTTCCTGCCGCCGGTCATCGCCGGGTACATCTTCGGGTTCCTCTTTCAGGGGTTCGTGCTGAGGCGGCTCGGATGGCGGATGAAGGTTGATCGCTCATGGGACGGCGGGACGAGGTATTTTGTTTTCAGGTACTCTCTCCCGACGCTCGCGGCGCTTGGTCTCGCGGTGATTCCGGTGGCTCTGCTGCTGCCGTGGTCGCCCGTCATGTTTATCGCCGCCGGGTGTGTCGGGATGTACGCTATGTTCTACCCTTACGACCGGCTTTACTCTATGCGGCAGTTCTTCGTGTATTTCTCGGCGAGCATGGTCATCTGTGTGCTCTCGCTCGTTTTTCAGGCGGGCGGGATGGCGACTGTCTGCTTCTGCGTACAGGCGGCGTGCGGGGTGGTCATCCTGAACCAGACCTGCGTCACACGCTCCTTCGACGGCGCTGCGGTGACAAAGATCAACAACCGCGCGAGGCTCGCGAATATGCGGATGATACTCGCCGGGCTGTTCCTGACGCTGATCGCCGGGGGACTCGCGTATATGTTCCTCTCCGGAATGTATACGCTGCTGAAATACATCTTCTTCACGGTTCTTCTGTCGATTCTCCGCGGCTCAAGCTCATCGACAAGGCACAATTTCGCGGGAACTGACGGAGAGGGTGAGTATCAGAACCTGCTGCGTCAGACCTCGACCGGAGACGCCATAAACATGGTCTTCGCCGTCGCGGTGATAATCCTGATAATCCTCTTCGAGGTTGCGACCGGGAACACTGCCGTCAAGCGGTTCTTCGAGGTTATAAAGGGACTCATCGACGCGGTTCTCAGCTTCTTCCTCGGCGGCGAGAGATACGCCCCGCCGCCGGAGATAAGCTACGCCGACACGGTAGTCAGCACAATGACCGCCGCGTCGAGACGCCGGGAGCGCGCCGAGGTCATCCCGGAGCGCCTGACTGTCCGAGAATACGAGCTGAACCTGCGAATGATGAAGAGCGACGAGGAAAAGCTGAACTATTCCTACCGGGTAATGACAAACCTGATCAGAGGCATGATCCCGGAGCTGAAGCCCTCCGACACCCCGCGCGAGCTCGAGAGAAAAATCCGCGAGAGAATGGAGCTCCCCGCCCTTTCGGAAATAACGCCGGTCATCGAGAATATAAACTACGCGAAGAGCTCCGGCGACCCGGAGATGATAAAAGCAGCCCTTTCCGACGCCAAAGCGATAATTGTAAAACGCCTTTAACAAAATGCCGCGCGACAAAATAAAAAAAGTTTTGCCGCGCGGTGTTTTTTGTACATTTGTCTTGACAAACTCGTTCCGGGTATGTTATACTATAATCATAAAAGGAAAGGCGGTGCCGGTATGAAACGCATAATTTCCGCCCTGCTCGCGGCGGTCGCTCTGATAACGATATCTTCCCTTTCGTCCTGCGGGAGCGGAGAGATACTGACGGGGGTTTACTCTTCGGAACAGATAGCTCTTCCCGACGGCTTCGCGGCGGACACGGTCATCCGCGCGGCGGACGGCTTCGCGGTTGTCTCAACGCGGGACGAAGACGGCGTCCGGCGGTTTGTCAGGCTCGACGGCGAAATGAACGTGACAGACAGCGGCGAAATTCCGACCTCGAACGTAGCGTTCCTTCCTGGCAGGAACATAGTGTACGCCGAGGGCGCGGATATCCTGCGCTCCGGGAACAAACCGCTCACCGTACCATATACCGGAATGACGAAGCCCGGAATGGTCGACGACACCTTCGCCGGGTATACCGAGACATCCCCCGTCGCGGCGGACTCTGACGGAAACATCCTGTTCGTCGGGCAGTTCAAGGCGATGGTCGTTTCATCAGACCTCGAACTCATCGGAGACGTGCCGACGAGCGGAGCCGTCGAGTCATACGACCTCTCACCGGACGGCAGATTCATGCTCTTCAACCGCAGCGGAAGTCGTGACGGAATAGTCAGCTTCATCGACCCCGCGAGCGGGAAAATATCCGACAAATTCTCAATTCCCGAGGATCTGTCCGCGTGGAACATCAAGGTTTACGCCGGGAGCGGCGGGAGATACTATGTCAGGTGCTCGACCGGAATCTATGCCTGCGAGGGTGAGAAATACGAGTACATATGCGACTTTCTGAACTCGGATATGTCGTACAATAAGATACGTGACCTCGAGTTCATCGACGACGACCATTTCCTCGCCGCGTATGACGGCGGGCTGTACATGATGACCGCCGCCGCGGGC
>URCP01000134.1 GCA_900546315.1 uncultured Eubacteriales bacterium
TTTCCGCCCCTCCGACACCTCCCCACCTTTCCCCCAAACTTTCAAAAAAACAATTTTTATAAAAAACACGAAAGGATATAATTCCATGAAAACCTTAATTTTTACCGTCCTCTTCTTAGCTGCTCTCGTTCCGCTCGCTCTCGCCGGGCTGGGCAAGATAAAGACCGTCAAAGGCAAAAAGGCAGCCCTCGCCGTCAACATCGCCTCCGTATTCCTCGTCTGCATAGTCTGCTTCTCTGTCGGCGCAGTCCAGGTCTCCGCAGCCGATGCTGACGTCGCAACCACCGCAGTCACCGAAACCACCGGCTACACCACCGGCTTCGGCATCGGCATGCTCGGCGCCGCTCTCGCAACCGGTCTCTCCTGTATCGGCGCGGGCATAGCAGTCGCCTCCTCCGCCTCCGCCGCGATCGGCGCAATCAGCGAAAACCCGAAGACCTTCGGTAAAGCCCTCATCTTCGTCGCCCTCGCCGAAGGCGTCGCCCTCTACGGCATGCTGATCTCCATCCAAATCCTCGCCAAATTCTGAGCCATGAAAATGTTCCTAGTCAGCGACAACAACGACACCTACACCGGCATGAAACTCGCCGGCGTCGAAGGCGTCGTAGTCCACACCGAAGAAGAAGTGATAAACGCGGTAGAAAAGGCTCTGTCCGACAAATCAGTCGGAATCATCTTAATAACCGAAAAACTCCGCGCCCTCGCCGGCGACTACATCTCAAAAAAGATGAACGCCCTCTCCGAGCCCCTCTTCCTCGAAATCCCCGACCGCCACGGAATGCGCTCCGAATCCTCGATGAACGACTTCATATCAACGTCGATCGGATTAAAACTATGAGAAAGGCAACACGTCTGAAAACAAATTTTCAGACGAAACAGTTTGTGCGAAAGGTATGGTCATAACTTAATGTCTATAAGAGACGAAGAAAAGCTGCGCCTCTTCACCGACGAAGCCCTCGGCTCGGCAGAAGACACAGCCGATAGAATCAACAAAGAAACAAACGACGAAGAATCCCGCCTCCTCGCGGAAGGCGAACACAAAATCCTCACCGAAGCCTACGAAAAAATCCAGTCCGAACTCAAAAACATCCGCCGCGACAACAGCCGCGAGCTCTCCCGCGAAACCATGATCAAACGCCGCGAGCTCCTCCTCTACCGCGAAGAGATAATGCAGAACGTCTTCGACGCCGCGCGCGAAAAAATCGAACAATTCACCGCGTCCAAAGAATACGGGAACTACCTCGTGAAGCTCGCGACAAACGTCCTCTCGAAGCAGAGCGCGTCCTTCACGCTCTTCCTCTCCCCGCGCGACCTGAGGTACAAATACGCGATCCTCGAGGGTCTCGACAACCTTCTCGACGAAAAGCTCGAGATGGGCACGAGCGAAGCGGCGCCTGTCTACAGCGTCACGCCGGACAAAAACATAAAGCTCGGTGGAATCCGCTTCTACTCCGCGTCCCGCGGCATATCCATAAACGCCACCCTCGACGACGACCTCGCCCGCCAGAAGGAGTTCTTCACAAGCCTCCTCGGTCCCGTAACGTCAGGCGACGGTGAAAAGGAGACGACAAAATGAGCGAACTCGAAATATACGGCATAAACGGACCCGTCATCACGATAAAGGGCAAAACCGACCTCCAGATGATGGAGACCGTCTACATCGGCAACGCCCGCCTTATCGGCGAAGTCATAGGTCTGACCGAAGAGCGCACCACCATCCAGTGCTACGAGAACACGACCGGCGTCCGTCCGGGCGAGCCCGTCTCCCGCACCGGAATGGCGATGAGCGCGACCCTCGGCCCGGGTCTTCTGACCGGAATGTACGACGGCATCGGCAGACCGCTTAAAATGCTCGAAGCGGCGAGCGGACACTATATTGCCCCCGGCATCGACGTCCCCGGCATCGACACGAACAAGAAGTGGTCGGTCGAAGTAAAGATGAAAGCAGGCGACGAAATAAAGCCCGGCGACATCTTTGCCGAGTGCGACGAGACAAGCGCCGTCCGCCACCGTCTGATAGCCCCGCCGGAAGCCGTCGGCAAAGTCACCTTCGCCGCGCCGGACGGAGATTACACGGTAAACGACACGATAATAAAATACGAGACCGCGGAGGGCGAGGAAAAGACCCTCACGATGCTCCGCCGCTGGCCGATTCGCAAACCGCGCCCGATCTCGAAGCGTCTCCCGATAACCGAGCCGCTGATCACCGGACAGCGCGTCATCGACGCCCTCTTCCCGATAGCGAAGGGCGGCGCGGCGGCGATCCCGGGCGGATTCGGAACCGGAAAGACTATGCTTCAGCACCAGCTCGCGAAGTGGTCGGACGCGGACATAATAGTCTACGTCGGCTGCGGCGAGCGCGGAAACGAAATGACGCAGGTCCTCGAGGAGTTCTCCGACCTGCACGACCCGCGCACCGGAAAGAGTATGCTCGAGAGAACGATCATGATCGCGAACACCTCGAACATGCCGGTCGCGGCGCGCGAGGCGTCGATCTACACCGGCGTCACCTTCGCGGAGTACTACCGCGACATGGGCTACAACGTCGCGATGATGGCGGACTCGACCTCCCGCTGGGCGGAGGCTCTGCGCGAGATCTCCGGACGACTTGAGGAGATGCCCGCGGAGGAAGGCTACCCCGCGTACCTGCCGTCGAGACTGTCGGCGTTCTATGAGAGAGCCGGATATGTCGAGACCCTGTCGCACGAGAAGGCGTCGGTGTCGATAATCGGCGCCGTCTCCCCGCAGGGCAACGACTTCTCGGAGCCCGTGACGCAGAACACGAAGCGCTTCATACGTTGCTTCTGGGCGCTCGAGAAAGCGCTCGCCTACGCGCGTCACTACCCCGCTGTCAACTGGACGACGAGCTACAGCGAGTACACTCTCGAGCTCGACGACTGGTTCAAGGCGAACGTCGCGCACGACTTCCCCGAACTCAGGACGAAGATCTCGAACATCCTCAGCGAGGAGAACTCGCTGATGGACATCGTAAAGCTGATCGGCTCCGACCTCCTCGCTGAGGAGCAGAAGCTGATACTCGAGACCGCGCGCGTCATCCGCACCGGATTCTTACAGCAGAACGCGATGCACGAGACCGACTGCTACGTGCCGATACGCAAGCAGTATCTGATGATGAAGTACATTCTCCAGTCGCACGAGAGAGCGAAAACCCTCGTCGCGAAGTCGATCCCGGTCTCCGAGCTGCGCTCAGCCGGAATATTCGACATCCTCGGACGGATGAAGTACGACATACCGAACGAAGATGAGTCGAAGTTCGACGATATGTGGCAGAAGATAACTTCCCTCTTCTCGGATATCGAGAAGAAATACGATATCAAATAAGGAGGACGTTTTATGAATATCGAATTTATGGGTCTTTCAGACGTAAACGGTCCCCTTATAGCCCTCGACGGCGTGACCGACGCCTGCTACGAGGAAATGGTCGACATAACCGTCGGCGACAACGACCACCGCGTCGGAAGAATAATCAGAATCGAGGGCGACAAGGCGATAGTGCAGGTCTTCGAGGGCACCGAGGGCATCTCGCTGACCAACACCCGCACCCGCCTGACCGGTCACCCGCTCGAGCTGCCGGTCGCGCGCGATATGCTCGGTCGTGTCTTTGACGGCGCCGGCAGACCGATCGACGGTCTCGGCGACATCTGCCCCGAAAAGCGCATCGACGTCAACGGCATGGCGATAAACCCTGTCTCCCGTGAGTACCCGCGCGACTACATCCGCACCGGAATCTCGTCGATCGACGGTCTCTGCACCCTCATAAAGGGACAGAAGCTCCCGATCTTCTCCGGCTCCGGCATGAGCCACAACGAGCTCGCCGTGCAGATCGTCAGACAGGCGAACATCTCCGGCGGCAACTACGGAATCGTCTTCGCGGCGATGGGCGTCAAGAACGACGTCGCGGACTACTTCCGCCGCTCCTTCGAGGAGACCGGCGTTCTCTCGCGCGTCATAATGTTCCTGAACCTCGCGAACGACCCGATCGTCGAAAGAATAATGACCCCGCGCTGCGCGCTGACCGCGGCTGAGCACTTCGCGTTTTAGTACGGCATGGATATGCTCGTCATAATGACCGACATGACCTCCTACGCCGAGGCTCTCCGCGAGGTAGCGTCCGCGAAGGGCGAAATTCCGGGAAGAAAAGGCTACCCCGGCTACCTTTACAGCGACCTCGCGTCCCTCTACGAGCGCGCCGGACGAATCAAGGGCAAATCCGGCTCGGTGACGCAGCTCCCGATCCTGACGATGCCGAACGACGACGTCACCCACCCCGTCCCGGACCTCACCGGCTATATCACCGAAGGTCAGATAGTCCTCGACCGCTCGCTCGAAATGAAAGGCGTCTACCCGTCCGTCTCGGTTCAGCTCTCGCTCTCCCGTCTGATGAAAGACGGAATCGGCAAAGGCTACACAAGAGAAGACCACACGACCCTCTCAAACCAGCTCTACGCCTCCTACGCGAAGGTGCAGGACGCGAGAGCCCTCGCCAGCGTCATCGGCGAAGAGGACCTCTCCCCGATAGACAAGCTATACTTCGAATTCGGACGCCGCTTCGAAGGCGAATTCCTGACGCAGGACAAGAACGAAAACCGCACGATAGACGAAACCCTCGACATCGGCTGGAAGCTCCTCTCGATGCTCCCGCGCGAAGAACTCGAGCGCGTCTCCGACGAGTACTACGACAAATACTGCAAACCGCACATCGGAGAAAACAACGCCCCGACCCTGAACTAAAGGAGGCAGATTGAAAGATAAATCTTTCAATCCAGACATTTTGTGGCTTTCGTTGTCTTCCGACAACGATTTTGCTACGCAAAACTACCCACAAAATGGGAGAAAGGAAGCTTTCGCTGCGACGAAAGCCATGGTAATAAAAAAATGCCGCAGACAGCACCGACAAAATCCAACCTGATGGCGATGAAAAAATCCCTCGCCTTAGCGCGCCTCGGCTACGACCTCCTCGACCGCAAACGCAACCTCATGATGCGCGAAATGATGCGCCTGATCGACGACGTAAAGTCAATCCAGGGAGACATAAGCTCCGCCTTCGCGACCGCCTACGCCTCCCTCAGAAACGCCAACATGACCCTCGGTCAGAACGAAGTCTTCCGGATAGCCATGTCCCGCGACACCGACGACGACATAACCCTACGCCGCCGCTCAGTCATGGGCATAGAAATCCCCGACGTCAAACTGACCGACGACATCAACATGCCCGGCTACGGCTTCTCCTCGACCAACCCCCTCCTCGACGAAACCTACATCGATTTCATGAAAGTCCGGGACCTGGTCGCCAAAGCCGCCGCCATCGAAAACAGCGTCTACAGACTCGCCAAAGCCATCAAACAATCCCAAAAACGCGCCAACGCCCTCAAAAACATCGTAATCCCAGACCTCGAAGAACAAATCCACTACATCACAGGATACCTCGAAGAAAAGGAACGCGACGAGTTCACGACACTTAAGGTTGTCAAGGGGCGGAAGTAGAAAGCGGGGGGGGGGGGGGGGGGTAGAAATTATAAAAAAAACGAACACAACACCCCAAAACAAAATAAAAAATAAAAAAAAAAAAACCAACCC
>URCP01000135.1 GCA_900546315.1 uncultured Eubacteriales bacterium
GGACAAGGACGGGTAGCTGAAAGATCATCCGGAATACCGTGACGAGGCAGGGTACAGGCGGAATAAGTAAATGGTGAAAAGTCAATAGTTGAAAAGGGAGCCGGCGCTCCCTTTTCTTTCTTGAGTCGTTACGGGTCTGACTGAAGTATTTATATCAGCTGTACTTCTGATAAGCGACACACCGCAGCCGGTGAAGAAGCTCATCGCGTTCCACGGGTACATAGACAGTCCGAACCTGTCCTCGGCGTCGGTCTTCGTGTCCCCGTTAAGGTCAAGCGCGGCGGAGCGCATACAGGAATACATCGTGTCAAGCGTCCATTTCCCGCTTTCTACGGTGTCATACAGGTCATCAATTCCGAGAGACTCCGCGAGGATCAAGTTCGCTACGACCGGCATATAGCACTCCCAGAGCATCAGGTGTATGTCCCCGAACAGGTAATATGTCGCGTTCCCGACACGTATCGAGTCGTTTGCCATCCGGTTCCACCACGGCTTTGTGAGGTCGACTGTGCTTATTGTCCCTATGTCGGTGAACATCCCCGGCTCATACGCCAGGGCAAGTGTCGAGACCTCGTCAAAGCATATGTCATACCCGTCGTCACCCGACATAATCTGACTCTTTATCATGTCGAGAGCTTCGTCCCAGCCAAGGTCGGTCACACTGATCTTCACTCCGAGTCTGTCCTCAACACTGCGTGTGCGTTGATAAACGGCGTCGTCGAGCACGTCGCCCGTCTCTGATTCAAGGTCCATCGATGTGTACGCGAAATTGCTTATGTTGTTCAGAATCCTGAACTCCGCCCCGCCGTAATTACCGGTCGGGAGGGATGAGTAAATGTCTGTTTCGGGTGTGTCCGTGGGCGCGTCAGCCAAAGCGCTGTCCGTTTGAACCGGACCGGTGTCATCGCCGCAGGAGGCGAGCGTACCGGCTGTAATCAACGCGAGGATGAGAGAGATGTGTCGTTTCATGTCTTCGTTCCTTTCTGTATTTTATATGAGTCCGGAGAGAACCCGGAAGCGCTCCGTAAAAGTCTGGTACCCGTTCGGCGACTCATAGTTCCATGTTCGTTCCGCGAGGGCGGGAAGATTTCTCGAGGTTATTCCGAAGTCGGCTGCTTTCCCGGCGCTCTCCCAGACACAGAGCTCTGAGCCGAGGACCATTTTCCGGTCCGGCACGATTATCTTTTCGGAGTTGTCGACTGCGTCTTCGAGCAGCCATTCGTTGTACCTCACATTGTAAATATCCTCAGGACGCCAGAACTTCGGTCTTGACGGGACGATATACAGCGGCTGCCACGAGTCGTTGACAACTCTGAACCCGGCGTCAGTGAGCCGTTTCGCGTCAAAGTATGTCGACTGGTAGACCATGACGATGAGCTCCTTCGGCAGAAGGCTGGTCCGTTCGTCCCCGAAGCCTTCCCAGACAACAGGAGTCCGCCCGAGCGAGAGTATGTACCGGGCTGTGTCCGCCGCGAAGTAAGTGTAGAGCTCCGCCGACGATTTCAGTCCCTTTTCACGCATGAACTCACGGCACTCCGCGCAGTCGTCCCAATCCTCGTACCTCGCCTCGTCGCACCCGAAGTGTATGTACGGAGAATCGGGAAACAGCCCGCAGACCTCGTCAATCAGCGCGTGAACACTTTCGTATACGCCTTTATGCCCCGGACAGATCATCCCGCGGTGCGTGCCGAACAGCTTCGGATATCTCGTAGGCAGAGCTTCACAGTGCGCCGGAACCTCGATTTCTGGGACAAGCGTGATACCGCGCTCTGACAGGTATTCGCGTATTCTCCTGATGTCATCCTTCGAGTAGCCGGAAGATGACGTGAGAAGAGGGAACCGGTCAGACGGAAGCTTATACATATCCGGTGAGGGGCCGTCGGCAAAATGCAGATGGAGCGTGTTCATACGATATATGTAGCACAAATCGGCGTAGGCGAGGATATCGTCAACCGTGTAGTGACCGCGGGCGAGGTCAAGCATCATTCCGCGCCAGATTGTGTCCGGCTTGTCATATATTTCCGTTTCCGGTATGACAAGTGAGCCATTATCGCCCCCGAGAGAGGTCAGGAGCGCAGCCGCCCCGCGCGAGGCACCTTTGTCGGTTGACGAGAGAACGTGCGTGACTCCGTTCCGCGTCGTTATCCTGTATTCCTCATCTTCAAGCGAAAAGTCGTGGTCAAGGACAATGCAGGCGTCGTCGTCGGACAGACTGACATTTGTGTCAAAAAAGCGCTATATATACCCGCCAAGGACAGCTGCCGCCTTGCCGTAAGCGCTGTGTGCGGCTATTTTCGGAGTGTCAATCTTCCGGGTTTTTCCGGTTGATGCGACGGTTTTTGGGAACGGTATTGGCGTTTTGTCGAGGGATATGTTCATTCTTTCTTTTTCCTTTGTCTTGTGTTTGTCTGTTCCGGAGCGCAGGGTGTCCGGGCGGACTCCGTAGTACTTCTCGAACGCCTTGATGAAGCCTGATTCGGAGAGGTATCCGACGTCGGAGCTGATTTTCTTTATACTGAACGATGTGTATCTGACGAGGCTGACCGCGAGATTCAGGCGCAGGGAAGCGAGATATGACGAGTAGTTCTCCCCGGTGTGCCGACGCCACCAACGCCCGAAGTAATCGGGAGACATCCCCGCGACCGCGGCGGTATCGTCTATACTGATCGGCTTTGTGAAGTTTGAGCGCAGGTAAGCCGTCACGCGTGAGATTGTGTCGTCCGGCACGGCGCGTCTGTCTGCCTCGCCCGACATTCCGGAGGTTATAGCGAGGAGCCGCATTATGTCGGCGCGCAGGATCATCTCACAGAGCCGATCCTGGCAGTCCCCGAAGTAGCGAGAGGTCATGTCGTCGAATATCGCCCTGATTTCGTCTGAGCGTCCGCCGGAGCAGTCGACCATAACCGGTCCGCGGGCAAACATGAGATCCATGTACTCGTCCGGGATGAATTTTCCGGAGAACCCGACCCTGATTATATCAGCGAAAGAGTTATCCGCCGTGTAGTAGAAGTTTTTCGTGTACGGCAGATAGAAGAAACATGCCGAGCCGCGGACCGTGTGGTCGACTGAGTCAATGATATTGTGAAAATTCTCACCGGTGACAAGCTCAATCTCGTACATTTCGTGGCTGTGAAGCGGATAGGACGATGCCCTGAATGAGCGCACAAAGCAAGGAATGTCACGGCGTTTCGAAGCGTCGCGCAACTCTGTCACCCCTTTCGTTTATTCTGCAAAGATATGATAACACGATTCAGCCCGTATGTCAAGACGATGTCGAAAAAGAGAACGGAACTGTCGGAAAATTCCGGGAAAAAATCCCCCATGACGCCGCACGGGGGATCCTGATGCTTATTCACTTTTCACTTCTCTCCAAGCTCCCGGCGCCTCACCGTACTTTTCCCTGAACTTCATTATAAAGTAAGACGGCGACGAGAACCCGCACTCATAGCATATCTCGTTCACGCTGAGCGACGAGCTCGCGAGAAGCCCCGCCGCAAGGATGAGCCGCAGTTCGGTTATGTATGCCGGGATGCTTTTGCCCGTCTCCTTTATGAACAGGCTGCCCATGTAGTGCGGGTTCAGCCCGAAGCGCGCGGCGAGGTCGGAGACGGTCAGCTTTGCGCGGTAACTGCTCCCGATATACCGGATGATCTCTTTTACGTGCCGGTCACGGACATTACCGTCCGCTTCGTCCGCTGTGGCGTGTCGTCTGACGAAGGGGATAAGTATCGCGGCAAACAGCGCTCTCATCATAGACACCGAATAAGCGTCCCCGCGCCGTATCTCCGCCGTCAGCTCCTCGACCTTCGCGATAAGTGGCGGAAGCTCGTTCTCGTCGAACTTCACGTGAAAGGCGCTGCCCCCTGCCATAAGCCCCGCGGGTGTTCCGGACGGTATGAAGTCGGATGTGAATCGTATGTTGTAGCTCTTCAGCCGGTCGCCTGGGTCCTCATGCGTTGTATGCGGATTCATCGGTGTCCTCAGATAAGCGCATCCGCGCGACATATCAAAGGAGGAACGGTCGAGGAGCTGAACACCCCTGCCGCCGGTGATTATCTCGAACTCATAGTAGCTGTGCGTGTGCAGAGCCGTTTTCAGGTGCTTATCGCCTATTCCGTCGAGGCGGTGCGTGACGGCGAGCATGGATTCGCCTGACCTGTACTCGGCGATATCAAATTTATCGGTGATGTTGTCCCGGTCGATTGTGTCAATACGCATGACGCGCAGCGTCGCCTTTTCACTCTTCATTTTTCACTATTTACTCCCCAGCATTGTCATTTTCTACTTAATTATATCACACCCGCACGCAGATGTCAAACAAAATCTGCGTTTTGTTATATTCCCGGTGCAGTTCATGTATTGAATTCCGGTCGCATCAATGGTATAATATATACAGAAAAACGCGAAAGGAGTAAACATATGCTTACAAAGATATATGACAACTACAAAGTGACCTTCACCGACCCGGAGGTGTTTGTCGACAACTTCAAGAGGCGTCGCAGCGGACACATGACGCACGCGATGACAATCCTTCAGGACGGGAGACTGCTTGACTTCAACTCGAGCTGTTCGGCGGTGAGATGCTCCGGCCACTCGGCTTACGGCTTCGTGGAGTACAGATACTCGTCGGACGGTGGAAAGACCTATACAGACCCCGTGCCGCTCGGTTACTCGGTGGATGCTTTTATGGACGGTCTCTTCACGATATCTGTCGAGAAAGCAGTAACCTGTCCGGACGGGAGCGTGCTTGCCTTCTGCCTCCGGAACACCATGCTCGAGGACGTCTGTTGTGAGCCGTGGCTGACCCCGACCGCGGTGCGGAGCCGTGACGGGGGCAAGACATGGGAGGAGCCCTTCGAGGTTTCGCCGTACAAGGGCAGAATTTACGATGCCCTCGTCGCCGACGGCAGGGTGATCTTCCTCGAAAACAGAAACGAGAATTTTATAGGAGAGACGCCGGAGCACGGTTACTCGGTCTTCCTCAGCGACGACAGCGGACGGACATTCAGGGAGGTGAGAGTATCTATAGACGGGATCGGCAGAGGCTACGGTTCGATACTCTATGACAGTAAAGGAATCCTGCACGCCTATGGCTACAACGTGAACGATGAGCGGCACATGGATCACGCGATAAGTCGTGACAGGGGCGAGACATGGGAATTGCTTGAACCCTGCTGGCTGAATCACGGCATAAGAAACCCGCAGACAGCCGAGATAAACGGTGTATACGTGGTACACGGCCGCGAGGAGCATCTGAACGGTTTCGTCTTCTATTTCTCGGAGGACGGTCAGAACTGGACGGAAGCTCTTTACGCCGCGGAAAAGTTCGGGAGCTGCTACTACTCGAACAACCTGAACATAACCGTCGACGGACGAGAAAAGCTTCTGATACAGTACTCCGAGGTCACGGGCGGCGAGAACGTTTGTCAGGTCAACGTGATGCACCGATATCTGGAGGTCGACCGGATATGAGCGTACTCAGGGAAAAGCTTGACGGTGACGGAATACTGCTCGGTACGCACATATTCATCGGCGACCCGTCGATAACC
>URCP01000136.1 GCA_900546315.1 uncultured Eubacteriales bacterium
TCTTTTTTCATGTGCTTCATCTCCTATATCTATTGTACCATACTTTTGGAGTTTACACAATATATTTTACATGATCGATGATGTCAGCACGTTTTTCGTTAGCTTGAAATGTAAGATTGTTTAATTCAGATTGCCCGGCGTGGCTTGCGGGCGTTGACGAGGTCCAATAACACTATTTTACCGCATTTTTCGCACTTCGTCTCAAAGTGCCCGCGAGTGTTCTCGAAGGATATTCGGTTTGTTTAATGTATAAACCTTATTTTTTAACGAGATCGACTGATCCGGCATCGGTCTCGATCCATATCGAGCCACCGTCTTCAGTCGCCGTGCAAACCTTTCCACCGACCTCATACTCCCCACCGGCAAGTCCGACGACAAGCAGCTTCACACTGCCATCTCCGGGAATCGTGAAGGAAATTTTCTCCGCGCGCTCAGTCGACTTCGCGAAAACCATCGCGAAGTCGCCGAGTCTCGCGCCGACCGCGCTGTCGCTCTCGATGAGCTCAGACTTCGCATCAACCGCCGAATCCTCGTCGGTCACGTACATCACGTTCAGAAAGCTGTCCGAGAGATTTTCAGCCACGGGGGAGATTTCAACGCGTCCCCAGCCTGCTTCGATCGAGTTGTTTTCGTCTTTCTTCACGGTCGACGGATAGTTCACGCCATTGATGTTGAACTCATTTCCCTCGCCTCCGACCTTAGTAATGACTGCGTCATTTGGAAGGAGCGTCTGGTTCACAAGTTTTCCGCCTTTGTTAGTGATGACCGTCGTGTTTCCATCGACCTCCGGTTCGGTCTGCATGTGAAGCTGGAAAGTCTTCTTGAACGACGCATTCGCCGCTGTCACACGGTCGTATACCGCGAAAATTCCCGGCATTTCAGCGTCTCCGGTCGGGATGAAGGTCATTGAGCGCAGAACTTCACTCACCTTATTTGTGTACGCCAACGTGATGTCTCCAGTCAGAATCACATGCGTGTCGGTTTCCTCGTGCGCTGTAACCTTTCCGAAGCGGTACTTTTTGTCGTTCAGCCAGAGGTCGAGATTGCCGGTCTCGCCGACATAGCGCTCTCCGCCGCAGTTCGCGCGACCGCTTGTGTCCTCGTCTGGGTCAAAGATAAGCAGGCAGTTGTGCGCCGCCGTCGTCTTGTTGTAGTTCTTGTCCTGCGGCGTGTAATAGCTGTCGTAAACTCCCGATTCCGACGCGAGGATTCCCTTGTAGAATATCTGGAAGTTGCCAGAGTCGAGGTGGTCGTGGTTCATTCCGGTGTGCTCGCCGATCTTCATCTGCACGAGAATATCATCCGAATCGCCGAACTGCCATCCGGTGCGGGTCAGTGTCTGACCGAGCGGCGAGCCCATGTAGTAAGTCAGCGGCAGAGTGCCAAGCTCCTTTGTCCCGAGCGACGGGTCGTTGAAGACGAGATACTGCACCGGAGTCAGAGTCGTGTTGGAGTAGCTGATCGACTTGTAGTCGTTCAGAAGCCGCTTCGACTCGCCCTTGATCACCTCGTCGCCGAAGAGATTTGCCGCGTAGAAGCTCGCGATATTGTACTCGACGCTGTATTTCTTTCCCTTTTCGCTCCAATCGTCGCCGATCCGGAGCTGCTGTCCGTCGGGTCTGAGTGCGTAGATAAAGCTATACATGACTTTGCTCATGCTCTCGTCGTAGATCATCTCGCCGCTCATGCGCTTAAAAAGCCACGCTGACCACAAGTCGAAGTTGAAGCGGTACGGACCGTAGTTATTGCCCTGATGTATCGCGCCCGACTTATAGTAATAGTCGCGAACCGGGACGAACTTGTCGAATATTTCGCCAGCGACGAACTCGTAGATATCTGGGTACTCGTCATATGTGGCGATAGCGAACGCCAGCCAGTCGCGCAATACTTGTCCCTCAGAACCGTGACCTGATATGGTTCCTTGTTTTGCTGGCGGGAAACCCATCTCCATACCCGGCGTGACGATGCTCTCGCACGCGGCGACAAAAGCCGCCTTTATCTCGTCGGTCATCAGGTCATAGCACCAGTCGTAGACCTCGGCGGCAGTCATCATGACTTGCCCCATTGGTCGTGAGCTATCCGGAATATGACTATATGTCGCGGTCAGCATCACGTTCGCGATCGCGTTTATCGCGTCGCAGCCGACGACCGGATCGCCGTTCAGCGCGTACTCGAAAGCCTTTGACTCAATCGTTGTAAGGATTTTGCCGATTTCGTTGTAACTGAGTTCACCCTTGATCGCACCATCGCACTCAGTCGCGACAAGCTTTTTGTATTCCTCGTAGGCATACGAATTCTCGGGTGCTTCGAGGTTCGCCCTTATCACTTCGAGGTCTTCGGCTCTGAACATCAGCCGCGGATGGACGCCGCTCTCAGGCTTAATGCGCGGCGAATTGAAGGACAACTTGAGCTTATTTATCTTGCCGAACCTCGTGATGTCCGTGAAATTTTCCTTCATCTTGTTTATGTACTCCTTTCTGTAAGCATCCAGCCGCTCTGAGACGCTGAAATACCGTGTGTCATCAAGATCGCCCGGAGCTCCGCGGAATTATACTCCGCGAGGAAGAGCTTCGCGGCTTCAGCGGTACCCTCGTCATTCGCGCCGATGATGACCAGATTGCCGTTCACGGCCAGAACTGTGTAGAATATTTTGTCGGGGTCGCTCGTGTCGAGCGAATCAAGCACATCGAGCGATTCTTCACGGTTGGTTTTGCCGATGAGGATTTCATGCTCGGCGGGGACTTCGTTCTCGCGCTTTGAGAGAAAGTCAGTCTTTATCGGCACGCTGCACTCCTTCAGCGACGCGTGTACGCTCATAGCTGCGCTGACGACGTATCGTCAGCCATGTCCGGGCGGATGAATACACATTCGCTGACGACTATCGGGTCAGCCGCTTTCGCCGAGCAGGCAAAGAGCATCAGCATCGCCGCCAGAGCGATTATCAGCAGTAAATACCTTCTCATAGCGACTCGAGGAATCCGATAATCCGGTCAGCGAGAATCCGATGCCCGGCGTCGTTCGGGTGGAGCTGATCGGGCACGAACTTCTGCTGAATGACCGGGAGATTCGGCTGGAGTCCGGACATAGCGTAGAGATCGAGCACCGGCAGGCTGTAGTACTCAGCCGCGCTTCTGATCGCCTCGATATACGCCTTCAGTTCGGGATTCGAGGCGGAGCGGGCACTGTCCTCGCCTCTGCGGTGGAGAGGTGTCATGATGACGATGACTTTTCCGGGGTACTTCTCGATGAGACTGGTGCAGAGCACGTTCAAAGCGCCGCGGAAGCTGTCGGGCGTCTTATCGTCGAAATTTCCGAAGGGTGCGTCGCCGTGACCGAAGTCGTTCGTTCCGCCGAAAACGACGATGATATCGGCGTCGGCGTCCATCTCGGCAACTCTCGAGCAGAAATCGAGGTCCCATCGCGGGTCGGCTGAGGGCTTCTGCTGGCGTGCGATCCGGGTTCCGCCGATTCCGTAGTTGCGGCAGAGAGCGCCTGTGTCGGCGGCGATCAGGTCGGAGAAGAAATGTCCCTTTCCGCTTGTTCCGCAGCCCTCTGTGATGCTGTCTCCGAGAAAATTGATTTTTTTGCCATTGAGTTTCATTTTGGTTTTCCTTTTATTAATAATAGCTCGGGCACGGATTCCACCGCGCTGTCCGTTATTAGATTTCAAAGATATTATATCGCCGCCAAATCCATTTGTCAACAGAATTATTCAAACCATGTGAGAATATTTCTCGCGCCGCGGTAGTCGCGGTACCAGTCGTAGGAACGCTTTTCGCCGCGAAACAGATACTCGCCGGGTGCGGTCGTGTGCGTCCAGTCGGTCGGAATCGCGTATTCGGCGGGTGTGAGCGTCGCCGCCGTGCCGAGAATTGCGCTCATCCGCTTCTCCTCGTCGGGCGTCAGAATTCCCGGCGTGACCGACGCGAAGACCGCGCAGCCGCTGATTGCCGACGCCTCGAGAAAGTCGAAATTCAGCTCCTTCGAGACATTCGGCGTGAACGCAGCGCAATCTGGGTCGACCGAATAGAAGCTGCCGGTCTGCGGAAGGCGCATCATCGAGTGTATGCCGTGGCGGCGCGTCCACTCAAAGCTGCGTCCGCTCGTGTCGTCGCCGATTCTCTGCGCCTGATGAATCCCGGCGGCAAGGTGTCCGACCGTGTTGCAGCCGAGGACAGCGGCGTCTCCGGCGCTCTTCTGAATCGTCTCGTAGAGCCCGCGGACAATCGCGGCGTTTGTCTTCGAACGGTCGTAAAAACGCCCCGAGACCTTCGATAGGTTGTTTCCGAAGAGATCGTAGGTCGAGAAATCGTGCTTTATCAGCTCGAAGCCCCATGAGGCGATACGCGAGATGTCCGCGCCGACCGCCTCGAGCGTGAAGGGATGCGTCGGGTCGAGCACAGTTCCGACCGCCTGAGTCGGCGACACGAATATCGCCTCAGTCGGCACGTGGCGCATCGTAAGCAGCGGTCTCAGCCAGATTCCCGGGCGGCAGCCGCGCGATTTTATCGCCGCCGCGACCTCGTTCATCGGCGAGAAACGCTCGTTCTGCGCGTCCCATCGTCCGCCGTTGTAGCCCTTCGAGTGCGTGATCTGCCAGCCGTCGTCGATGACCATGTAGGGTCTCGCGGCGTTCTCTGAGGTCAGCGACGCCAGATATTCCGACTCGCGGAGTACCGTCGCTTCGTCGATTCCGCCGTATGCCCAGTACCAGTTGTTGAAGCCGTAGAGCGACGATTTCGCGAGGTTCGGCGTCGGGCACATCATTTTGCAGAATTCGCGCGCGGCGATAAACGGGTCTTCGCCGGAAATTCCTTTCCGGCAGACAATTTCGGCGCAGAGAAGCGGCTCGGTCAGCTCGACTCCCGAGCCGCCATTCCGGACGTCCAGCCAGAGCGTTATCCCCGCCGGGTCGGGCTGAAAGTACGCGAAGGAGTTCGCGCCGGTCTTCACGCCATATGAATCGAGCCGCTCGCCGTCGAAGGCGTGGAAATACCAAGGCAGGCGCGCGTGCGGGAGCATTGCCGACCAGATGAGATCATTCGCCGTGCAGCGTTCGACCGCGTCGCCGAGCACCGACTTCACGCCCCTGAGATCGCCGTCAAAGCGGAGTCTTATCCACTCAACCGGCTCGGACGCCTCGAGGATGACCTTCAGCGAGTCGCCGATCTCAAAGCGCACCTCGGCTTTCACGGGGTTCGCGATTCCTTTCTCCTCGAATCGGAGCGGAGTCGACGGCGTCTTTATCTTCACATCGTCGGGAATACGCAGCGGATTTACAAAATTTTCCATAGTTGCCTCTGAATATATACTGAATATTTCACATCATGATTTCAACGAACCGCTCGAGCGCAGGCTCGATGTCGGGCAGTTCCTTCACCCAGCGTTTCTCCCACTCAAGCGAGAAAAGCCCCTGATACCCGGCTTTTTCAAGCAGGTCGCGTATCCCGCGCAGGTCTATAAGACCGTCGCCAGGCAGGCAGAGCCCCGATTCGCTGTAGTCCTTCAGATGCACGTGCTTTAT
>URCP01000137.1 GCA_900546315.1 uncultured Eubacteriales bacterium
CATCACGGTGGTCGTACTGAGCGTTTTGTTCTACCGTCCGTTCTGCAAGTGGCTCTGTCCGCTCGGTGCTTTCTACGCGCTCTTCAACCGCGTGTCATTATTCCGGATGAAGGTTGACACGAATAAGTGCGTGTCCTGCGGAAAGTGCGCCAGAGTCTGCAAGATGGATGTTGACGTGACCAAAACTCCGAACAGCGCCGAATGCATCCGCTGCGGAATGTGCGTCAAAGCCTGCCCGACAAACGCCATCTGCTTCAGATACGGCTTTGGGAGCGGCAGGGAAGAGTGCCCCTCCGCGAAAAAAAACGACGAAATCAAAACAAATGAAATTAACAAGGAGAAAGAATCATGAAAACAGCAAAAAAACTCATCGCGGCGCTGACCGCGCTCGTACTCGTATTCGTCATGGTGTCCTGCGGGGCTGCGGGCGATGATATGACGAAGGAACCGAAAAACGCCAAGGAAGCGTCCGCGATGCACGAAAAGCTTCTGGGGCAGGAAAACGAAATCCTCTCGGAAAACTCCGCCCTCTGGGAAAAAGTCTTCATGGCGGCTGACAAGGGTATGGTCATGACCGAGGACGGCAAGAACTATGGCGACTTCCTCATAATGACCATCGAGAAGGCGAAGGATCAGTTCTCGGACGACGAATACACGCTGATCAAGGGCGAGGCTGAGAAGATACGCGACATCGAGACAAAGCTTACCGAGCTCGAGAGCAAGTTTCCGGAGATCAACGGATCCTCCGGCGACGACAGCATGAGTATGCCAGCCGGCAACGCAAACATCACGAAATTCCCGTCCTTCACCGGTAAGGATCTTGACGGCAACGAGGTCAAGAGCGACGATCTTTTCTCCGGCAACGCCGTTACGGTAGTGAACTTCTGGTTCACGACCTGCGGACCCTGCGTCGGAGAACTCGGTGACCTTGAAAAGCTGAACAAGGAGCTCGGCGAAAAGGGCGGAGAACTCATCGGAATCAATTCCTTCACGCTGGACGGCGACGAAAAGTCGATTACCGAGGCGAAGGAAGTGCTTGACAAGAACGGCGCGTCCTACCGCAACGTCTACTTTGACTCGGACAGCGACGCCGGAAAATTCACCGCGGGCATCTACGCCTACCCGACGACATATGTGGTAGACCGGAACGGAAACATCGTCGGCGACCCGATCGTCGGCGCGATAACGAACAAGAATCAGATGGAGGAGCTGCAAAAACAGATCGATACTGCAATCGCGACCGACAGCGTGAAATAACGCGGCGCCTCCGCGAAAGGAGGAGCATTATGCGCAGAAAATCCGCAGCTATGCTGCTTTGCGCGGCAGTTTTTCTCAGCGGGTGCGGGGTGGTTTCTATGACGCCGTCCGCCAACCTGAAATCGACCGAGACGGAGGAGAGCGGCATGAAAACTGAGACGACCGAAAACGTCATCTATCTCGCGGGCGGTTGTTTCTGGGGCATGGAACAGCTGATGCAGTCGATCCCGGGCGTCATCGACGCGGAGAGCGGCTACGCGAACGGCACCTGCGAGGAAGACGCCGATTACAGGACGGTCTGCAAAGGTGGAACCGGCTTCCGGGAGACGGTGCGCGTGGAATACAATCCGGACGAGGTGAGCCTCGACGCGCTTTTGCTCGCTTACTTCTATGTCATCGACCCCACAGTCGAAAACCGGCAGGGCAACGATATCGGCACGCAATACCAGACCGGAGTCTATTACACAAGCGACGCGGCGAAAGAGACGGTTGAGCGCATCGCGGCGATTGAAAAAGGTCGGAGCAAGAAGTTTTTTGTGGAAATCGGACCGCTTATAAACTTCTTTCCCGCCGAGGAATATCACCAGGATTACCTTGAGAAGAACCCGGACGGCTACTGCCACATCCCTAAGGCGGAGATGGAGCTGTTTTCAAAGCTTCGCATCGACCCCGGCGACTATAAGAAGCCCGCCGCCGAATCCATCCGCGACAAGCTGACAGACGAGCAGTACCACGTCACACAGGAAAACGGCACCGAGCGCGCCTTCACGGGCGAATTCTGGAACCGGTTCGAGAAGGGTATTTATGTGGATATAGTCACCGGAGAGCCGCTCTTTTCCTCAACGGACAAGTTTGAGAGCGGCTGCGGGTGGCCGGCGTTCACCAAGCCCATCGAGGAGCCCGCAGTCGTGGAGCTTGAGGACAACAGCCACGGTATGCGCCGCACCGAGGTCAGGAGCCGCGCCGGGGACTCACATCTCGGTCACGTGTTCACCGGAGATCCGGAATCGCCGAACGGCGTGCGCTACTGCATCAACAGCGCGTCACTGCGTTTCATCCCTTATGCTAAAATGGAGAGCGAGGGGTACGGATATCTGATGTATCTGTTTGATGAATAACCCAAAACGCGGACAGGCAGTCATCCCTGTCCGCGCTTTTTTTATATATCCGCTGACAGCCGTAATCCGTCATGAAAGTACAACGCAAAATGTATGCCATGAAGCGCGGACAAAAAGATGCTATAACGTAACGGCATACGATGCAACGGTGGAGGTGTTCACGCTACTTTTAACTTCGCTATTTTGCACTGAATTTTATATTATTATTATCAACATTCCGTGAAAAGTATGATATAATAATTTCACATGATCAAACAGGTCTGCATTCTGCAAAAAAGGAACAGGTGAAAGTCTGAAAATAAATTTTCAGACCAAACAGTTTTCAGCTTCGACGGCGCCGAATTCACTTTTCTGACCCGCGATCCCGCCAAAATGACATGGGTTTATCCGCAGCTGGACGTTGAGTCTTCGACCGGAGACGTCCTGAATGACGCGATTTACACCCGCAACGCCGCGTTGAAGACCTGCTGAAAGTCAGGATACATGGCGTTGAGGACGATTCCTATGAAACTACCGTGAAAAACATGATTCTCGCGGGCGACGGCACGTATGACATCATCCAGCTCAATGACCGCGACGGTCTGGCGTTCGCACAGGAAGGTCTGGTCTATTCGATCAATGATCTGAAATATATTGATCTCGACAAGCCGTGGTGGAGTCAGACGCTGAATTCCGCCCTTTCGATCGGGAATAAGCAGTATTTCGCGTATGGCGACTACAATCTGACGACCTATGACTACACGCACGTACTGGTGTTCAACAAGGACATCGCGGAAAAGTATTCGGTCGGCAATATCTACGACACGGTTTTCGGAGGCAAGTGGACTCTCGATACATATTCCGAATTCGCGAAGATGACGACGCACGACCTCAACGGCGACAGCAAGATGGACAAAGACGATATCTATGGCCTTATTTCCCAGCCGAAGCATGTTCTTCCGTGTTTCTGGATCGGCGCCGGCGTCGAGTCGGTTTCAAAGAATCCGGATGATATCCCGGTTTTCGATCTCGACAAGAACGATAAATTCCGCGAGGTCATAGAAAAGATCTTCGGGATCACATGGGACGACGGAACCTGGTACAACATAAATGATACGTCGACCGATCTTTTCCAATCCGGACATTCGCTCTTCATGGACACAAGCTTCAACCTCGTTTCGAACCTTCGCGACATGGATTCCGACTTCGGAATTATCCCCTATCCGAAGTTTGACGAGTCGCAGACCGACTATTATTCGCGCGTCGAGGGCGGACTTGTGTCGATAATTCCGAAGACAAACGAAAAGCTCGATATGACCGGAGCCGTTCTTGAGGCTCTCTCGTACGAATCGCGGCAGACCGTGATCCCGGCATACTACGAAATCGCGCTGAAGGGCAAGTACGCGCGGGATCCCGAGTCGATCGAGATGCTTGATCTGATATTTGCCGGACGGATTTACGACCTCGGCGACACATATTGGTGCACAATCCTGCGCGACGGAATTTTCCAGGATATGTTCAAAAAGAACAACCGTGATTACGCATCCATTGTCGCGGGCGTGAAGCCGAAGATAGAGAGCGAAATCGAAAAGACCGTCGACGCTTTCGCGGCACTGAAATGATTTCGTGATTTAAGCACATCAAAAAAGCCGCGTCAAGCGGCTTTTTTGCGTGCGGGTGATGCGAAAACGATATGTTGACTCACGCAAAGTTTTCCCTGATATATTCCAGAATAACATCCGTATTATCCGGATCATACTCGACTTCACAGGATATCCGTCTCGCCGCGTCCGCGAATTCTCCATCCATCGCCGAGGTCATGACCGCGCATATCGCGGCGAACCGCATCGTCTCGTCCGGATAATCAAAATACCAGCGGTATATGTAGTACGAACACAGCCGGTGAGAGAGCGGTGAGACCGCCGGCGGAACCTCCGGAAAAACGAGCGGTTCAAGGGTCTCGAGAGACCCGAACAGCCCGCGCAGCTCACTATACCGCCTGACGCAGTCCGCAATCGCGACGTCCATTGCCTCCGTGTCACGCATGAGTGCTGACTGAGCCCGGAGTTCGTCAAGCTCGCTGCTTTCCGGCTCATATCCGTCGTCCTCGTATATGAGCCTTACATCACCGGAAAGCCAGAGCTTCGCAGCTGCCTCACAGCAGATGCCCTGACCGCCCTCGCGGATGTTTCCGTTCTCCGAGTACGAGTAGAAGCGCGGATGCTCGCGGCAGATGTCGCAGAGGGCGTCCTCACCGCGCCGGATGATCAGATCACATAACCCGTCGTTCCGCAGAAAGCCGCAGCGCCCGCCCTCACGGCAGAGCAGGGTTCCGTCCGGAGCGGGCAGAAGCCGCCGCTTCTCGCTCTCATCGAGCAGTTGATCGTAAAGCGCCACCTTGTCAGGGTCGACGGCGATCTCCCACCCCGCGCAGCAGGTATGCGCGCAGTCTGACGCGATACAGCGGAAACTATCGAAAAAATCAGGTTTTACGAACATAAAGAACTCCCCGGAATGAATTTGCGTACGGCATATCTTTCAGTGTAAACCCTCCGCGCCGTTCTGTCAAGTGACAAGGCGGAAAATTATCATATTATTTACTTGTCCGGAGATTTCAGTCCGGAAATTGAACCTCGTGTCTGATGTGCACGCGCCCTTCACATGGATTCATGTTGTCGGAAAATATTCCCACCCACTTGACAGCCCGGAAATTTTATGATAGAATGGTAGCATCACCCGCGCCGCGCCGCGGGATATCAGGAGGCAGAATATGACGATACGTCTGATGACGAGCAATATCTGGGGCGATTATTTCGGGAACGAGGTCTCAGGACGGGATGAGAAACTTGAGAGGGTTTACCGCCGGTATATGCCCGATGTCCTTGGTCTTCAGGAGATGACCGACAGCTGGCACAGGTCGCCGGTGTGGGAACGGCTTCGCGGCGAATACGCTTTCGTCCCCGTCCCGACAGAAGAGAACCCGGACTTCACGCCGCTGCTTTACAGAAAAGGAAAGCTCTCGGTGGTCGACAGCGGCAGGATACTGTATCACACGGAGCTTGACCGCTCGAAGGGGATTACATGGGCTGTGTTCAGTACGGTCGGGGGGCGCCTCTTCGCGGTGTTCAACACGCATTTCTTGTGGCGGGACGGCGGAGAGTGCGATGTG
>URCP01000138.1 GCA_900546315.1 uncultured Eubacteriales bacterium
CTCCGGCTCAAAGTGCGCGGCGGCGGGCGGTGTGACGTCTGTTTTCGCTATGCCCAACACGAAGCCGGTCTGCGACACGCCAGAGACAATCGGATATGTCATGAACAGGGCGAAGGACGCCGACTGCCGCGTCTTCCCGGTCGGAGCGATATCGAAAGGGCTCGGAACCCGCGAGGTCTGTGACCTCGCTGCGCTGAAAAATTCCGGCGCGGCGGCGTTCTCGGACGACGGAAAACCTGTCGCTGACTCTGAGACGCTTATGAAAGCGATGCGCGTCGCCGCTGAAAACGACCTTCTTATAATGTCGCACTGCGAGGACCTGTCACTCGCGGGCGGAGCCATGAACGATGGGGTTGTCTCGGAAAAGCTCAGTCTGAAAGGCATTCCGCGCGTATGCGAGGATATCGGGACCATGCGGGATATCGCGGTCGCGGAGTATACGGGGTGCAGACTGCACATCTGCCACGTGTCGACGCGCGGTTCGGTCGAAGCCATTCGTCGTGCAAAGGCGAGGGGCGTCAGAGTTACCGCCGAGACATGTCCGCACTATTTCGCGCTCTCGGAAGACGATATAGAAAAATACGGCGCGATGGCGAAGATGAACCCGCCGCTCAGGACGAAGGACGACGTGAAAGCCGTCATTGATGGCATACTCGACGGTACGCTCGACTGCATTTCGACCGACCACGCGCCGCACTCGGACGAGGAGAAGAGCCGCGGGCTCGCCGATTCGCTGAACGGTATAATCGGTCTCCAGACGTCCTTCATGGTGTCTTATACGACACTCGTTCAGGGCGGGTACATCGACCTGCCGAAGCTGACTGAGCTTATGAGCAAGAATCCCGCGGAGATCACCGGGCTTGACAAAATGGGGCTCGGAAGTATCGAGGTCGGCTCGACCGCTGATTTCACGCTTGTCTCGACTGACGCAAAATACAGACTTGAAAGAGAAGACCTCAGGGGAAAGTCGCACAACACGCCGTTTATCGGCATGACATTCGGTGCACAGGTCAGGTACACATTCGTCGGCGGGCGGAAGGTCTTCGCACACTGACACGAAAACAACGGTCTCACGCCGTTCAATATATATATGGAAAGGAACTGCCAAAATGTCGTTTGATACCCTTATCGAAAAAATCGCCGAAAAGCACAATCCTACCGTAATGGGTCTCGACCCGGTGCTCGATTACATCCCGGAGGAAATGAAGAAGCGCGCCGCGAATGAGTACGGCAACACCTTCAAAGCCGCCGCCGAAGCTATCCTCGAGTTCAACAAAGCTCTCATTGATTCTGTCGCCGACCTCATCCCCGCCGTCAAGCCGCAGTCCGCGTTCTACGAGATGTACGGCATCGAGGGGCTTATCGCTCTCGAAAAGACAATCGCCTACGCGAAGGAAGCCGGTCTGTACGTCATTCTCGACGTCAAGCGCAACGATATCGGCTCTACGGCTGAGGCATACGCCAAGGCTTATCTCGGCACGACCACTCTGTTTGACGGCGCCGAAGCAGAAGCCACACCGGTCGACTGCGTGACGGTCAACCCTTACCTCGGAATCGACGGCGTCGAGCCGTTCGCGAAGATCTGCGCCGAAAGAGACAAGGCGGCGTTCATACTCGTCAAGACCTCGAACAAGTCCTCGGGCGATTTTCAGGACCTCGACGCGGGCGGCATGCCGCTGTTCCATCGTGTCGCCGCAAAGATCGACGAGTGGGGCGCGGAAACCATCACCGATAAGGGCTACTCGGCTCTCGGAGCGGTCGTCGGGGCTACATATCCCCGTCAGCTCGCCGAGCTCAGGCGCCTGATGCCGCACACTTTCTTCCTGATTCCGGGCTACGGCGCTCAGGGCGGAACCGCTAAGGATATCGTCGGTGCGTTCGACAAGACCGGCTCCGGCGCGATAGTCAACTCGTCAAGAGGGCTCATGTGCGCGTACAAAAAGGCGGGCGACAACGGTGACAACCTGAAGAAGCACACAAGGGAAGCCGTCATAGAGATGCGCGACGCCATCGACGAAGCCGTCGGTATCTGAGGTGGACAATGAACAAACTGAAAGATAATGCTCTCGTCTATGAGAGCAGAAAAATCTCGGACTCGGCGGAGCTGTACGAGCTTGTTCTCGAGTGCCCGGATATCGCGGGGAAAGTTCTGCCGGGACAGATTGTCCACGTCGCGTGCGGCGAGGGAACCACGCTCAGACGCCCGATCTCGGTCTGTGAGGCGATTGACAGCGAGAAAATCCGTCTCTGCTATGAGGTCCGCGGCAAGGGCACGAAATGGATGTCCGAGAGAAAGACCGGAGAGAGGATAAGCCTTCTCGGTCCGCTCGGGCACGGGTTCACTTATCATGAGGGAAAGCGCGCACTGCTCGTCGGCGGCGGCATCGGCATATACCCGCTCCTCTCAATCGGAAAGAAGTACGGAAAGGACGCGAAAGCCCTGTTCGGGTTCCGGAACGTCTCGCTCATCAATTCGACTGAGCTTTTCGAGAGCCATGATATTCCGGTCTCTGTCATCACTGACGACGGGTCGAACGGACGAAAAGGCTTTGTCACCGAGCTTGTCCGCGAGGAGCTTGAAAAGAAGCAGATGGACATCATCTATGTCTGCGGTCCGAGGGGAATGATGGCGGTTGTAGCCGGAATCGCCGCGGAATACGGTGTTGACTGCGAGGTCTCGATGGAGGAGCGCATGGGCTGCGGCGTCGGCGCTTGCCTTGCCTGCGTGTGCAAGACTATGTTTGTAGAGAACAATGAAGCGACCGAAAAGTACAAGCGCGTATGTGTCGACGGTCCTGTATTTGACGCGAAGGAGATTATATGGAAGTGAGAAATGCAGATCTGTCCGTGAATTTCGCGGGCGTGACACTTAAAAACCCGGTCGTCACCGTCTCCGGAACCTGCGGCTTCGGTGAGGAGTACGCTCCGTACTACAGACCGGAACAGCTCGGAGCAATTGCGGTCAAGGGAATGACGCTCGCCCCGAGGCTCGGAAATCCGCCGCCGCGCATCGCCGAGACGCCGTCAGGAATCCTCAATTCGATCGGTTTACAGAACCCCGGCGTCGAGGCGTTTATCGAGAACGAACTGCCGCGGCTCAAGAAGGACGGCGCGACCGTCATTGCCAACATTGCCGGTTCGACCATCTCCGATTATTGTAAAGTGGCCGAGAGACTGGACGAAACAGACGTCGATTTCATCGAGATGAACATCTCCTGTCCGAACGTGAAGGAGGGCGGTGTCGCTTTCGGCACAAACCCGAAGACCGTCAGCGAGATAACAAACGCCGTCAGAATCCACACCTCAAAGCCGCTGATGGTGAAGCTCTCGCCGAACGTCACCGATATCACCGAAACCGCGAAGGCGGCGGAAGCCGGTGGAGCGAACGCTCTCAGCCTCATAAACACCCTGCTCGGAATGCGCATCGACATAAAGACTAAACGCCCGATCCTTCACAACAACTGCGGAGGACTTTCGGGTCCCGCGGTGTTCCCGGTCGCTCTCAGGATGGTCTGGCAGGTCAGGAACGCCGTCAGTCTGCCGATTCTCGGAATGGGCGGAATTTCGAGCGCCGAGGACGCGATCGAGATGCTTATCGCCGGTGCTGACGCGGTCGGCGTCGGAACCGCTATGTTCGCGAACCCATATCTGCCGCTCGAGATTGCCGACGGGATTGCGAAATACATGGACGAGAACAACATAAAGAGCGTGGCGGACATCTCCGCGAGCGTTATGCCTTGGTAACATAATAATGGAGACCGTACTTATGTGTGCGGTCTCTTTTTGGAGGTGAGATTGCTATGAAGAAAACGAAACATCAGGAACTTCAGAAGCTCGTCGACAGCGGCATAAACCTGAGTTCGCTCGGGCTTGAACTCTGCGATATGACCGAGGACGAGCGCTATTTCTGCACACCTGAAAGGGCGGAGGTCTTCGGGCGGGTCGGGGTCGACGGGATACATTTCTGCTTTGCCGGCGGGCACGGGGACATGGTGTTCTGCGTCTGCCCGATGGATCTCGCGCCGAGGTATGTTCGTCCGGTCGCAAGGAGCTTCGCGGATTTTCTGTCTCTGCTTGTGTCTTGCGGAGATACGAGCGTCATTGAATCGGCGTGGAGGTATGACAGGGAGACCTTCGAGGGCGGGCGCGGCGCGGCGATGAGCGGTTCCGGCAATGAAGCGGCTAGGGCTGAGCTTCGTGAAAAGCTTGGTGTTCTGCCGATGGCTGACCCGTATGACTATATCCGTTCGCTTCAGGCGGACTTCGATTACTCGGAGTTTGATATGTCCGTCGATGAACCGGTGAGAAAACCGAAAGCATGGAAGGTGTACTTTGACAAGGGGCTGTACGCTCCGGCTTCACGCGGGCGCGCCGGAGAAGAGATCCGGGTCGGCAGAAGCGTTACGCTGAACGGCGACGAGTGGAGGATACCGTCAATTTACGTCTGCCCGCGGGGATTAGTCGTCGATATACTGCACATTGTCGATAACGCGAAGTACGCGGAATTCTATGACAGGAACTGTTTTCTCGTTCAGTATGGAGACGACATTCCGGAGGGCGAGCGGCGGAGAATCGAGAGTGAGAACCCGCTGAATGTCGACCCGAACGCGGCGCTCATCGTGAACGGAAAGATGCTTGTCGGTTCCGGCGGGACATCCTGCGTTTATGACCCGGTGCCGGAGCATGGGGAAACCGAGGATACAGCGCTTGCGGTGAAGGAACATTATTCGCTCGATGAAGCGCATACGGTTGTGATCTGGCGGCTGAATTTCGCGGGGAAGTTCAGGGTGGACGAAATAAGCTCGGCGGAGATTGTCATGACGGCTGATATGAAGCTTGTGAGGTCTGTTCCGGTCGATGTGAGTGGTGAGACTGAGTTTGAGTTTCCTGAAGGCGAGAGGCATACGCTGAGGGTATCTGAGGTTACGCCGGTCGATATCGGTGACGTGGTGTCCGGCGGGATGCGGCTTCCGCGGTATATGACGAGTGTCGCGTACAGGATTGAGCCGGATTTGCCGCGGGAGGTCTGCCGGCTTTGCGATTATAATCGGAGTGACATACCGATGAAGGATGCCGCGGGCGGTTCTGGCAGTCATGCGGCGATCGGAATTATCGGCGGTGCGGACGGACCGACTGTTGTGCTCGGCGGCGCTGTCGTGAAGGGGACGGATGAATCGTGCCGGGGTGTCAGTTCATCGTTATCGTTTGACAGGAATCGCGTCCCGGACTGGCACTTGGAGTTGTATTCCCGCCCGTTTGAGGGTGTCCGTATTCCCCTTATTTGAAGCTTTTTGAAAGAAGGGGGGGGGCAGG
>URCP01000139.1 GCA_900546315.1 uncultured Eubacteriales bacterium
CCGTCAGCAGAAGAAAACTGCTTGACTGCAAATGCGCGGTCACTTCGTTCCGTCAAGGTGGCTACACCCCCTTGCGCCGCGAATGCGGCTATTCCCTGTGGACTTGCCGTCCGCAAACAGCATAAAATGCTGTTCGCCGCCAGCAAGTTTGAATTATATGCAGAAAACAATCCTCCGTATGATTTCAGGCATACGGAGGATTCGCTGTTTTACAGACACTGCCAAATCTGCCGTCCGTTTTTCTTTTTCTTTTCCGGGAATTTACATTGTAAGTATTGATTTCCCGGCGGGATGGGTGTAGAATTAATTATACACTGAACAAATCGGGTTTTCGCGGAAAAAAGTCCCTGATTTATGGGCTTTTTCCGCGAAAACAACCTTAAATCAGTGTTTCCTTATTCAGTTAATTTCAGTCTGTCGGAAGGGATTTTATGAAACGCACATATATAACGAAAATGCCGGACAAGGCGGGCGCGTTCCTGAGGGCGAGCCGGGTCATAGCGGAGCACGGCGGGAATATCGTCAGGGTGAACTACAACAAGGCGGTCGACCTTCACACGCTCTTTATCGAGGTCTCGGCGGACGAGGAGCAGCACAAGCGGATACTCTCCGAGCTCGAGAGCATCGGATATATAACCGGAACGGAGGAGGGCAGACAGGTCATCCTTATTGTCCTGAAGCTCCCGGACGCGGCGGGCGCGGTCAGACCGGTTCTCGAGGTCATCGCCGGGTATGACGTCAATATATCGTATATGTCCTCGCAGGAGAACGGGACGCCGTATCAGTATTTCAAAATGGGGCTTCTCGTCGAGAACACGGACGAGATCAGGCGTCTTCTTGACGACGTCTCGAAAATATGCGAGGTCAGGATAGTCGAGTACGACGTGACGGAGAAGCAGCTCGACGGCACTGTGTTCTACATCACCTTCGCGAACGAGATGAGGGATATATTGTCTCTCGATCAGGAGACTACGAATTCTGTGCTGATAAACTCAAACCGCGTCATGCAGATACTCGACGAGCGCGGGGAGACGCCGCTCAAGACCTTCGATTATATCCGCCGCTTCGCGAAGTTTGTCGCGGAGCACCACGGCGACGAGTTTCACGCGGAGATAAGGCGGGACGAGCTTTCGGACGGGTATGTGCTTTATACGGTTCAGCCGCCGTGCGGGAGCGATACTTATATACTTGACAATGGCGGGGAGGAGCTGCTGTTTGTCGATTGTGGGTTCGCGTGCTACAGGGAAGAGATGACGGGGATATTCGAGGGGCTGTTTCCGGACTTTCATTCGAGGCGGAAGACGCTTGTCATCACGCATGCGGATATCGACCATACGGGGCTCTGCGATATGTTCGACAGGGTGTATATGTCGGCGAGCTGCTGCGAGAATTTCCGGCTCGAGAGGGCGGGGGAGCCGAATTTCAGGGAGCAGAATGTGCTTCACGCGCCGTATTGCGTGCTGAGTAAGATAATATCCGGGTATCGTCCGCCGGAGCTTTCGCGGGCGGTTGTCGTCGGGGAGAAGACGGATGACGGGATGCTTTCGTATATAGGCGGGTTTGACGCCTGCGGGCTGCGGTTCGAGGTTTACGAGGGAGCCGGTGGTCATGTGCGCGGGGAGGTGCTGATTGTTTCAGAGAGACTGCGGCTCGCGTTTACGGGCGATATACTTGTTAATGTGAAGGGTTTCACGAAAGAGCAGTACGATTTCAATCTGCTGGCTCCGTACCTGATGACGAGCGTGAATGTCGACTCGGCGAAAGCCAAGGCGATACGCGGCATTGTGAATGAGCGTTATTCGGACTATATTTTGTGTCCGGGACACGGAATGCCGATGTTCCCCGAAAAATAGCAAAAAAAGAGCGACAGTCGTGTGGCTGCCGTTCTTCGGTTTATATCTTGTTCCCCCCTCGCCTTGAGACGAGCGTTTGTTGTATAGTGTATAAAGTTTACGGGATGGAGGGGGTGCAGGGGGAGGAAGGACGCTTTTCAAAGCGTCTTTCCTCCCCTTGCTTTTCTTACAGATTGAACGCGACTTCGATGTCCTTGACTTCTTCAGGGGAAATCTTCACGACGGGCTTGTGGAGCGCCGTGGTGTCTATTACGGACTTCGCGCTGTACTCCATGACCTCGAGACGGTCGAAGGCGTTTATGAGGGAGGTGCCGCCGACTATAACGCAGTCGTTCTCGATGATGCAGACGGGGTTCTTGAGGGAGATCTCATCGGAGAGGAGATCGGTCTGCATGAAGGTGGAGCCGAACGGGAACTTGCGGACGTTCTTGAGCATGATGTAGCTTTCGGGGATCAGGCGGGCGTCGAACTCGGCGTCTGTGATGGCGAAAGCCATGATGTGCGGCGGATGAGCGCAGATGATGCTCTGGATTTCGGGATGCTTCTCGTAGATAGCCTTGTGCATGTTCACGGAGCGGGACGGGTTCTTGCCGTGCTCCTTGCGGTTGTCTTCTATTCTTACGAGGTCGGCGGGCTCGAGGTACTTTCTGTCCATGTCGTACGGCGTGATGATGAAGGAGCCGTCGGAGAGACGCTTCGAAAAGGTTCCCTGAGAGCTCATGAAGAGCTGGTTGTCATACGCTCTGTGGATGAGCTTGCACATCTCGGCGCGGGCGTCGAGCTCTTCGCTTGAGTGGGTGCGCGGGACGAACTCGTCCATCTCGGGGTGAATCTTGAGCTTGTACATTGCCATGTGCTTGTCGGAGAGACCGTGAGGGACTTTGCCGAGCGAGCGGGCGTTGATTTCGAGGCGCGCGCAGTAGTCGAGGGTCTCGAATGTCATGAACGCCTTGAAGAGGTCGTCGGAGCCTATAACGACGCCGTGGTTTTCGAGCATGACGGTGTTGATGCCGTTCGCGAATTCCTTCGCTATCTTCTCGCCGAGGAGCTTGCTTCCCGGGAGGGCGTACTCAGCCATGCGGATGTCGCCGCAGATCAGCTTCGCGTCGGGGATGAGCGTGGTGTCCGGAATCTCTCGGATAAGGCTGAACGCGACGAGAGCCGGCGGGTGAGCGTGCAGAACCGCCTTGAGGTCGGGGCGAGCGGCGTAGATCGCGAGGTGGAAAGGATATTCGCTCGAGGGCTTGTGCGGGCCGATGATCGTGCCGTCGGGCTTTATCTGCATGATATCCTCACGGCGGAGCGAGCCCTTGTCAATGCCGGAGGGGCTGATCCAGACGGTGCCGTCGGGATCGCAGACGGAGAGGTTTCCGCCGGAGGTCGTGGTCATGCCGTAGTTGTAGAGACGGTTCATGATCGTGACGATCCTGTCGGCGGGGTGCATCATTTCTAAATCCATATTAAAAATCTCCCAAAAAAGAATCGTAGGGTGAACTGAACAGACCGGTTCCGGAAAAATAAAACGGTTTAATTTTACACGCCGATAATGCCGTAGCGATCCATGCTCAGTGTATTCATTTGTGTGCCACCATAAATTATACACCCGCCGTCCCTCGGTGTCAAGTCCAAATATGCACAAATTCCCGATGTTTTGCCGGATAATACCATGACTTAAAGCAAAAATGTTATTTTTCACGGAAATTAACAGCACATGTTTCCTTAAAATTACATACTTTTACCGGAAAGTCCATAAATCAGACTGTTTTTTCATATTGCCATAAACCGGAAAATGTGATATAATATTATCAGAATCCAGAAAGGAGCTGATTATCAATGAAGGATATTGTCTCTGTCCCGGACAGCGGGAACGGAAGGAAGATACTGTTCTATGACGTCTCCGGACGCTCTGACGACATTTATTTGCAGCATTTCGTTTCGGACGGGTTCAGTCAGGACTGGCTGCATTTTCACTCAAAATACGAACTGACGCTTGTGCTTGAGGGCAGGGTCGAGATTCTGAGCGGCGACCGGCGGTATGTTACCGACAAACCACACCTGAGACTGCATCGCCCGTATTCCTTCCACACGGCGAACGCGGAGCGCGGGCATCGGTATGAGTGCTTCGTTTTCTACTTCACCGAGCGGAGCGTCGCCGGGGCGGGATCGCGTGACGAGCTGCACAAGCTCTTTGAGCGGTCGTTCTCGCTGTACGAGCTTGAGGGCGATGATCTTGAGTGCGCAAGACGGCTCGCCGGGATAAACCTTCTCGATATCGACGACAATATGCGGCTCGTGTCGCTTGTCGGGCTGCTCAAACTTGCCGCGAACGTATGTACACCTACCTACCTACCTACCTACCTACCTACCTACCTACCTACCTACCTACCTACCTACCTACAAAAGTCGAATACGTATTCGGCGTCACAAAATATATCGAGGACCATTTCGCCGAAAAGCTCACGTCTGACATTATCGCGAAGGAGTTCTTCGTCAGCCGGCAGAAGCTGAATCTCGACTTCAAGCGCATGATGGGTGAGACCATACATCAGTACCATATGGCGGTCCGCGTCTCGCGCGCGGCTGAGATGATCGCCAAGGGAATGTCTCCTCTCTCGGCGTCGATCGAGTGCGGGTTCAGCGATCTCGCTCACTTCTCGAAGATGTTCAGCGCCTTTATCGGTATGTCCCCGCGCCGGTTCGCGAAGACCGTCCGCGGCAGGATCGAGTTCAGCGATGACATCGACGAGAAGGACACGAAGCCGGATATACCTCCAGGAATATAAAAAAGACTGCCATTATGACATGACAGCCTTGTCAAGGATATTGCTTTACACAAGGAACGTTTCTCGCGGGCGTTCCTTTTTTTATCTCAGTGCTTCTTCCTGAAGATGACGAGAGCGGATGCCGCCAGAGCTACAGCGGAAGCGACAATGCCCATATCAGCGGTCGCGACGGAAGAGGCGGAAGAGGCGTCGTCTGCTGCGGGCTCTTCGGCTGCGGCGGGGACTTCGACCTTGTCAGCGACGAGCTTCATGGTTGTGTCCTCGGGCGTCTGTGTGCCGGAAGCCGCGCCTGCCGCCGCGTAATCAGGAGAATAGATATCGTTTACCTGAAGCGCGAAGCCGAACTCCTTGCCAGCCTTCAGCTTGTTCATCGGGAGAGCGACCTCGACTGTCCAGCCCTTGTCGGTCATCTTCGCGCTGTGCTTTGAAGCCTCGAAGCCCTTGTCCCACGCGACAGCGCCGTCCTTGTCGCCGCCGAGGAAGAAGTTGCCGTCGCCCGCCGCGTGAATCTTGAAGGTCATGTCGTCGTCCACAAACCACAGTTCAGCGGCGTCGTTCTGCCAGTTGATCTCCGGTGCGTCCTTGGCGGAGGAAGGAGTCTTGTCGTCAGCGACAACGCATATGTAGACATAATCGCTGTCCCA
>URCP01000140.1 GCA_900546315.1 uncultured Eubacteriales bacterium
ATCTCTTCGCGGTGGTATAATCTGATATACACCCAAAAAAGGAGACATCACTCTATGAAAATTCTGCGCACTCCCGTTGTATGCGGGGCGGAAAAGCCGTTCACGCTCCTGCACATCAGCGACACACACCTCACACTCGCCGACGAGAGAAACGATAAACGCAAAATCGATCTCGCTGACGGCAGAAGCTCCTGCTTCCCCTCCGCCCTCTCCGACCTCCGCGAAGCCGAAGAATACGCCAGGAAAAACCACCTGACAATCGTCCACACCGGCGACCTCATCGACTTCGTCTCGGAAGCCAACCTCGACGCGGCAAAAAAATTCACCTCCGGGAACGACGTATTCTTCAGCGCCGGCAACCACGAATTCAGCCTCTATGTCGGCGAAGCCTTCGAAGACGAAGCCTACAGAAACCAAAGCCTCGCCCACGTTCAGGAATCCTTCACGAACGACATCCGCTTCGCCTCCCGCGTGATAAACGGCGTCAAACTGATAGCGATCGACGACTCCTACTACCGCTTCGACCGCCCACAGCTCGAAAAACTGAAAAAAGAAACGGAGGATAATCTCCCGATCATCCTCCTGATGCACAACCCGATCTATGAACCTGAGCTCTTCCGCACAGCCCGCCAGAAAGGCGACAGCGCCTACCTCACCTCGACCCCGGACGAGCTTATGAGCGACTACAGCGAATACCGCTTCAAACAACAAAAGGCAGATGACATAACCCTCGAAACGACAGAATTCATCAAGTCCTGCCCCCTGATAAAAGCCGTCTTCGCCGGTCATCTCCACTACGATTACGAAGGAAAACTGACCGAAAGCATCCCGCAGTATGTCACCGGCATCGGCACGATGCGCCTGATCGATATATCCTGACAAAAAAACGAAAAGGGCTGTCGCATCTGAGGAAAGTAATTCCTTTTTCATGGTGTCATGCGCAATAATCCGGGTTCGCCAATATGGTATGAACCCTGAAAATTGTCCATGCTGACCATCAGAGGGGAATTACTTCCGGATCTGCGACAGCCCTGTTTATCAATGATGCACAATAAATCGGGTTTTCACGAAAAAAGTCCGGATTCGCGAGCTTTTTCCGCGAAAAAACTTGAATCAATATTCTTTATCGTTCTGTTCTGAACCACCGCGCTTTCCGGACGGCGGCTCGCCGAAGTATTTCTTGTACATCCGCGAGAAATTGAACACATCGTTATAGCCGCAGAGAGCCGCTGTCTCGGCAACGAGATATCCACTCCCGAGGAATGTCTTCGCGCGGTTCATCCGCATCTTTGTCAGGTAAGCCTTCATGGTCATTCCGACCTCTCTGCGGAACAGCTTTGAGAGGTAATGCCGGTCAAGGTGCATTTCCTCTGAGACCTGACTTATCGTCATAGGCTCCATGTAGTGCTGATGAATATAATTCAGTATATATTTTATCTGATCCCGCATCTCCCGCCGGCATTCGTCGCCCTCGCGTTTCTCAAACAGCTCCGCGAACAGCAGCGAGCATCTTCCGGCGAGATACATCTCACGCTCAGAAGTGTAGGAGCGGCATTTCTCCATCGACATGAAGAGTGACGCGTCGTGAATATCCACGACGTCAGGAAGCTTTGAAAGCCGTTCCGCTGTCTTTCCGGTTATTCCGAGCCAGATATATCTCCATGGATCGTTCAGGTCGGAACCATATGATATGATCTCCATCGGCCGGATAATGAAGCACTGACCCGCGCGGACAGGAAAAGTTCCGCGCGGACTTATGAATGTCCCGCACCCGGATGACACATAGTGCATAAGGAAACAGTCGTAGATGACGCTGGTGGCGCGGCGATCGGGATCAGTCTCAAACGATTCGCTGCCGAAAAGCACAGGGTTTATATCCGTGAAACCGCGGTCTATCAGATGAACCTCCAGCGTGTTGAACTGCCACGCGGTAGAGCTGTATATCCGGCATCCTGTGTCATTCAATGTTGTCAACTCCTTTATGGTATATTATTGAACCCATTATAACATATAGAAGACACAAAAATCAATTTTCTTTTTGTTGAAAATATGTTAAAATTATTACAGGTTAATAAAGCCGCCGGGAAGAGCACGACTGTCCGGCGGCGACAAGACCACTATAATTCTGGAGGTAAATAACATGAAAAAGGTCATTGCTGGAATCGCAGCGCTGCTTATCGTCGCGGCGGCACTTCCGGTATCCGCGAAAGGGACGGATATCAGGAACGGCACCCCGGTACTTGACGGCAGACTCGACGACATCTACACCGAATCCGCTTCAATAGAGCTTGAGAACTTCGGATTCTATGTGGAGGGCACGACTGACTCGGACTACGAGGCCGCAAAGGGAACCACCGCTTACTTTCTCTGGGACGAGGATTATCTGTACGTCTGCTGCGTGGTCGTTGACGACACCGCCACAAAGAGCAAAGAGGATGGGGTAGATTATGAAAAGTGGTCTGCCTGTGACAACCTTGAGATCTGTTTCTGGGGCGCTGACGGAAACGAGGACAGCCGCGGAAATGTTCACGTCGGATGTCTCGGCAACGGTCTGAGATGGGAAAAGGCTTTTGAGGGCATCACTATAAAAGCCGCCGGAACCGCTACAGATACCGGATACATAACCGAGATCGCTATTCCGGCGTCGAACTTCAGTTTGAAGGCGGGCTCCGGTTTCAAGCTCACGCTTCAGTACAACAACTATGTTCCGGCTGACAGAGCCACCATAGCTTCCGGTTATCAGAATGTTGACGGAGCTACCGATTTCGTTCTCTCGGCTGACAAAGTGACGGTCACGGAAGATGAGAAGAGCGACGCGATGGATGATGGAGCTTCAGTTTCCACTCCTGACGCCGGAATTCTCACCACTGCCGCCGCTTTCACCGCTTCCGCCGCGGCTTTTGTCTCACTCAGAAAGAGAAAGTGATTATATAAGTAAAATAATCGACCCGCGGGATTGCCGACGCGATCCGCGGGTCGGTATTTTTTGTTCTGCCATGTGTCATGACGATCTGACCCGCGGCGGAGCGGAGGTTTCAGCGGAGTGGAAGGACGGAAGGGTCACCTCATGCCTTGTCACGGCTGACAGGGAATTTGCCGGGAAAATCACCGCGAACGGAGAGGCTTATGATCTGAAGCTTTCCGTCGGGGAGACTCTCAGGGTTATCTGAGTGAAAAGTGAATAAACAGGGCTGTCGCATCTGAGGAAAACATTTCCATTTTCATGGTATTATGCACAATAATCCAGGCTTACCAATATGGTATGGACTTCGAAAATTGTTCGTATTGACCATCAAATGAAAGCGATTTCCAAACTTGCGACAGCCCCGATTTCTTTATCTTTTCGCGGACAGAACCTTAAGAAGCGTGAGTCTCTTCCGCACATAAGGCGCGAACCCGAGAGTTCTTTTGATAAACTCCTCATCATCCGGCAAACCAAGCTCAGACAGTGTCGTCGGCGCTCCGCCGAGTCTCAGAAGCCGCTCCAGCGCCTCCGGTGAAATCAGCGAATCGATCTCCGCGCGCACCTTCTCCGCCTTTTCAGCGTCCGGTACAAACGCGAGCGGCGACGAGGAAACTTCTCCGTCTGTCAGATTCTCGCGGAGTATTCCGTCGGTCAGGTCTCCGTATACAGGCTCAAGATACGAACGATCGAACGTCGCCGCGAGATTGGCAGGTCTCATGAAGTCATAATCTCTCATCGCGTGATAATATCTTGTCAGCATAAGCGCCGCGACGCCTACCTGCTCACCGTGAAGCGCGTCTGTCGGTTTATTTATCACGTGCATCTCCCAGAAATGCGACAGATGGTGCTCCGCTCCGGACGCGGGGCGCGAATTCCCCTGAAGCTGCATCGAGAGCCCGGCGAGTATCAGGCACTCCATGACTAGCGTCGTGTACTTTTCCGAGCGGACATCGAACTGTCCGGAGGAGATCTCGTCAAGAAGCCCATCAAGTCGTCCGAGCGCCTTCTCCATCAGCCCGTATATCTCCGGACATATCTCCTCTCCGGTGAGTATCCTCGCGATCCGCCAGTCGAGGAGCGCGGTGTACTTTCCGAGCAGGTCTCCGACGCCCGACGCCGTAAGCCTCGCCGGAGCGTCACCGAATACCTCGGGATCCGCGAAAACGGCGATCGGGGCGGCGGCGGGGCTCGACAGCTTCTGCCCGCCCCATGTCATCGCCGCGACCGTCGAGACGAATCCGTCGACGCTCGCCGCCGTCGGAAAGGACACGAAAGGGATATTCTTCTCGTTCGCCGAATATCTTGTTATATCGTGGAGCGAACCGGAACCGCAGGCGATAAGGCAGTCACAGCTCTTGCCATTCAGTCGGTCTATGAACGGCGCTACGCCCTTCTCGTCCGCGTGCGAGTTTCCGGGGAGGGTTATCACATCGGCGTTCATGGCTGCCGGTTTCAGAGCCGGTACATATTTTTCTGTGTTTGTGTCGCAGACGATCAGGACCCGCTGGAAATTCTTCTCACGGATAAACTGTGCGAGTGAATCCGCGGCGCCGTCCCCGACGACAGCCGTTCCGGTCGCCATTCCGTGCGTTTTACCGCAGGAGCAGACGCCGCCGGACATTATTTTTTCTATACCGTCAAGCATGATTCAAGTACCTTTCCGCGTTCCTCCGTGAATTAATCCACAGGATGGTGAATATAATTCTACCGTAATATTTGAGACAAGGAGGAATCGCAATGTTCATATATACGATGAGGGCGAGCTCTCTTAAGTTTTTCGGGGTGACTACTCTCGCGGTGATAGCGCTTGTGACGCTTCTTTTCTTCATTCCGTCCGGAGTTCCGGCGTCGGCGTCAACTCCGTCGACGTCGTCGCTTGAGACGGTGGAGACGATTCGTTTCGACAAGATAAAGACGAACACTGACCGCACGGACTTTCTTCGTCAGTTCGGATGGGAGACTGAGACGGACCCTGTCGAGGAGGCGGATGTGACTGTTCCGGCTGAGTTCGATAAGGTTTACCGTTCCTATAATGAGCTACAGAAAAAGCAGGGCTTCGACCTGACGAAGTACCTGAAAAAGAACGTGACCCGCTATTCCTACCGTATAACGAACTATCCAGACTACGAGGGAGACGTCCTGGCGAATGTCCTGATCTACAAAAACAGGGTGATAGGCGGCGACATCTGCTCAACCGACGCGAACGGTTTCATCCACGGCTTCGACCGAAACATCGAGTACTGAGAGCTGCGTACAAACAATCCCCAGAGGCACTT
>URCP01000141.1 GCA_900546315.1 uncultured Eubacteriales bacterium
GACCCTGAACCAGTTGACCATGCCCTTCATGTCGAGCGCGCCGAGGACGCGCTTCACCTTTATCTCCCCGAAGTAGGACGAGACGAGGTCGAGCGTATGCACACCGCAGTCAAGCAGATGCCGGAACGCGAGCAGGTCAAGTCTGGTCACCTTTCCGACCGCCCCCGCCGTTAAAAGCTCGCGGATCCGGATGTTTCCGGGCGAGAATCTTCTCTGGTGCGTGAAGGACAGGGAACAGTCCGACGTTTCCGCCGTGTGCTTCATGTGGAGCACGCCCGCGCGCTCTTTCGCGAAGGGCTTCTCGCTGACAAGGTGCCTGACGCCGTTTTCCGCGCACTGGTCGTAGATCACCCAGCGGTCGCCGGGCCACGCGCCGTTTATCACGACATCCGGCTTCAGAGTTTTTATCGCCTCTTCGCTCGAGACGAATCTCGCTGATTTGTCGACGCCGTACTTGTCCGCGATATTGTCCGCTTTCGCGATATCAATGTCGCAGGTGCCGACGAGGTCGAAGCGCGGGTGGTTCGCGACCGCCTCCGAATGCAGTGAGCCGCGCCATCCGCAGCCTATCACGAGGGTTCTGTACTTTTCCATATTATAAATTCCTTTCAGAATTAAAATTTCGATGGTGAAACGCCGCAGACGCGCTTGAACGCTCTGCTGAACGAATAGACGTCGCTGTAGCCGCACATCTCCGCGACCTCGCCGACCTGATACGCGCGGGTCGCGAGGAGCCTCTTCGCGTTCTCGATGCGCACAGACGTTATGTAGGCGGAGAGCGGCTTTCCGGTCACCTCCGCGAACAGCCTCGAGAGGTTCCCGGCGCTCATCGAGCAGAGCGACGCGAGAGCGTCATGTCTTATATCCTCCGGAAAACGCTGACTTATATACTCTATCGCCGGTCTTATCCGCTCGTACTTGTAGGCGGACTCGGTGCCGGCGTAGTTTTCGGAAACAATGCGGTTTATTATCGAGTAAATAATCTCGCGGCACTGGATCGTCCGGAGAAAGTGCCCGCTCGCCCAGATCTTCTCCGCGCGGCGGAACTCATTTGTGATGAGCTCCGGCTCGCGAACGTGGTTCACGAGGTCGAAGGTCTCCGGCGAGGTGGATATCGGCGGAGAGATGAAATCTATGTAGATGTAGCTGACCATATCGGTGAGCGCGCGGGAAATGTCGATGTTCCCGGCTTTGACGAGAAATATGTCTCCCTTTTTCGCGGTGAAGGAATAATCCGAGGAGATGACGTTCAGCACCCCGTTCATCACGACGCCGATAGAGCTGTGATCGCGTGGGATGTCCGGAATGAACGGACGGTCTTTTTCTATAGAGTCGCTTAACACTTCGAGTATCTCGTCTATTGCGATATCAAATTCTTTCATAAGATATCCTTTACAATATGTTCATAATATTGCCGGGCTCGGTTAAAAAGAATTTTCTGCTGTCATTTACCGTTCCCTGAAAATGGTGTATAATTAATTATACCAAATATCTGGAGGAATTGCAATATGAAATCAAAAAAAATCACAACTTTTTTTATTCTCGCGGCGATGCTTGCCGGAGTTGTCTCCTGCGGCTCCGGAAATGGGGACGTCGTGACGACCGGCGGGGAGTCGACCGACACAACGACAGCCGGAGAAACCGAGATTCATGACGATCTGCCGGAGCTGAACTATAACGGGGACGAGTTCACGATTCTTGTCGAGGACTACGGCGGATACTGCGGAGCGGACTTCTGGGTCGAGGAATCTGACGGCGACATTGTAAACGACTCGATCTACAACAAGAACCGCATAGTGTCCGAGCGGCTGAATCTCGATATCAAGTGGAATTTATTCACGCACTTCTGGGACGACCAGAAGGAGTTCCTGACGACGCTCCGCTCGGGGGTTCTCGCCGGTGACGGCGCTTACGATATTGTGGCGGGACTCGGTTATTTCATGCCGTCTTTCGTTACTGACGGAGTGCTGTCGGATATGTCGGAGCTTCCGTACATTGACCTTACAAAGCCGTGGTGGTCGGAAAAGTTCATGGAGGCTTCCTCTCTTGACGGCAAATACTACTTTGTCACCGGCGACGCGTCTCTCGGACTGATCAAGAATATGTTCTGCGTCTATGAGAACCTCGATCTCGCGGAAAAGCTCGGCGCGGAGAACCTCTATGACGTCGTCAGGGAGGGAAAGTGGACGCTTGACAAGATGCGCGAGGTATCGTCGCTCTACTATGCAGACCTTGACGGCGACACGAAAGCGGGTCAGGCTGACCAGTTCGGACTTCTCCTCAACAGCGGCAACCACATCACCGGCTTCATAGAGCCGTTTGACGTCAATATAGTCGACCTTTCCGGCGACGACCCGAAGCTCGTCTACGGGAACGCGCACAACACCGACGTTGTCTCGAAGCTCATCGACATGATGTTCAAGACAGAAGGAATTTATTACGATACCAAGGGTGAGTCCGAAACCGCGTTCCAGAGCATCTTCCGCAACGGCAACGTCCTTCTCGCGACCGGATGGTTCATGCACACCGAGGCGTTCCGCGATATAGATTTCGGATACGGAGTTCTTCCTTACCCGAAGTGGGATGAGACACAGGAGAATTACAACACGACTGTGCTGACTACTTATTCGGTTATGTCGGTACCGGCTGACTGCACCGACAAGGATCGCGCCGCCGCTGTCTGCGAAGCCCTCGCGTACGAGAGCTGGAAGAGCGTCACACCGGCGTATTTCGAGACCGCGCTGAAGGTCAAGTATGTCGCCGACAATGACTCGGCGCAGATGTTCGATATCATCCGCGACGGCGTGTCGTTCGATTTCGGGTACATCTACACGATGCCGATGGACGGAATATCCGACAGATTCAAAGAAACCGTCTATAACAAGAAAAACTGGGCGACGGAATACGCGAAGTTTGAGAGCGCCTCTGAGAAAAAACTCGGGTCCCTCGTCGAGGCGATCAGAGACGTCACACAGTGATAAGGGAATATCATATGGAAATACTCATACCAGAGAGAATAAAACAGTTCGCCGCCCGCGCCGTTCGTGAGGAGCTTTATCCCTACCGCGCCGGAACACCGCGCGACCCGGCTTACGATGTCCTGCCGGAGCCGGTAATGATCGCGATGAACATCCGGGACTACCTCAGAACGACGTTTATATACGACACAGAAGGGCAGCTTCTGCCCGGCTGCGTCCGTATCGAAGGGCTGCAAGTCCCGGGCTGTGCCTACAGGCATACCGCTCACAATGGATACAACAGCTTTTTCCACATTCACAGCGACTATATGCCATCCTCGAATGTGGCGTTCTGCGACTGGAACCACTTCTGCAACGACTACCGCTTCATCCTGAAGCACGGCTTCAAAGGCAGACTTGAGACAATACGCGAAGCCAAAGAAAAATTCGCCGGAAACAGGGAAAAGCTCGACTTTCTCGAAGCGTGCGAGATCATCGTCGACTCTGTACACGATTTGTCCGCGCGGTTTGGCTGCGAGGTTCCTTATGAGCCCGCGAAGAGCTTTGACGACGCGCTGAAGTCGGTCTGGATCAGCTTCCTGCTCATGCCGGACTCGATAGGAAGGCTCGACGACCTGCTCTGGCCGTACTACAAGCACGACCTCGACGCCGGGATCATCACCCGCGAGCACGCGGTCGAGATGATCGGCGAGTTCCTCGTGAAGATCTTCGCGCACGTCGGACCCGGCAGCCACAAGAGCGGCGACAACACCTTCGTCATCGGCGGCTACGTCCCCGCGGACGAAAGGGAGACTGGCGAGATCGTCGATTACCGCGGAATGAAGCTCCGCGACGGCTTCACCGAGCTCTCGGAGATCATCATCCGCACCCGCGTCGCCCTGCCCATATGGCGTCCGCAGATCAACTTCCGCTGGACAAAGCAGACAAAGCCGGAAACGATGAAGCTCGTGACCGAAATGAACGCGAAATGCGCCGATATCGTTTTCGTGAACGACGAAATATTCCTACGCGCCTTTGAGCGGATCGGAATAGAACCGCGCGACGCCATCGACTACACCAAGATCGGCTGCAACGAATGGTCGATAATGGGAATGTCACACACCGGCTCCGACGGCTTCTTCAACACCTGCGCCGCGCTCGACGAAGTGATGCAGTACCACGAGGAAGAACTGAAGACGATTGACACCTTCGATAAATTCTACGATTTCTTCCTGCGCTACCTCGACCAGTTCGTCACCTTCATGTGCGACCTCGCCGACAACTTCCACACCGCCTGCGCGAAGGACACCAACGTCCTCTCCTCCGTGATGATACAGGGCTGCATCGAAAAAGCCGAATCAATCACCCGCGGCGGCGCGAAATACAACGCCAGCTGCTGGTCAGCCGTAGGTCTCATCGACCTCGCCGACTCACTCTCAGTCATCAGGCAATTCGTCTATGACGAAAAGAAAATCACGATGGAGACCCTCATCGACGCCCTGAAAAACGACTGGCAGGGACACGAAGCGCTCCGCGCCGATATCCGCAAGAACGGCAGATTCTTCGGCAACAACGACGAACGCACCGATGAACTCGTCAACCGCCTGATAGCTGACCTCGACGCACTCGCGAACAAACGCGCCCCCCTCCGCGGCGGCAGATTCATCTTCGGCTGCTACATAGGCTACAACAGCGCCCACATCTCAATGGGTCTGCGCACCGGCGCCACACCGAACGGCAGACGCCGCGGCGACGCCCTGACCGCCGGAATCATCGCCGAACCAGGCATGGACAAAAACGGTCTGACATCCTACCTTGCCTCCGCGGCGAGACTCAACTACACCACCCTCTGCGCCCCCCTCGCCGTCAACCTCAAACTCGACAAAAAGCTGACCTCCGAATCCGACAAGATATCCGCCCTCTTCGAAACCTACATGAAACTCGGCGGACTTCAGCTCCAGCCCGACTACCTCTCGGCAGAAGACCTCAAGGACGCTCAGATTCACCCGGAAAAATGGTGCAATCTCCGCGTCAGAATAACCGGATTCACCGGATTCTTCACAAGATTTGACAAAGCTTCTCAGGACGAAATTATCAATAGAACCGAACACTGAGAAAAGGGGGGGGGGGGGGGGGGGGGGGGGGGGGGGGGGGGGGGGGGGGGGGGGGG
>URCP01000142.1 GCA_900546315.1 uncultured Eubacteriales bacterium
CTGCCCACGAGAACGTGTCGTACGGCATCTTGTTGGTCTCGTTCCAGCTGATCTTCGAGGTGACGAACCAGTCGACGCCGCTCTTCTTCAGTATCTGCGGGAGAGCCGCGGAGTAACCGAACACGTCCGGGAGCCACAGAACGCGGTTCTCGACCCCGAACTCCTCGCGGAAGAATTTCTTGCCGTAGAGCACCTGTCTGACAAGGCTCTCGCCGGAGGTCAGGTTGCAGTCAGCCTCGACCCACATAGCGCCCTCGGGCTCCCAGCGGCCTTCCTTCACCATCTTCTTTATGTCTTCGTAAAGCTCCGGAGCCTCTTCCTTGACGTCCTGATAGAGGAGCGGCTGAGAGGACATGAACTTATACTCCGGATAGCGCTTCATCAGCTCTATAACGGTAGCGAACGATCTCTGCGCCTTCTCGCGGGTCTGCCTGAGTGTCCAGAGCCACGCGCAGTCGATGTGTGTGTGACCGATACCGACCGTCGTCGGAGCGTCGAGTCCGCGCTCCTTTGAGCAGTACCTGCCGTAGAACTCGGTCTCCATGAAGTCTGCCGCGTCCTTTATTGATTCCCTGAACTCGTCGCTTCCGATCTCATAGAGCTCGAGGCGGGAGACCGCGGCGTCAAGATATTTCACGATGTTCGCGTACTCAGAGGAATTGTGGTCGAGATAATCGAGCATCTCGAGCGGGGTACGGATGTCGTAGTAAAGCTGTTCGGCGTAGTCGTCGCGGTTTCTGAGCTCGGCGATGAAGCGGGCGTGCTCGATCTTTGCGCCTGTGTAGCCGTAAATGTAGCAGTCGTAGTCGACCGTGTCATTGTCGAGGGTGACATAGAGGTGGTTCGTGTCAAGTCCCTGTCTGAGCTTTCCGTTTATGTACGCCATGAACTGCGGTTTGCCCGCGTCCCATCCGGTGAGGTCGGTGCGGAGGACGAGCTCGGTCGTCATTCCCCTCATCTCCTCCGGAACGGTGAAGGTGAAGTGGAACCACGCGTGGGTGTCCCATCCCTCGCCCCAGACATCGCCGGAGTTAAAAGGCCTGAAATCTCCCTCGGGAGGGATCTTCGTGCCCTCCTTGTAGGGGCAGGGGAGAATTGTTATGCCGTCGATAGCGCGGCCGTTGAGCGTGCGCGCGTCGTTTATGATGCCGAGATACCGGCGGATCTTTCGGAGTTGTTTTTCCATCGGAAAATTCCTTTCTGAAATAATATCAGGTGTGAAGGCTGTGCCTGACTCAATTATACACGACCGCGCGGCAAAAGTCAACAGATATCCGCGAATATTTCACATATGTGCAACAAATTTGCACTCCCGGCATATATGTGACGAACAAATTAAATTCTGCTTATATCACTTGATTATATCGGAAAAATGTGATACAATATAGTAAGCGCGGTAAATCGCGGATTATTTGCTGAAAGAAGTATGATATGAAAGAACAATATCTCGAATGCGGCAGGATAACCAGCACGCACGGTGTGCGCGGAGCGGTCATGATAGAGTCCTGGTGCGACAGTCCGGAGGTTCTCTGCGGCGTCCGGAAGCTATGGTATAAGAAAAAGGACGAATACATCCCCCTCGAGGTGACGAAGGCGTCGGTACACAAGGGAAGGGTTCTCGCGCAGTTCTACGGCGTCGACTCAATTGAGGAGGCGAGCCTGCTGAAAAACCGCGTCGTTTACGCCGACCGGGAGGATCTTCCGGTCGGGGAGGACAGGGTCTTCGTCGCGGATATGCTCGGTCTGCCCGTCATCGACGCGTCGACCGGGAACACGCTCGGAGTGCTCGAGGATTATATCGAGAACCCGGCGAACGATCTCTTTTCGGTGAGAACCCCCGACGGACGCGAGGTGCTTGTGCCGGTGGTCGACGAGTTCATAGACCATGTCGACGACGAAAAGGTATATCTCTCGCCGATACCCGGTATGTTCGACGATGGGGACGACACTGACGGCGACGATGATAATGATGACGACGGCGGAGAGAGCGAAGACGATGCGCTTTGACATTATGACCCTCTTCCCGGAGGTCGTTGACATGATGCTCGGCTCGTCCATAATCGGCAGGGCACGGCAGGGCGGGCTGATCGAGGTCCGTACGCACAATATACGCGACTATTCGAAGGACAAGCATCACCGCGTCGACGACACTCCATACGGCGGCGGAAAGGGAATGCTGATGGCGGCGCCGCCGATATGCGACTGCTTTGACGCCATCGTTTCGGAGCAGGGAGACGCCGGTATAAAGCGCCGGGTCATCTATATGTCCCCGCGCGGGAAGGTTCTGACACAAAAGAGAGCCTTCGAGCTGACGGAATACGACAATATCGTGATACTCTGCGGTCACTATGAGGGCGTCGACGAGAGAGCGATCGAAGAAATTGTCGACGAGGAAATGTCAATCGGCGACTATGTGCTGACCGGCGGGGAGCTTCCGGCGTGCGTTCTGGTCGACTGCGTGTCAAGGATGATAGACGGCGTTCTCGCTGAAGAGGATTGCTGGAAGAAAGAGAGCATCGCGTCCGGAATGCTCGAGTACCCGCAGTACACCCGCCCGGTCGAGTTCCGCGGAAGGAAGGTGCCGGAGGTGCTGCTTTCCGGTCATCACGCGAATATCGAGCGGTGGAGGCTGTCAGAGGCTCTTAAGAAGACGATCGACGCCCGTCCCGACCTGCTTGAGGGCGAGAGCTCACGGATCACCGATATTCCGGAGAAAAAGTCTGGTGCGCCCGATGAAAAATAAGGAAATACGGAACAAATCCGGCTCCGGAGCCGTCAGAACAGTCGGGATAATGATGGGAGCGACGGTCATCTCGAAGCTGCTCGGGATGCTCCGCGGAGTGCTGCAAACGAGGGCTTGGGGAACCACCCCGCAGGCGAACGCTTTCACGGCGGCGTCGAAGCTGCCGCTGGCGGTATTCGATATGTTCCTGTCGGCGGCGGTGCTCGGGTGCTTCATCCCGGTTTATAACAGCCTTGTGAAGAAGGACGGGCTGTCGGACGAGACGGATATGCGTGAGGCTGACCGGTTCGCCTCGGTGTTCCTGACGTTTATAATTGCTGTGTGCGGACTCGCGGCGCTGCTCGGGATCATATTTGCGGAGCCGCTTCTGAGGCTCATGACGGCGGGACTTGACGCTGAGACGTTCGCTCTTGCCGTGACGCTGACGAGAATGATGTTCCCGATGATGATCTTCACCGGTGCGGCTTACACGCTCGTCGGGGTGCTTCAATCGAAGGGCTCGTTCGTAGCGCCCGCTATGATAAGCGCGATATCGAACGCGGGGGTAGTCATATATCTCGCGGTCGTGAACCCTCTGCTCGGGGACAAGGGCATTTACGGGCTCGCCGCGGCTTATACGCTCGCGTGGCTGATACAGCTTCTGACGCTCGTCGCGCCGCTTAAAAAGCTCGGGTTTTCCTACAGACCGAGACTTGATCTGAAGGACCCGCCGCTGATAAAGGCGCTTAAGATGGCTCCGCCGATAATGGCGGGCTCGTGGCTCTCGCCGATGGGCGTCCTGCTCGGGCAGTATTTCGCGGCGCAGGTGGCGGTCAGGATGGCTGTTCCGGGCGCGACTACTGTGTTTGACTGCGCGAACAACATCTATGTGATGATCGCCGGGACGCTGACATATTCGATATGCAACTACACGTTCCCGAAGCTCTCACGGCTCGCGGGAAACGACGGGAAGGGCTTTGCCGCGACGATACGCGGCGGGCTTGTTTCGGCTCTCTATATCGCGGTGCCGTTTATGGCGGCGGCGCTGGTGCTTGCCGGTGAGGGAGTCTCTGTGCTCTACAAGAGGGGAGCTTTTACCGCGGAGGACGCGAAAAATACCGCTATGGCGCTCAGACCGATGCTCGCCGCGATGCCGTTTTTCTGCGTGACAGAACTGTTCTCGAGGGTTTTCTACTCGAAGAATCAGGTTAAGATACCGATGTTCGCGGCGGTCGCGGGAATAGCGGCGAACGCTCTCACTGGAAGTGTTCTCGTGAGGACAGGCATCGGAAGCGTCGCGGCGGTCGGCGCGGCTAACGGCGTCGGGCAGTTCGTATCGGCGCTGATACTCTTCGTTTTCGCGGTGAAAAGGATACAGGGGCTCATCGACAAGGGACTTGTGCGCGACACGCTCGGGATACTTTTCGGCGGGGGCGTCGTGTTTGCCGTATCGGCGGTCATGTCGAGGCTTGTCTCAAGCGAACCTTATACGGCGTCGTTCATTACAAATGTCGTTAAGGCGGTCGTGATATTCGCGCCGTCGGCTGTGCTGTATCTTGTGCTCACGAAGCTCGCGCGTATCGGGCTTTTCGGGAAGAACAGACTGTGACGCGTTACGCGGTCTCCGGGCACTGACCGCTCAGAAAAAACAAGTGCCGGAAAGGATGAATGCAGATTTGAAAAATGAAAACACAGGCGCGGGAAAGCGTCGGCTCAGCCTCGGGTCGCTGATCACGGGCTCGGTGATAATCTCGTTTCTCATGAAGATAGCGGGGATCATATACTCACGCCTCGCGAACGGCTTCTTCGGCAGGATATTCACCGCGTACGACCGCGAGAACGAGGCGGTCAAAAGCAGCGCCGCCGCAGGGCTTCTGACCGGGCGCTGCAGGACGGCGGAGGAGCGCGCCTCGAAACAGGCGAAGCCGATAAAGCACCGGATAGCCGAAGGCTTCGAGAACAGCGTGATACTCGGGAAAATCCGCGGCTGGCTGAGGGGAATGCTCGCGTGCCAGATAAAGGTGTACGGACTGTTCCTGTTCTCGTTCGCTCTTTACACGACGATAATCTATGTCGCGAAGCTGTTTCTTTTTAAGAACGCCGAGGTAGACATCGGCGTCATCGTGACGCTGACACTGACCGTCATCGCGTCGGTCGCTATGATCTCGTCGAGACACACTCTCGCCGGGGCTCTGATCGGGAGCGGGGCGGCGAGCTTCTTCCTGTTCAGGGTCGTCGGGCTGAGGCGCGGGACTTTCGAGAAGGCGGGAGAAGCCGAGGGACGCTACAAC
>URCP01000143.1 GCA_900546315.1 uncultured Eubacteriales bacterium
CCTTCCAGTTGTTGGCGTTGTGAGGAGGATTGTTGTCGAGACCTTCCCACCAGACGGTGTTGTCGTCGAGGTTGTGGCAGACGTTGGTGAAGATGCAGTCGCGCTTTGTGGTAGCGAGCGCGTTCGGGTTGGAGTGCTCGTTGGTGCCCGGTGCGACGCCGAAGAATCCGTTCTCGGGGTTGACGGCGTAGAGTCTGCCGTCCTCACCGATTCTGATCCAGGCGATATCGTCGCCGACGGTCCAGACCTTGTAGCCCTGCTTCTTCAGGACTGCCGGAGGAATGAGCATTGCAAGGTTGGTCTTACCGCACGCGGACGGGAACGCAGCCGAGACGTACTTGATCTCGCCGTTCGGGAACTCAACGCCGAGGATGAGCATATGCTCAGCCATCCAGCCTTCCTTGCGGCCGAGGTAAGAAGCGATACGGAGAGCGAAGCACTTCTTGCCGAGGAGGACGTTTCCGCCGTAAGCGGAGTTGACAGACCAGATGGTGTTGTCCTGCGGGAAGTGAACAATGTAACGGTTCTCCTTGTCGCAGTTAGCGGTAGCGTGGAGACCCTTGACAAAGTCAGCCTTGTCGCCGAGAGCCTTCAGAACGTTCATGCCGACACGGGTCATGATAGCCATGTTGAGAACGACATATATGGAATCGGTGAGCTCGACGCCGATCTTCGCGAAGTCGGAGCCGACAACGCCCATGGAGTACGGGATGACGTACATGGTCTTGCCCTTGTAGGAGCCGGTGTAGAGCTTGGTGAGCTTTGCGTAGCACTCAGCAGGATCCATCCAGTTGTTGATGTTTCCTGCCTCTTCCTTGGTGGGGGTGCAGATGAAGGTTCTGTCCTCAACGCGCGCGACGTCGTTGACAGCGGTTCTGTGCAGGTAGCAGTTCGGGAGAAGCTCTTCGTTGAGCTTGATCATCTCGCCGGTCTCGCATGCTTCCTTGCGGAGAGCCTCGAGCTGGTCCTCCTCACCGGTGATAAGAACGATCTTGTCCGGCTGGACCATAGCGGTCATTTCGTCGATCCAGGAATCAACGAACTTGTTGTTGGTGATTGCCATGATATATTATCTCCTATCTGTAAAATATAGTAAGCGTGGAATTTCAGCGCGGCGGTTTACCATTTTCCCGCCATCATAATTATACACCATAATCTGAAATTTTGCAAGCGGTTTTCTTCATTTTTTTTGCTTTTTACACTTTATTAATATATCGGGCTCTGTCACTTTTGCAAGTTAAAGCGCGCGAACTTGCAAAAATCAAATTGTGATGTCGGAATTAATATCAATCGGATTTTCGAGCACGAAAATGTGTCCCGGAAGTTAAAAACGCGATTTTCAGGCGTATCAGGATATATCACACATGGCGTCCGCGAGTCTCGCGAATTCCTCAAGCGACAGTCTCTCCCCTCTGACGCTTGGTTCAAGCCCGGCTGAAATTATTGCTTCCGAGATTTTCGTCTTGTCGATGCCCGGAAATTCGCTCGAGAGCGAGTTCGACAGAGTCTTGCGTCTCTGCGCGAACCCGCCGCGGATGACGCGGAACAGCATATCCTCGTTTTTGACGCTGACCGGCGGTTCCTTGTGCAGGCGTATCCGTATCACCGCGGAATCGACCTTCGGGGCGGGCAGGAAGCATCCGGCGGGGACCGTGAAGAGCCGTTCGACGCTGCCGTAGTAGGCGAGCGCCGCCGTTATCGCGCCATACTCGGGATCACCGGCTGGGGCAGTCAGTCTGACCGCGACTTCCTTCTGGATCATCACGGTTATGTACTCGAGCGGCAGACGCGACTCGACGAGCTTCATTATGATCGGCGTCGTTATGTAATAAGGAAGGTTCGCCGCGACCGCGACCTCAAAGGCGTCCGCGGGAAACTCATCGCGTATAAGTGCCTGAAGGTCGGTTTTCAGAACATCACGGTTTATTACCGACGCGTTCGGGAAATCCGCGAGGGTCTCGTCGAGGATAGGCATGAGACCGGTGTCTATTTCGAGCGCGACGACCTTGTCCGCGCGGGCGGCGAGCTCGCGGGTGAGAGTGCCGATTCCGGGTCCGATCTCGAGTATTCCGCGCCGGCGTCCATTTTCCGGTTCCCATCCGCAGGCGGCGTCGGCGATGTTTTTCGGCACCTGCTCGCTTATCAGAAAATTCTGTCCGAACTTTTTCTGGAACTTCACGCCGTGCCGCTCCATAAGTTCACGTATTGTCGTCAGATCAGTTAATTTCATCCGCAAAAAACTCCATTCGGGAATATCCGGAACAAAATCTCAGAAGAAATTTTCGAAAGGCTCTTGACAAATCGTTCCGGATGTAGTATAATATTAGTGTTGCTGATATTATAACACATTTCGCGGGAAATATCAAGCGGGAAAATTGAATAAACAATTGAATTTAAAAAATGATACTGGAGTTAAATTTTTACGCTGGTGTAGCACAGTGGCAGTGCAGCTGATTCGTAATCAGCAGGTCGCCGGTTCAAATCCGGCCACCAGCTCCAATCCCCATAATAAGCCGTTTTTCACGATTTTGATATTGTCGTGGAAAGCGGTTTTTTCGTTTTGTTTTTTCGTGATCAGCGGACGCTGTTCATTGGCAGGAATTTACTGTAACAGAAGACCTCCGGTACCCGCTGGGGATACCGGAGGTCAGGATATTGTGCTTTGCCGCCGGACTGTCCGGTCTCAGGAAAAAGGGAACGTTCCGGGAAGCGGTGTGCTCCGACGACCGGGACCGGTGAGGATTATGTTTTTTCAACGGTCCTGTATATATTATAGTATCTAATTCAGCTACTGTCAATAGATTATAATAAATTTCGCTACTATATACAAAAACCTCGAAAATAATTGTATAATATAATGGAAACACTGAATAATTCGTTTTTCCACAGAAGAAAGTTCCCGGATTTATGGATTTTTTTCTGCGGAAACAATTTTGAATCAGTGTGTCCTTTATACTTTGTTTTGCGAGGTAAAGTGAATGGATACTATGGGAGAGCGGATCATCTATCTGCGCGAGTGCCTAGATATGCGGCAGAATGAGCTCGCGGACCGTATCGGCGTCACGAAGATGACCATATATAAGTATGAGAAGAACCTGTGCGAGCCGCGCGCGGAGCTTATCGGAAGGACGGCCATTGCGCTCGGGACGACCTCGGATTTCCTGATCGGTCTGACATCCGACCCGGCGCCGCGCGGGAAGAACGAAGAGCGCGAGTACGCCTGTAAGCGGGAAAGCGAACTCGTGAGCCGGTATCGCAGACTGAACGACAGCAACAAGGCGCGCCTCGACGAACGGCTCGAGATACTGCTTGAGTCGCAGAAGCCGCCGGTCGGAGCCTGAGAGCTGTCTGTGTTTCTGCGCGAAAACACAAAAAAAATTCGCGGCACCCCTTGACAAAATGTCCGGACGGGTGTATAATAATATAAAAGGCAGAACGGATCCGGTTTGCCGGGATCGTATCAGAGAGAGTCCGCGCCGCTGATGGCGGAGCTGAAAGCGGGCTTTATGTGAGGGCAGACCATATTACCGCCGTTCATCTAATGAAGACTGTTGCCGCGCGCAGGAAATGGCGCGCCGTATTCCGGCGTTATACGGATCGGAAGTGTACGCTTCCTCGAAAGAGTTAAAAGATCGGGTGGAACCGTGGGAATATTCTCACCCCGAAGGTAATTATTATATTATGCCTTCGGGGCTTTTTGTCGCTCCGGAGGCGGGAAAGGAAGTTATTTCTTATGTTCACAATCAAATTTGAAGGAACCGACAAGATTTTCGAGTCGGATTCGCCGATCAGCGTCTATGAGGCTGCGAAGGCGTCCGAGCTCATCGACCGTTCGGTCATCGCCGCTCGTATCAACGAGAAGGTTCACGAGCTGTCGACTGTAATCGACGCTGACGCCGAGGTCAAGCTCCTCACTTTCTCCGACACCGAGGGCAAGCGCGTGTTCTGGCACACCGCTTCGCATATCCTCGCCCAGGCGGTCAAGAGACTTTACCCGGAGGCGAAGCTCACGATCGGTCCGGCTATCGAGACCGGGTTCTACTATGACATCGACAGCGACGTCCCGTTCACGCCGGACGTCCTCGCGAAGATCGAGTCCGAGATGCAGAAGATCGTTAAGGAGAATCTGCTCATCGAGCGCTTCACTCTCCAGCGCGACGAGGCTGTCGCTTTCATGAAGGAGAGAAACGAGCCGTATAAGGTTCAGCTCATCGAGGAGCTTCCCGAGGGCGAGGAGATCTCGTTCTATCGTCAGGGTGATTTTACTGACCTCTGCGCGGGTCCGCACCTCCACTCCACCGGCGCTGTCAAGGCGGTCAAGCTGCTCCAGTGCACCGGCGCTTACTGGAAGGGCGATCAGGCGAACAAGCAGCTCCAGAGAATTTACGGTATCGCTTTCCCGGCGAAGGATATGCTGAAGGAGCATCTCGCCATGATGGAAGAGGCGAAGAAGCGCGACCACAACAAGCTCGGCCGCGATCTCGAGTTCTTCACGACGGTCGACGTCATCGGTCAGGGACTTCCGGTTCTTCTGCCGAAGGGCGCGCGCGTCGTTCAGCTGCTTCAGAGATGGGTCGAGGACTATGAGCAGGCTCACGGCTATCTGCTCACGAAGACCCCTCTGATGGCTAAGCGCGAGCTTTATAAGATCTCCGGTCACTGGGATCACTACCTTGACGGTATGTTTGTCATCGGCGACCCGAAGGACGAGACGAAGGAGTGCTTCGCTATGCGTCCTATGACCTGCCCGTTCCAGTATCAGGTGTTCTTAAACCGTCAGCGTTCCTACCGCGATCTGCCGATGAGGCTCGGCGAGACCTCGACGCTGTTCAGAAATGAGGACAGCGGCGAGATGCACGGTCTTATCCGCGTCAGACAGTTCACGATTTCCGAGGGACACATTGTCCTCCGCCCCGAGCAGCTCGAAGAGGAGTTCAAGGGCTGCCTTGAGCTGATGAAGTACTTCCTCGGCACTGTCGGACTTCTCGAGGACTGCACGTTCAGATTCT
>URCP01000144.1 GCA_900546315.1 uncultured Eubacteriales bacterium
GAGCCCTTGTTTTCCGTGGCTTTTTTCTCCTTCACGTCCTTTGAGCCGCAGAACCAGAACGCGGGCAGAAGCAAAAGTATGCCGATGGCGCCGACCGGAGATATCACCTCCCGCCAGACGATGAGTCCCGCCGCGGTCGGTATCAGGAACCCGCAGGAATAGAAGAACGAAACACTCGAGACCCGCCCCCCGGCGAGCGCCCGCATATATGAAAGCTGCGCCAGAACGGTGAATACCGCGTAAAGCAGTCCGAGCGCCAGCGTAAGCCCCGACAGAGCGAAACTTCCGTAAGCGGCGCAATAGACAAGCGCCAAAACGAACGCCGTCCCGGATATCAGTGAGTTAACAGCGCCGAACCCGGCGAGAGTCGACGTGAAAGGGCTGAGCCGCTTTGATAGAAGCGACCGCGACGTCGAAGACAGCATTGAGACAACGAGAAAAATATATTCCATAAATTACTTCCGCAAACGTATTGATTGAGCCGCCTTTTTCATCGGCAGATATATTTTATCATACCGGGCGGTTTTTTTGAATAGACGCGGGAGACATATATATGGACGATTGCGACTTTTTTTGCGTTTCTCTATTGACATGGTGCCGCGGCGGTGATATAATTTTCTTATATAAAATCTCAGCCGTAAAGGCGGAAAGGCACACACAATGAATATCTACAAAAATGTAACCGAACTCATCGGCGGCACCCCGCTCATGGAGCTCGTGAATTACGAGCGGAAGAACAATGTCGAAGCGACCATCCTCGCGAAGCTCGAATACTTCAACCCCGCCGGGAGCGTCAAGGACCGCGTCGCGAAGAGCATGATCGAGGACGCCGAAAAGCGCGGCATTCTGAAAAAAGGCTCTGTCATAATCGAACCGACAAGCGGAAACACCGGAATCGGTCTCGCGTCCATCGCGGCGTCGAGAGGGTACCGGCTCATCCTCACGATGCCCGAGACCATGAGCGTCGAGCGCCGCAACCTTCTGAAGGCGTACGGCGCGGAGCTCGTCCTCACCAACGGCTCAAAGGGCATGAAAGGCGCCATCGAGAAGGCGGACGAGCTCGCGAAAGAGATACCCGGCAGCTTCATCGCCGGACAGTTCGTGAACCCAGCGAACCCCGAAGCGCATTTTGAAACCACAGGACCTGAAATATGGCGAGACACCGACGGTAAAGTCGACATATTCGTCGCGGGAGTCGGCACCGGCGGAACCGTGACCGGAACCGGAAAATACCTGAAGTCTCAGAACTCGGACGTCAAGATCGTCGCTTTCGAGCCCGAGGGCTCACCGTTCCTGACAAAGGGCGTCGCCGGCCCGCACAAACTGCAAGGCATAGGCGCCGGATTCAGACCTGATATACTCGATATGAACGTTATCGACGAGGTACTTACAATCGGCGACGAGGACGCGTTCGCGACCGGAAAGAAGATCGCCCGCGAGGAGGGTATGCTCGTCGGCATCACGTCCGGAGCGGCGGTCTTCGCGGCGACCCTGCTCGCCCGCCGTCCAGAGAATAAAGGAAAGACGATAGTCGCGCTCCTTCCCGACACCGGCGACAGATATCTCTCGACCCCGATGTTCGCCGACTGAGAAAATCGGGCAAATGTTTTCCCACAGATATGTGGAACATTTTATGCTCTCCGCACGTGACGGGTTCTCACCGTCCGTCTGACGTGATTTCATTGAAAAATAACGATGATTGTGACTTTATATTGACAAAAGAAGTAGCATAACTGTCATATTTGAAAATAAATTCCGAGATTGTTCACAATATTTGTCATTATGGGTCTTTACTTTTCTCTCGAAAAGTGTTATTATATTAGTGTGGGCTTTCCGCGACTTCCGGAGCCGCGGGGCTCTCCTGACAATGCATAAAAAATTAATATACAGGAGGATTTCCAAAAACATGGCAATCGAAAGAAAAAAGATATCCATGGACGGTAACACGGCCGCCGCGACTGTGTCGTATGCGTTTACCGAAGTCGCCGCCATCTATCCTATCACTCCGTCGAGCGTTATGGCTGAGCTGACCGACACATGGTCCGCCACCGGCCTCAAGAACATCTTCGGCGAACGTGTAAAGGTCATGGAGATGCAGTCGGAGGCAGGCGCGGCAGGTACCGTTCACGGTTCTCTCGCGGCCGGCGCTCTCACCACCACCTATACAGCTTCCCAGGGTCTTCTTCTGATGATCCCGAATATGTATAAGATCGCCGGCGAGCTCCTGCCCTGCGTCATCCACGTATCGGCACGCTGCGTCGCTTCGCACGCTCTCAACATCTTCGGCGACCACTCCGACGTTTACGCCTGCCGTCAGACCGGCTTCGCTATGCTCGCTGAGACCAACCCGCAGGAGGTCATGGATCTCGGCGCGGTCGCTCATCTCTCCACCATAAAGGGCCGCGTTCCGTTCATCAACTTCTTCGACGGCTTCCGTACTTCCCACGAGATTCAGAAGATCGAGGTCTGGGACTATAAGGATCTTGACGAGATGGTCGACAAGGACGCTATCGCTGCGTTCAGGGCGCGCGCTCTCAATCCTGAGCATCCTGTTCTCCGCGGCTCCGCCGAGAACGGTGATATCTTCTTCCAGAACCGCGAGGCCTGCAATAAATACTACAACGCTCTCCCCGGTATCGTCGAAGAGTATATGGGCAAGGTCAACGAGAAGCTCGGCACCGATTACAAGCTCTTCAACTACTACGGCGCTCCGGACGCTGACCGCGTGATCGTGGCTATGGGCTCGATCTGCGACGTCGCTGAGGAAGTCATCGACTACATGAACGCTGCCGGCGAGAAGGTAGGTCTTATCAAGGTAAGACTTTATCGTCCTTTCGTCGCCGACAAGCTCATCGAAGTGCTTCCGAAGACCGCGAAGAAGATCGCCGTCCTCGACAGAACCAAGGAGCCCGGCGCTCTCGGCGAGCCGCTCTATCTCGATGTTGTTGCCGCTCTCGCGTCTAAGGGCATCAAGGCACAGATCGTCGGCGGACGTTACGGTCTCGGTTCCAAGGATACTCCTCCGTCCTCCATTTTCGCGGTTTACGAGAACCTCGCGAAGGACGAGCCGAAGAACAGCTTCACCATCGGCATCGTGGACGATGTCACCGAGTGCTCCCTCGAGGAGAAGCCCGCTCCGGACACCTCCGCTAAGGGCACAATCTCCTGCAAGTTCTGGGGTCTCGGCGGCGACGGTACTGTCGGCGCGAACAAGAACTCCATCAAGATCATCGGCGACCACACCGATAAGTATATCCAGGCATACTTCCAGTATGACTCCAAGAAGACCGGCGGCGTCACCATCTCGCACCTGCGTTTCGGTGATAACCCCATCAAGTCTCCTTATTATATCACTAAGGCTGACTTTGTCGCTTGCCACAATCCGTCCTATATCCTGAAGGGCTTCAAGATCGTCAACGACGTCAAGCCGGGCGGAACCTTCATGCTGAACTGCCAGTGGACTCCCGAGGAGCTTGAGCATCATCTCCCCGACGAGTGCAAGAAGTATATAGCTGACAACAACATTCAGTTCTACACCGTCAACGCTATCGACAAGGCTATCGAGATCGGTATGGGCAAGCGCACCAACACGATCCTTCAGTCCGCGTTCTTCGCTCTCGCCAACATCATGCCGATCGACCAGGCTGTCGAGTACATGAAGTACATGGCAAAGAAGTCCTACGCGAAGAAGGGCGACGCTGTCGTTCAGATGAACTACAACGCTATCGACGCCGGCGTCAACGCTATCGTCAAGATCGACGTTCCGGATTCCTGGAAGTCCATCAAGGTCGAGGAGAAGGAAGAAAAGGTCGAGGGCGACCGCCCCGAGCTCGTCAAGTTTGTCAAGGATATCGTTATCCCGGTCTCCAAGATGAACGGCGATTCTCTCCCTGTCTCGAAGTTCATGCCGCACGTCGACGGTACCTTCCCGCAGGGCGCTGCCGCTTATGAGAAGCGCGGCGTCGCCGTCACTGTTCCTACCTGGATCCCTGAAAACTGCATCCAGTGTAACAGCTGCGCGTTCGTCTGCCCGCACGCAACCATCCGTCCGTTCGCTATGACCGAGGAAGAGGTTGCAAACGCTCCGGCGTCCACCAAGTTCGCCGCAAAGCCGGTTCTCAAGACGAATTACAAGTTCACGATGGCAGTGAGCCCGCTTGACTGTATGGGATGTACTCTCTGCGTCAAGGCGTGCCCGATCAACGCGAAGGCCGCTAAGGACGGAACCGACAAGGTCGCCCTCAAGATGGTCCCGCAGGAGAGCCAGCTCGATCAGCAGGCCGCATTCGACTACGCGGTTGAAAAGGTCTCCGAGAAGAAGGAACTCATCAACACCACCATCAAGGGAAGCCAGTTCAAGCAGCCGCTGCTTGAGTTCTCCGGCTCCTGCGCAGGATGCGCCGAGACCTCTTACGCTCGCCTCGTAACTCAGCTGTTCGGCGAGAGAATGTATATCTCGAACGCAACCGGATGCTCCTCCATCTGGGGCGGCTCCGCACCCGCAACTCCTTACACCGTCAACAAGGAAACCGGCAAGGGTCCGGCATGGGCTAACTCCCTGTTCGAGGATAACGCTGAGCATGGTCTCGGTATCTACCTCGGTCAGAAGACCATCCGCGCTCGTCTCATCGGCAAGATCGAAGAGATGATGGCTTCCGAAAAGGCTTCCGACGAGTTCAAGACCGCGGCTCAGAACTTCCTTGACACCAAGGACGACGGCGCTAAGAACGGCGCTGCTACCGACGCTCTCATAGTTGAGCTCGAAAAGGCCGCTGCTGAGGGCTGCCCGATTGCTCCTCAGATCCTCGCCGAGAAGGATTACCTCTCGAAGAAGTCGATCT
>URCP01000145.1 GCA_900546315.1 uncultured Eubacteriales bacterium
GCGGAACTGGCAGACGCGCACGTTTGAGGGGCGTGTGGTTCTTACCATACGGGTTCAAGTCCCGTTTCTCGCACCATCAGGGCACAGCCCTGGACCGATACCGCGCTGATTATTTCAGCGCGGTTTTTCGTTTTTCCATGCGCTCGCGCCGTACGGTACGGCTTCGCTGTGCGAATTTGGATGAAAATGCCGCGGCTAAATGTAAACAATGTGTAAAATAAATTCGAAAATCCACGGAAAGTACTGGATATTTCGGCGATTTTATGATATAATATAAGGTATAATAATTATTCTCAAGGTGGTGAAACGATGACACGAAACGCGATAGTTGTAGAAACAACGCCCGACTACGCGGTCGTCGAGGTCACACGCGAGTCCGCCTGCGCCGGATGCCACAATTCTGACAACTGTAGCATCTGCAAGATCGGACTTACCGATCACGCCGAAATGCGCTCAAAAGCCGCGAACCCACTCGGCGCGCGTGAGGGCGACACTGTACAAATTGAAACTGACTCCGCGACTATACTTCACTATTCCGCGGCAGTTTTTCTACTTCCACTGGCGCTCGGAGCCGCTGGATATATCATCGGATACATTGCCGATTTTGACATCATGATAAGATATATCATCTCGTTGATTGGCTTTGCCGCGGCGTTCGTCATCCTGAAAATCTTCCTTGAAAAACGCGCGGCGAAACGTCTGGATGTCCGGATAACGCAAATTATTGCACGAAAAGCCGCCCCGGAGGAAAAATATGTCGAATGACCCGATAAAACAGCAAAAATTATGGATAATGAAGCCGGAGCCGGACCCGCTCGAAGCGAAAAAACTGACGGATGAGCTGCGCATTCATCCCGCCTTCGCGAGGCTGCTGGCGCAGAGGGTCCGGTCGCTCGGCGGGGAAAAGTACTCCGATCTTGACATCGCTGAATCCGCGAGACGCGTCATAGGAAAGGACGACGGCATCCTCGAGGACCCGTTCACACTGAACAATATGAAACAAGCCGTGATGAGAATCCTCCGCGCGGTCCGCGAAAAAGAGAAGATCGTCATCTACGGCGACTACGACGTCGACGGCGTCACATCGACCACGATTCTGCTCGAATATCTGAAAAAACTCGGCGCCGACGTCGATTTTTACATACCGAACCGCTCGGGCGAGGGCTACGGCGTCAATGCCGCCGCGCTTCGACAGTTGTCCGAGGGCGGAACGCACTTGATGATCACGGTCGATACGGGCATCACGGCGATTGACGAGATCACGGAGGCGGCAGCGAACGGGCTCGAAACTGTAGTGACAGACCACCACGAATGCCGCGAAAAGCTGCCGGAATGCTGCGCGGTAGTGAATCCTCGGCGACCGGACGACGGCTGCAATTTCAAGGAGTACGCCGGGGTCGGCGTCGCGTTCAAGCTGATTTCGGCTCTCGAATACGCGCGAGATCTGCCGGAAAACGCCTTGGATGGGTCGACGGATCACGCAAAAATGCAAGCCGCGACCGCGAAAATTGCACGCGAGTATGGCGCGTTCGTCGCGATCGGTACCATCGCGGACGTTATGCCGCTCGTCGGAGAGAACCGGCTGATCGTCAGCTATGGTCTGATGCTCCTCGAAAAGACCGAAAATATCGGGCTTTTGGCGCTCATGCGCGCCGCCGGAGTGATCCAGACCGACCAGCGCGGGCTTGAAACGATGAAGAAAATCACATCTACGACTGTAGGGTTTGCGCTCGCTCCACGCATAAACGCGGCGGGTCGACTTGCAAGCGCGGCGATCGCCGTCGAGCTATTCACGACAAACGACAAATATCGCGCGTCGCGGATTGCGTCGGACCTCTGTGAGACGAACCGCCGCCGGCAGGACGAGGAAAACCGCATTCTTGTTGAGGCGGAAGCAGCGATCCCGGAGCAGTGCTCGCCGGATGACCGCGTTCTGGTGCTTGCCGGGGAGCATTGGCACCACGGCGTGATCGGCATCGTCTGCTCGCGGCTGACCGAAAAGTACAATAAACCTTCGATTCTTATATCCTTTGAGCAGCTCACGGATGAAGCAAATACGGTAAACTTGTGCAATACGACGAACGCTGAAAAGTACAAGTCAGACGACGACCTCGGAAAGGGCTCCGGACGCTCGGTGAAGGGCTTTGACCTCGTGAAGGCGCTCGCGGAATGCGCCGATTCGCTTTCCAACTACGGCGGGCATGAGCTGGCGGCTGGATTATCACTGAAACGCGGGCAGCTTGAGGGATTCCGGCGGGCGATAAATAACTACGCGCGCGAGGTTTTCCCGGTTTCGCCGGAGCCGTCGATCGACGTTGATCTGTCACTTCAGGCGGGCGAGATTTCGATGCGGCTCGCTGAAGACATCGGGATGCTCGAACCGTACGGGACCTCAAATCCGACGCCTGTATTCGTCACTCGCGGGCTGAAAATCAGTGAAGTAATACCACTTTCCGGCGGAAAACATATAAAAATGACGCTTTCTGGTTCTGGACGACGCTTCACGGCGCTGCTTTTTGGCAGGGCATACGACGGATTTGTGCATTCTGCCGGCGATATAATCGACATTGCGTACTCTCTCGACATAAACCGTTTCGGCGGAAGATCAGAGGTGCAGATGCTTCTGCGCGATATTCATGATGGCACGGCTGATAAAGGTCGTGGGCAATTTGTGCAATCTGCCATAGCGGCCCCAGGGCGAGAAATATTCGGCAAATTATACAAATTCCTTATCAGGGAGCGACAGAATCACCTTATCGGAGAGCTGACACGGGAGACCGGGTGCGGCGAGACCGAGACAAAACGGATGCTGGACGTCTTTGCCGAAATAGGAATTCTCGACTGGAAAAACTCAGGAAATACGCTTGAAATCAGGCTTCTTGAGCCGAGCGGAATCAAGCTCGAAGAGTCGCGTATCTATAGGAAATGGATATCAGACGCCGCGTCGGCAGCTGAAACGGGCATGGCGGCATACGAACGAAACAGCAAAAACGATCACCCGGGGGAGGGGCGGGAAATATGAACGAAGAACGATCAACGAACGTGAAGCCGGAGCGAAAGACCGACATTCCGAACGTCGACGCGATCAACACGTCGAGCAAGGATTTGGCTAAATTGACGACACAAAACACGATCCCAGGTGAAATAAACCGACCTGATATTATGCCCGCGGAGAACATTCCGGAGCACCCGATTGAGCTGTCCGAGCAGCTTGAGCCGATCGCGAACCTGATTGACACGCTTGTTCGCTCCGGAAAAAAGTACGATCTGAAGAAAATCGAGCAGGCGTTTCTCTACGCGAACGAGATGCACGCCGGGCAGTTCCGCGTGAGCGGCGAACCGTACATTTCGCACCCGATCGCGGTTGCCGAGATCGTCGCGAGCCTCGGGCTTGATACCGATTCGATCTGCGCGGCACTGCTGCATGACACGGTTGAGGATTGCTCGGATAAGACAAATTTAGTGACAATTCGTGAGAAATTTGGCGATGATGTCGCAATGCTTGTCGACGGGCTGACAAAACTTGTACATCTTAACATAGAGGACAAAGAGGAAGCGGAGATCGAGAATCTCCGTAAAATGTTCCTCGCGATGTCGAAGGACATTCGCGTCATCTTCATAAAGCTTTGTGACAGATTGCACAATATGCGGACGCTCTACGCGAAACCGGAGCAGAAGCGCCGGATCACAGCGCTCGAAACGATGCACGTTTTCGCGCCGCTCGCTCATCGCCTCGGTATGCAGCGCATCAAGCAGGAGCTCGAGCAGCTCGCGCTCTCCTACCTCGACCCTATCGGATTTGAAGAAGTTCGCCGCGATATAGACAGAAAATATGGACAAAACAGAGATTTTATCGGCAAAACCAAAGAAAATGTCGCGGAAAGGTTAAAAGAATACGGAATAAAATTCACACTTGAAGGACGCGTCAAATCTGTCTATTCGATTTACAAAAAGATGTACAATCAGAATAAGTCCTTCGATGAGATCTACGACTTTTATGCAATTCGCATAATAGTCGACACGGAGATAGAATGCTACACGGTTCTCGGCATAATTCATGAAATGTACAAATCAATGCCGGGTCGCTTCAAGGATTATATTTCGACGCCGAAGCCGAACATGTACAGGTCGCTCCATACGACAGTTATAGGACGCGATGGCATCCCGTTCGAGGTCCAGATCCGCACGTGGGAGATGCACCACATCGCTGAATACGGTATCTGTGCGCACTGGAAGTACAAATCCGGCGCGACAAGCCAGGCGGAAATTGATCAAAAGTTACAATGGGTGGCAAAGCTGCTTGATTCCGACAAGGACACGAGAGACCCTGATGAGTTCATGCGAACGCTTAAGATTGACCTGTATCAGGATGAAACGTTCGTCTATACGCCCAAAGGCGACGTCATCGTGCTGCCGCAAGGCGCGACGCTTATTGATTTTGCCTACGCGATTCACTCCGAGGTCGGCAACAAGATGGTCGGCGCCAAGATCAACGGCGCCATCGCTCCGATCGATTCGGTTCCGAAAAACGGCGAAATTGTCGAAATCATAACGTCCGGCGCGTCACGCGGCCCCTCCCGCGACTGGCTGAAAATTGTTAAAACCGGCGAGGCGCGCAACAAGATCCGTCAGTGGTTCAAACGCGAGCAGAGAAGCGAAAATATCGTCGTAGGCCGCGCCGAAATCGAAAAAGAGATCCGCAAGATGGGGCGCGTTGTGAACGATTCGCAGGTGGACGAAATCGCGGAAAACGTCGCGAAACGAATCGGCATAAAGTGCGCGGAGGACCTCTACAATACGATAGGTTACGGCGGTTTGTCAA
>URCP01000146.1 GCA_900546315.1 uncultured Eubacteriales bacterium
CGAGGGCGGCACCGCCAATATGTATCTGCGCGTCGACAATGAATCCGAAAACGCGGACTACAGCGACCTCCTGACGAAAGCAGGCGCCACCCTGACCGTCAGCAAGGACGGCAAAGAGATAGCCTCCGGCGACCTCGAAAAAGGCGTCTACCTCGGCAAACTCGAGGGCAGGGACGCTCTGAACCTCGACGTCACATTCAACCTCCCGCTCGAGGCAGGGAACGATCTCCAGAACAAAGTCGGCACGGTCGACTGGGTCTTCACCGCCGAGTACATCCCCGCGCCGATCATAATCATCCCGCCCGACAATCCCCCGATTCCCGAGCTCGAAAAGGGTGAACACTACGCCTACATAATCGGCCGTGACGACGGTCTCGTCCACCCCGAGGATCAGATAACCCGCGCGGAGGTCGCGACGATATTCTTCCGTCTGCTGACCGAGGACTCGCGCGACTACTTCTGGACTCAGACCAACCCGTATAGCGACGTCGCGGAGACCGACTGGTTCAACAACGCCGTCTCGACTCTCTCGAACGCCGGCGTGATCAACGGCAGACCGGGCAACGTCTTTGACCCGACAGCGCCGATAACCCGCGCGGAATTCGCCGCGATCGCGGTCAGATTCTTCGGCGGCGAGTATGACGGAGCCGACCAGTTCAGCGATATCGCCGGACACTGGGCAAACAGCGAGATCAACCGCGCGTACATGAACGAGCTGATCAAGGGCTACCCGGACGGCACTTTCAGACCTGATAACTACATCACCCGCGCCGAGGCGATGACAATAGTCAACCGCGTCCTCGAGCGCAAGCCGGACAAGGATCACCTCCTTGAAGACATGGTGAGATGGGCAGACAACGCCGACACCGAAAAGTGGTACTACGCGGACGTCCAGGAAGCAACCAACTCGCATGACTTCGAGATGCACACGAAGAGCGCCGGAGACGAGTATGAGCTCTGGACCGAACTGAGACATGTCCGCGACTGGGCGGCTCTCGAGAAGACCTGGTCAGAGAACAACTCCTCGACGAACCCGGGTGAGGTTATCTCGTCAAACAAGAACTCGGTTTTCAAAAAGTAAATATCCAAAGATGGGACTGCCGCGAGAGCGGCGGTCCTGTTTTTGTGTGCAGTATGCTGTCCGGCGGCGGCTCGCGGCGGGCAATTTTGTCGCTTGTTATCCCGACCTTTTAGGCGTTAGCTATTGCAAACTCCGCGTGATTGTGCTATAATATTATATAGAAAAAATAGTGGAATGGCGGAGCATCAAAAGGCTTTTGTATCGCATGGTTAGCATGAGCTAACCCGCATCGGTGCGTCTGCCGGAAAGGCGAGTAAAATGTCAAGGAAAGCGACTGAGTTCCAGAAAAAGGAAATAAGCAAAATGTACCGCGGCAAGCAGATATTCAAACCGATGAATACAGGCTGGATCGACGAAAACGTCGCCTGCGTGCGCGAGTGGGTGGCGAACATCTTCTTCTACCGCAAAGGCGACACGACGATAATGATCGACGCGGGCTACAATTACGACCGGCTCGCGGAAAAGATGAGCTGGCTCGGAATCGACCCGAAGAGCATCCGCCACATCCTGATAACCCACCAGGACACCGACCACGTAGGAGCCGTCGAGGCGGACAGCCCCGGACTGTTCAAAAAGGCGAAGCTCTATATCGGCGAGACAGAGAACCGCTACCTGACCGGCGAGGTGCGCAGAAAGGTCATATATCATCTCTACAAGCTCCCGCAGGTCACGATAAACAATAAAAAGGTGCTCCTGAAGGACGGTCAGACCATGCGCATCGGGGACATAAAGATCAAATGCTTTCTCGTCCCCGGTCACACGTGGGGGCACATGGTGTACCTGATCGACGACAAGTATCTCTTCACCGGCGACACATTGTGGTTCGGCGCGGACGGCGGTTACAGCTTCATCTCGGCTCTCGCGGAGGACAACAAACTCGCTGTGAAGTCGCTCGCGATACTCGAAATAAAACTGAAAAAGATCGGCGTCAGACCGCTGTTCATCACGGGTCACACCGGATGGACGGATAACTTCGATTTCGCATTCGCGCACAAGGACAAGCTTTGCTCGCCGTTCAGAAAGCGCGTGCCGGACCCGACCGCTCCATATGACGCGTATGACGAGTCGGACGACACCGAGGAGAACTCGAAGTCCGGTTTCATTCCCGGCGTTGGGAGGAGCTTTACAAAATGAGAGTATACACCTTCGGCGACGAGACATCACCGGCTATAATGCTGCTCCCAGGCACCTGCTGCCACTGGAAGAGTAATTTCTGTCATGTGATACCGCTCCTCGCGAAGAATCACCATGTGCTCTGTGTCAGCTACGACGGCTTTGACGAGAACGAGGACAGTGAGTTCACGACTATGAACGACGAGACCGAAAAGATTGAGAATTACATAAAAGAGAAGTGCGGCGGGCATATCCACGCGGCTTACGGCTGTTCGCTCGGCGGCTCGTTTGTCGGGCTCATGGCGGCGAGACGGAATATACACATGGACTACGGGATACTCGGCGGCTCAGATCTCGATCAGGCGTCACCGCTCGCGGCGGATATCATGGGGAAAATGATGATTTCAATGATATATCCACTTGTACACGACGGCAAGTTCTCGTCGCGCTTCCTCGAAAAGAGAATCGAGAAGCAAATGCGGCGGATGCCGGAATATTACGGCGCGTTCATGGATATGTTCGGCGGCGCGAGACCTTATGTCACTAAGGAAAGCTGTCTGAATCAGTTCGTGTCTGACCTTGTGACAATGATCCCGTACAGGATCGACGTTCCGGGGACAGAGATACACATCTTCTACGCGAAAAAGATGGGGGCGAAGTATCTTTCAAGATATTATCAGCATTTCGCGCACCCGGTGATACATGAGCAGGATCTTCAGCACGAGGAGCTGCTCGCCTGCCGCCCGGCTGACTGGGCGAGACTTGTCTGCGCTATAATTGACGCGTGAATTGGAGGACATATGAAACACATACATTTTGACACAGAGACCGCCGGTTTCTACGGCGCGTATTGGGAGAATAAGGTAAGCTCGGACCATGCGGTGATCGCGATGACAGGCGACGACCCGGAGGATCTGCTCGCGCGCTCCGCGGTGAAGTGGCTGCATACGCACGGTGTGAACGTGATGACGATGTCGCCCGCGAAAAAGGACTACGGACACCACAACTACCCGCTCGAGCGGATAGAGACCGCGATAAACCGGCTGAAGGCGAACGGCAACACAAAGATCGGCATCGCCGGGGCGTCGACGACCGGAACCCTCGCGCTGACCGCGGCGTCGTTCTTCCCGGATATAACGCTGACAATCGCTATGACTCCGAGCGACTTCGTCTGGCAGGGCTTCATGCAGGGAAACAGAGACGGCTGCAAGGAATGGCCGATCGAGGGCGAGTCGCTGTTTTCGTGGCATGGCAAGCCTCTGCCGTATATGCCGTTCTGCTACAAGCACCCGGACTACTGGCATATCGTCGCGTCCGAATCGAAGCGCACGGGCGACATGGTGAACTCGCGGAAGCTGTTCGACGATTCCGAAATGGCGCATCCGATCACGGAGGACGAAACGATAAAGGTCGAGAACATCCGCGGCAAGCTGATACTCGTCGGCGCGGAGGACGACGCGCTGTGGGACGCCGCGAAGTATATACACCGCATGGAGAAGCGTCTCGCGGAGAAGCCGCATGAATGCGAGGTCGAGGCGGTCGTCTATGAGCACTGCACGCATTTCGTGTTCCCGGAGGGGCTGATACGGACGATGTTCCCGATAGGCTCCGGGCTTTTCGTGAGGCTGGCGTTCAGCGCGGCTAAGAAGTACCCGAAGGAATGTCTCGCGGCGAGAAAGGATATAGACCGCCGTGTGACGCGCGCCATCGACGACTGGAAGGGAGGACTCGTATAAATGAAGGACAGCGAGCTCATTTTCGACCGCGGCTGCCACGTGATCTACTCGAAGGCGTGCAAAAAGCAGATACAGGATAAGATAGCGCTCCACTACCCGCCGGAGAGAAGGGAAGAGGTCTGGGAAAAGGTTCAGAAGCAGTACGAAAAATTTCTGAGCGACTACCGTACCGACCTCGGCGGTAAAAAGAACTTCCACAACGGCGCCGGGGGAACCTATGACTGCATCGCGCTGATTTCATACTACGTCGTCTGCCGGGAGGTCACGAATCTCGACGAGATCGGGCAGATGGAGGGCGACCTTTTTCTGCCCGCGTTCCGGAAGATGACGTTTGTAGATATCAACAAACCGTTCTGGAAGAGGCTGATGTACAAGGCGTTCCTGAACGCGAAGAAACAGTGCGACAAGTGGGGCGACTACAAAATGTACGTCGCGCCTTACGAGAAGGACAAGCCGATATACTACGAGTTCACCGAGTGCCCGGTCGCCGAGTTCGCAAAGAGCCATAGTCTCACGGAGGTCATGCCCGCGCTGTGCAACCCGGATTTCGAGTCGATGGAGTGCATAAAGGCGCGCCTCGTGCGGCAGACTACCTGCTCAAACGGATGCCGGTGCGACTACACGATCTGCGGGGACAAGGACGGGTATCTGAAAGATCATCCGGAAGTCTATACAGAACTGCATCTGACGATCCACGAAGGAAAATTCCATCAGGTGAAACGCATGATGGAAGCGGTCGGAACCCCCGTCATTTACCTTAAGAGAATCTCCATGGGTCCCCTCATCCTCCCCGACGACCTTAAAAAAGGAGAATGCCGATCCCTGACAGATGAGGAACTAAGAAAGTTGAAA
>URCP01000147.1 GCA_900546315.1 uncultured Eubacteriales bacterium
GTTGGCATCATCGGCGAGGACAAGGAGACGGGCATCATCGAAGTGGCGCATCCCGTGGGCGTCATCGCCTGCGTGACCCCGGCCACGAACCCCAACGTCACCGCGCTGGGCAACTTCATGGACGCCATGAAGGGAAAGAACGCCATTATCGTCTCTCCCGCGCCCCGTGCGGCCCAGTCCACCACCCATACGGTGAACCTGATCCGTGAGGCACTGACGAAGTGCGGCGCGCCGGAGGGTACGCCGACGCTTCACTGTCCGTGGAATATGCCGCCGCAGTACTGGTCGAGTCAGCCGGAATTCTTCACACAGGAGTGGCGAAATCATCCGATGTATATGGACAAATCGTGCGAAGTCGTCCCGGTGTTCGAGCGTGTTATAAAGGGCTGGGGAGATCTGATGGAATCCCACGGATACAGGCGCGGCGCGGGTTCTGACGGTCATCCCGGTTACATTTATGATGTTGCGCCCGGAACCGAGAAGAATCAGACAATAGCACTTTTTGTCATCACGGTCTTGGCACTTCCCTTATCGCGGCGATCACCGGAATACCGCTTCCGCTCTGCTGGAAGTCGTTCTTCCTTCCGACGTCATCGGTCACGACAGTACTTATGGAGGAAAATCCGGCATTTCCCGGTCATCCGCAGGCACATATAATCGGCGTCGGCGATGAGTCGCACCTGTACGCCGGCGGCGAGCCGATCTCATCAAGCGGACTATTTTGCCCTATTGAATAGCACATTCTGACCAGTCGTTCAGCGCTTGATAATGAAGAAAAAGGAACAGCGTATCAATGTTGGTACACTGTTCCTTATATTCATTTTAGCTGCATATTTTATGTATATTTATACTGTATATTCACAGCACAATTATACATATGTATTTTTGGCTATCAGAGCCTGTCCTGAAGCTCCTCACCCTTGATATCGCGTACCTGAACGCCCTTCTTTATCGCGGTAGCAGCGGCAACTCCGGCGGCGGCGCCGATACCGACGCAGATCGGCATCACGCGATAGTTCGAGTGAGCGATATGCGTCCCGGAAATATTTCTGCCGGAGAGCAGAAGTCCGTTAATTTTTTCGGGTACGAGGCATCCGTACGGAATTGTGTATCCTTTCGGCTGAGTCCAGTGCTTCTGTACACCTGTAGCGTCGAGCCCGGAACCGGTCATGTTGTGAACGTCAAAGTTGAAGTGCGCGCCGCGGACGACCCAGTCGTCGAAAACCTTCGCGGTCAATATATCGTTTTCGTTCAACGTGTACATACCCTTGAAATGTCTGGTCTCGCGGACGCCCATCATCGATCCGGCGCTGATAATGTAGCAGTTTTCAAATCCCGGGACGAACTCTCGTAAATATTTCACTATCGCGGGCATCTGGCTGCGGCAGACAATCTCCGCTCTCGTCAGATCTTCCGCTTTTGTTCCGTCAATATCGGTGCAATTGGTCATATTGCAAGTGACAATTCCCGGAAGTGTCGATTTGTAAGCCAGAAGATGTCCCGCCGGATACGGAATGTGCTCCTTCGCGAGAGCCTGAAGTTCGCCCTTCTCGGTCTGATAGGTCGACTCGAAGGAACCGAGCAGCACCGCGCGCGACATATCGACGCCCGCGACCTTGAACATGAGAGTCGCGGGCTGCATTTTGCCGTCCGATTCCCTGCCCTTGTGGTATTCGACGCCCGCGAAAGCCGCGACATCGCCGTCTCCGGTCCCATCGACTACAACCTTCGAGTGGAAAACTCTGCGCCCGCTCTTCGATTCGGTGATGACGCCGGTCAGCTGATCGCCCTCCATGACGACCCCGCAGACGAAAGTGTACAAAAGTACATCAACGTTCGCGTCCTTCAGCATGTCAAAGTAAACGGATTTGAGATTTTCAGGGTTGATAAACTGTTGAATATTCCCTTTCTGCTCGTCTTCGTTCATGTCGGCGGATCTTTGTAAAATTTCCGTGTACAGCGGTGACGTGACAGAGCCGGTCCAGTGGCTCATCATACCGGAAGTCGATATACCGCCGATCGCGTTGTTCCACTCGATGATGAGGACCTTCGCGCCCATGCGTCCTGCCATCACGGCTGCCGCAGTTCCGGCAGGTCCGGAGCCCGCGACGATGACGTCGTATTCACCGGCGATCGGAAGTTCTTTCGCGTTTTCATGATATGTCTGCATATTTATTCATTTCTCCTTTTTACTTTGGCTGATATATTCATTGCAATGAATATTTATTCATTGGTGAATGTGTCATATATCTTGTCGATTTTCTTCTGAAGAGACTCTTCCCTTGAAGCGATTGTTGAAGCCATCGATTCGGGCTTTTTCACTATATCCTGAATCGTGTTCTGCACGTCCGCGTAGAAGAAATTCTTCACGACCGTGTTCGGGAAGATGTATTTATCGAGCATTTCGATAGAATCTTCGTCGCGCATCAGCTTATTTTTGAGCATTGTGTCGTAATAAGCGTTGATAACGCTCTTGTAACCCTCATAAGAGAGCGACTCGAGGATAACGCCCGTGCGGTCGAGATCCTGCGCGGTCTTCGGAATCACCATGAATTTTCCGGCGTCGATGACGTTCTGGTAATTTTCCTGCGCCTCGTCATATTTCGGGGCGGGCAGAACGCCGAAATCGTTGTCCATATCGCGAAATTTTTTCGCGGAACCGATGCCGTGCGACAGGAAAAGCGCGCGATTTTCGTGGAAAACGCGGAAGATCGACTGGTCGCCGTCCGTACCGGAGTTCTTGTTGTACTTCGGGCAGTACCACTTGTTGTCACTTTGCACAGTTTCAACAACTTTCTGATATTTCGTAATGAATCGTTCATTATTAATATCAAGCTTCGGCTTGCCGTCATCGTCCATTGTGACAAGCTTTTCACCCGCGCCGTATATCAGATAAGTGAAGGAATTCGAGTCAAGTGCCGAGTAACCGTACATATCAACGTCAGTCATCTTTCCGTCTCCGTCAAGATCGACAGCTACATTTTTGGTACATTCAGATAATTTATCGAGTGTCCACTTGCCATTTCTGACAGTTTCGTATAAATTTTCGAGCTGGTAATTTTCCGCGAGCTTCTTATTAAAGAACATCGCGACGGTGCCGTCCCTGTGCGTGATCATAAAATCAGAGAGCGTGTTGGTGAGCATTCCGTCCACCTGCATCTGCTCTGACGCGCTGCTGTTCCACCAAGGCTTGTCGAGACCAATGTGCGGGACTGTGTTGAAATCTACCAAAGCGTCGGTTCCTTTCGCCCATCCATATGTGACCATTGCCAGATCGTATTCATCGTCACCGGAAAGGATTGTCGCGTTCAAAGTGGTCGTGACATCTTTTTTGTCTATATTGACGAGCTTGAAATTGTACTTATCCTCGCAGAGCCGGTTGCGCCGATAGATCGCGTCGGACAATACATCGCCCGTTTCCGAGTCGAAATCGAGGTGCTCTTCCGTGTAGGTGCCCCAACCTGTAACTTCGTAGAGCACACGGAACTCATATCCACCGTAATCCGCGCGCTCAGGAATGTCCGGCAGAACCTGATTCACCGTATCAGCCGATGTTTCGTCCGAAGTCGTTTCGTCATTTTGCACAGTAACGCTGCTGCCGTCTCCCGCCGACCCGGCGCAGGAAGTGGCGGAGAGCAGAAGCGCGGCGAAAATCGCCATTGAAATGATTTTTTTCATAAAACTCCTCCCTAATTTCGGATTTGCTATTGCATTTTCCGTAATAATATTGTATAATATTCATGAGGAAAAGTAAATGCTGTTTTCACGCACCCTTTTGTCATTTTTGGGATGGAGGCAATTATGAACGACTTAGAAAACATTCTCTCGCGCGCAAAGGGCAATCTGAATTACATAAGCGGCACGCAGCTGCGTTTCGGCACTTCTTTGACAAGTGAAGTGCACAACCGGATCCCCGGCGCGAACGACGACCAGTTCGTGATTTCGTGGATTCTCACCGGAAACGGCCATTACGAGGAGGGTGGCGTGACCTATCCGATAGCCGGAAACTGCTACTGCCTGCGCCGACCGGGCAGAAAATATCATCTTTTTCTCGATGATTCTAAGAGCTTTCGCGCCTTCTTCGATCTGCCGAACGAGTTTTACCCGGCTTTTTCGCTGATGATTCCTGAGCTGTCGCTGATTCCGCCGGTCGGAAACGTTGAGTTCAGCAAGACTATGTTTGATGAATTTTCATCTATTTGCACTGATCTTTGTAAGTGTGAGATTACCGATTATTACAATATGTTGCCAAGATTGATTCACTACACAATCGACCTCACCGGAATCGCCACAGAACGCACATCGTCGCCGATGCTCCGCGGACGCGCGCTGCTGGATGACCCGTACTCGCAGATCACGCTCGAGGAGGTCGCGCGAAAGTGCGGGATGCACTACGACATTTTTAGAAGACGTTTCCAGTCACAGTACGGAATCACGCCCGGAAAGTATCGCATCGACCGGCGCATCACCGAGGCAAAGAACGCGATCGCGTCCGGCGTGCCGATCTCGACAGTCGCTGAGCGGCTCGGATTCGCGGACGTCTACACTTTCACGCACCGTTTCAAGGCCGTGACCGGCGTTTCCCCGGCGCAGTTCCGGCGCGGTCACATCGAGTGAGTCTGAATACCGAACCGTGTAAATGGCAAAAATAACTCCAGAAATAAAAACAAGGAGAAAAAAGCCATGAGAGAG
>URCP01000148.1 GCA_900546315.1 uncultured Eubacteriales bacterium
ACAGGGAAATTCTACACTATTTGCCATCGTTTCGCATCACCGATTTGCTTTATTGTGGTTGTGCGGTGTTGCCTTAACTTGTCTTCGTCAGTCGGCGCTTATCGGCGCGACAGCGGACTATGCCGTTTTTCGCGGCAACACCTTAGTGAACGATGCAGCGCTCAGTATCCTTGTCGAAGATATGCATTCTCGACATATCGAGTGCGACCTTGACAGTATCGCCTGCGCGAGCGGTAGAACGGCTCGAAACGCGGGCAGTGAGAGACTGCTCCTCGTCAGCTGCGAGATACAGGAATATTTCATTACCCATAAGCTCGGTGACGTCAACAGTGCAGGTGATGACATGATCAGCCATGCTGGAGAGATACATCGGCTCATCGTGGATGCACTCAGGTCTGAGACCGGCAATGACTTCCTTGCCGATATAATCCTTCAGAGCCGGATTCTGTGCCTTATCGTTCGGGAGCTTCAGCGAGTTGCCTGCGAAGTTGATATAAACATCCTCACCCTTCTTCTCAAGCTTTGCGTTGATGAAGTTCATCTGAGGAGTACCCATGAATCCAGCAACGAAGAGGTTGACCGGAACGTCGTAGAGGTTCTGAGGAGTATCGACCTGCTGGATGAGACCATCCTTCATGACAACGATTCTCGTTGCCATGGTCATTGCCTCGACCTGGTCGTGGGTAACGTAGATGAAGGTGGTGCCGAGTCTCTTATGAATCTTGGTGAGCTCGGTTCTCATCGTCGCACGGAGCTTAGCGTCGAGGTTCGACAGCGGCTCGTCGAGAAGGAAGACCTTCGGGTCGCGGACGATAGCACGGCCGAGCGCGACACGCTGCTTCTGACCGCCGGACAGAGCCTTCGGCTTTCTGTCGAGCAGGTGAGTGATATCGAGGATACGAGCGGCCTCTTCGACCTTTCTCTTGATCTCTTCCTTCGGCACCTTGCGGAGCTTCAGACCGAACGCCATGTTGTCGAACACGGACATGTGCGGGTACAGAGCGTAGTTCTGGAACACCATCGCGATATCTCTGTCCTTAGGAGCGACGTCGTTGACGAGCTTGTCTCCGATGAAGAGCTCGCCCTCGGTGATCTCCTCAAGACCAGCGATCATACGAAGAGTGGTGGACTTTCCGCAGCCGGAAGGACCGACGAAAATGATGAACTCCTTATCCTTGATCTCAAGGCAGAAGTCAGAAACGGCGGTAACTCCGCCCGGATACTTTTTATAAATATGTCTGAGTGATAAGCTTGCCATTAGTGGTATAATCCTCCTGATTATGTTAGCCGAAACAGGCACGGAAAGCATGGACGCCCGCCGCCCGGATTCCGATTATCTTACGCATAATATTGTATCATAATTTCCCGCAAATTGAAAGAGTTTTTTTCCCCAAATTTCAACCATAGATTTTGGCAGTAATGCACAACCAAAAAGCTGGAATTCTATATTCGCGGCAAAATCGCGGTTTTATAATTTTAATTTATTAAAAGCAGAATCAGATTCCGCTTTCAGAGAAAACCGCGAAACACGCGCCGGATGGCGGAAAACCGTGATTTTCCGCCGTCCGGACGTATCATGATCACTTCATCCTGAGCACAACTCCGCCCTTGATTCCGGAATCTCCGTCCTTCGCCGCCTCGAGCATGACGCGCAGCTCCGCCTTCCCGGTCCTGCCCGGTCTGAACGACACTGCGAGCGGCGCGCCGGACTTAGTTTCTCCGTCGAACACGCACACGCCGTCGACAAAGACCTTCGCGCTGGACGCGAACAGCTCCTTCACGTCGAGTGCGAACTCGCCGCTCTTGGTCGGGTCCGCCGACTTCGGGATGTTCATGAACGCGCGGAATATCCTGTATCCGGACTTGAAGCCGCCGGAAATATGCCACGGGTCGAAGGACACCGGCTCGAACGAGTTCATGTCGTTGTCGGCGATCTCCATGAGCGGATCCGGCTCGCTCTCATAGGTCTCCGAGGAAACGGTGAACCCGGAGATGTCGCGGCACTCGGTAGCGTAGACATACGCCGGACGCGTGACATGGCGCACCTCAAGCTCGCAGACGGCGCTCTCGAGCCCGTCAGCCGTAACCTTTATCCCGACCTTCTCAGCGCCCGGCTTCGACTGGATGAGAGCCTGCGCGTGACCGGCAAAGAGGCTGCGGCGCGGCTCATGGTCGCTCTCGAGGCAGTTCGGGTCGCCGTTTCCGACGCCGAGCAGCGTCGCGTCGCCGATAAGCTCAATGTTCATGAGATCAGACGCGGTCTCGACCGTCCTTCCCTCGGCGTCAACGACCGAGAGGTTGAACGGAACCGTATCCATTCCGTCGTCGTTTATGTATGTGCGATCCGGCTCGATGACAACTCTTGCCGGAGCGCCGGTCGTCTCAGTTTCCGCCCTCGCGACGATCATTCCCTGATTATAAGCGACCGCGGAGAGTTTTCCGGGGACAAACTTCACTTCCCACTCAGCGGGAGCGCAGCAGTCGCTCTTCTTGCGTCCGAGGGACTCACCGTTCAGGAAGAGCTCGACCTCCTCGCAGTTGGACGCGGTCATGACGCGGACGGTGTCGCCTTCCTTCCAGTTCCAGTGCGGGAGCAGATGGAGCATCGGCTCCTTCGTGAAGCACGCCTTGTTCTGGAAGAACGAGTCCTTCGGGAAGCCGCAGGTATCCATGATGCCGAACTGCGAGCCGATCGACGGCCACTGATACGGCGTCGGCTCTCCGCGGTAATCGAAGCCGGTCCAGATGAATATGCCGCCGAACCAATCGTTCTCACGCGTGAACTTCCATGTGGTCTTTATAAGCTGACCCCACGGCACGACCTCCTCGTCGTAGCAGGCGAGCTGATGCTTCTCGTTGTCGGTCTTGTAGCAGCCGCGGGTCGAGATCGCGCTGTTGTTCTCGGAGCCGACGACCGGGTGCTTCGGATAAAGCCTGTGATACTCGGCAACGCCGCCCGGAACATTGTAGTTGATACCGGTGACATCCATATCGGACGAAGCGCCGTCGGCGTTGTTCTGTCCGCCGTTCATCGCGCCCGTGATGAGACGGGTGTCGTCGAGGCGAAGAACCGCGCTCTTCATGCGGCGGAAGATGTTTCCGCCCTCCTTGGTTCCCTGCATAGGCTCCTCGTTGAAGAGCGAGTACATGACGACCGACGGGTGATTGCGGTCGCGGAGAACCATCTTCTCGACGTGTCCGATGACCTCGGGGCGGGACTCAAAGCGGCGGTTCTCGTCCATGACGAGCATACCGAGCTCGTCGCAGGCGTCGAGGATCTCCTTCGCGGGCATATTGTGCGAGCAGCGGTACGCGTTCGTGCCCATCTCCTTGAGACGCTTTATTCTGTAGTACTGCACCGAGTCCGGAACCGCGACGCCGACGCCCGCGTGGTCCTGATGGTTGCAGGTTCCCATGAGCTTGACCGGTCTGCCGTTGAGGAAGAAGCCCTTGTCCGCGTCAACGGTGAAAGTGCGAAAACCGGTCTTCACCGAGTCGGTGTCGATGACATTCCCGTCCATATCGGCGAGAATCGTCTTTACGGTATAGAGCTCCGGCGTGTCGATGTCCCAGCGGCGCGGGTTCTCGACGCGGAGTGTGCACTTTGCCTCAGCCTTCGCGTCGCCGTCACAGAAAATCGGGGCGGATTCGGTGTCGGCGAGCTTCGTCTCACCGTCCCACAGCTCCGCGCGGACCGTGCAGGCGCCGCGGGTGTAGGAGGAATTCTCGATCGTCACGCCGACGTCGAGATCCCAGTCGTTCGCGGTCTTCTCGTCGAGGACGGGCTTCGCGAACACGCCGTACTGCGCGATGTGCAGGGGTTCCTTCACATAAAGGCGGACGTGGCGGTAGATGCCGGAGCCCTCATACCACCAGCCCTCGGTGGACAGACCGTCTATGTAAACGGCGATCGTGTTGACCCTGTCCCCGAAGAACGCGCGGTCAGTGATATCTATGTCGAGCGGAGCGTAAGCGCTGAACGATCTTCCCATGAGAGAACCGTTCACATACACCCTCGCCGTGACCGCCATGCCCTCGAAAGAGAGCATGATATGCTTTCCGGAAAGCTCAGAAGGGAGAACGAACGACTTGCGGTACCACGCGTCGTGTCTGCCCTTGTAGCCGTGCGAGATGAGGTTGTCGGGAGAAAACTCCGACTCTGTCATGTAGTCGTGCGGGAGGTCGACGACTTTCCAATCGCTGTCGTCAAAGTTCATGTTCGGTATTCCGCGCTCCTGTCCCGCCTTGGAGGAGTTGTAGGAATCGGAATGCGTCTTCTGCGCTTCTACAACTCCCGCAGACGGGAGGAAGCGCCACTCTTTGTCGAGAATGAATTCCTGTCTCATATTTATGACCATACCTTTCGTAGTAACTTACAGTTTTGAGGCGGTTTTGAAAGACGGCTTGTCCGTCTTTCAAAATTC
>URCP01000149.1 GCA_900546315.1 uncultured Eubacteriales bacterium
CGCGAGACTCGCGATGTTCTGCGGCGTTAAGTGCAATATCGTCGTCAACCGCGGGGACACGAATATACGGAGCGCGATTCAGCGGGTGGAGACTCTGCCGGAGTACGCGGATATGTTTGTCGACAATTTCGTCGGACAGGATATGATTCATCCGGATACTCTGCTTGTCATTGTTGACGTCAATAATCCTGCGCAGTTCGCGGCGCCGGATATCGCGGCGAATGTCGATACTATCGTGATCATTGACCACCACCGCAAGACCGGGGATTATAAGCGTCAGCCGGCTATAACTTATATTGAGCCGTCGGCGTCTTCGGCCTGTGAGCTGACCGCTGAGATACTTGAGCAGGCGCTGCCTATGGGCGGGCTGCATCGTGAGGAGGCGGATGTGCTTTACGCTGGAATGCTGCTTGATACGAAGCAGTTTTCGCGGAATACTGGGGTGCGTACTTTCAGTGCGGCGCTTTATCTGCGCTCGGAGGGGGCGAGCCCGTCGGAGGTGCAGTATTTCTTTAAGTCGGATCTTGACGATTTCATGCGCGAGGCGAAGTTCTCGATGAATGTTGTGACTTATCGTCAGATATTCGCGATATCCATGAGCGACGGGGACGGAACTCCGCAGGACAGGATCGCGGCGGCGAAGGCGGCGGACAAGCTGCTTGGAGTGAGCGGCGTTATGGCGTCGTTTGCGCTGGTCCATATAGACGACAGTGTTCATATATCGGCGAGATCGGCGGGCAATGTCAATGTTCAGCTGATACTCGAGAAGATGGGCGGCGGCGGCTACTACGAGGCGGCGGGCGCACTGCTTAAGAATGTCACGATGGCGTCGGCACTTACAAGCCTGAAATCAGCTATCGACGACTACATGAAAAAGGAATAAACTCTTGCTTTTCCCGATTTTTGAAGCTTGGGAAAAAGGAGGGGGTGCAGGGGGAGGGAAAGCCCTTCTCGAAGGGCTTTCCCTCCCCCTGCAAACAAACATATAAGGAGAAATTAAAAATGAAGGTAGTACTTACACAGGACGTAAAGACCCAGGGCAAAAAAGGTCAGCTTATTGACGTGTCGGACGGATACGCGCGCAATTTTCTGCTTCCGCGCGGGCTTGCGGTTATCGCGGACAATAAGGCGCTGAATGAGATAAAGGGGCGCGAGGAGGCGGAGAAGCACCGTCAGGCGGTTGAGCTTCAGAACGCTAAGGATATCGCGGCGAAGCTTGAGACGATTACTTTGAAGTTTAAGAATCAGGTTGGCGCTGACGGCTGCATTTACGGTTCGGTGACGTCGAAGGAGATCGCGGACGCGCTTAAGGGTCAGTTCGGGATAGTTGTCGATAAGAGAAAGATACTTCTTGACAGACCGATAAAGAATTTCGGCAAGACCACGGTCAGCGTCAAGCTTCATTCTGAGGTGACCGGTAAGGTTGTCGTTGACGTCGAAGAAGATAAATAAAGATGGCTGAGGGCGAACTTATCCAGAGGAAGCTGCCGTTTTCGCTTGAGGCTGAGCAGTCTGTGCTCGGGTCGATACTTATTGATCCGGAATGCTTCAATGTCATTGCGGGAATACTGAAGAGCGAGGATTTTTATATTGATAGTCATGTGCAGATATATCTCGCTATGCAGGATCTTTATCTTCAGAACAGGTCGATTGATGTCGTTACGCTTATCGATACGCTCGTTCACAGGGGCGTGTATGACGAGAAGACGAGTCAGTCTTATATAAAGCTGATTGCGGACGTTGTGCCGTCGGCGGCGAATGTCGCGGATTATGCGCAGATTGTCAAGGATAAGAGTATTCTTCGGAGCCTGATAACGGCGTCGGAGGAGATATCCGAGTCGGCGTATTCGGCTGAGGACGACGTGTCACATATTCTCGGGAACGCTGAGCAGAGAATCTTTGCCATAGCTGAGGGAAATGAGCAGAAGGGGTTCACGCATATCCGTGAGGTGCTTGTGTCGACTTATGAGCATCTGCATCTTCTCCAGACTAACCGCGCGGAGACTATGGGAACGCCTACCGGCTTCGGCGATCTTGATAAGGTGCTTGTCGGAATGGGTAAGAGCGATCTTATTCTTATCGGCGCGAGACCTGGTATGGGTAAGACGAGCTTCGCGCTTAATATCGCGACGAGCGTCGCGAGAGAGACGAAGAAGGCGGTGTGTGTTTTCTCGCTCGAGATGTCGGCGGAGCAGCTGGTTTCGAGAATGCTTTCGAGTGAGGCTATGGTCGACAGCCATAATATCCGCTCGGGAGAGCTCACGGATGACGACTGGACAAAGCTCGCGCACGCGTCCTCGCAGCTTTCGGAGTGCGATATATTCATAGATGATACGACTGGAATCGGCGCGACCGCCATGAAGGCAAAGCTCAGACGGGTCAAGAATCTCGGGCTTGTGGTCATAGATTACCTCCAGCTCATGCAGAGCGACAGGCGGATAGACAACAGAGTACAGGAGGTCGCGGATATATCGCGAAATCTGAAGATCCTCGCGAAGGAGCTTCAGGTGCCGCTTATATGCTGCGCGCAGCTCTCAAGAAGCCCGGAGTCGAGAACGGATAAGACGCCTATGCTGTCAGACCTGAGAGACTCGGGAGCGATCGAGCAGGACGCGGACGTCGTAATGTTTCTGAACCGTGACTATTACCAGACCGACCCGTCGAAGCAGAATGTCGCGGAGGTCATAATCGCGAAGAACCGTCACGGCGCGACCGGAAAGGTCGAGATGGGATGGTTCGGTCAGTACACGAAATTCACGTCGCTGGCGCCCGAGGAGATGGCGCAGTGACGAAGGGGGCGCGGTATGCCTTTTGTTGACAGACAATACGCTGCGGCGAGGGCGGCTTTTCTCGCCGCCGCGCGTGAGTATAGGATGTTTGACGGGGCGCGGGGAGTGCTCGTCGGTTATTCCGGCGGCGCCGACTCGACGCTTTTGCTGCGGCTCATGCGTGATTACTGCGCGGAGCATGGTATTTATATTGCCGCCGTACATGTGAATCACCGCATACGCGGCGGCGAGGCGGAGAGGGACGCGGAGCATTGCGGGAGGACCTGCGATACGCTCGGGGTCGATTTCAAGCTTGTCACGGCGGATATCCCGGCTATGGCGAGGGAATCCGGCAAAGGGCTCGAGGAGGAGGCGAGAAACTTCCGTTACGAGACCCTTGAACGGCTTCTTTCGGAGGACGACCGCCTGAACATTGCCGCGACCGCGCACAACGCGGACGACAACGCGGAGACGCTTCTGTTCAATATCGCGCGCGGCGCAGGTGTCGACGGTCTTTCCGGGATCCCGCCGGTGCGGGCGATGGGACAGTACAGGGTCGTGAGACCGCTGATATATCTCTCAAAGAAAGATATCATCGCCGCCTGCGGGTCGATCGGCGCGGAGTATGTCACCGACAGCACGAACGCCGACACCGCTTATACGAGAAATTATATCCGTCACACGCTCGTCCCGGCGTTCGGGAAACTGAACCCATCCTTCACGGACGCGGTTCAGAGGCTCACCTCGGCGGCGAGGAAGGACGCGGAGTATCTGACGTCTCTCGCGGAGGGACTTACCCGTGAGTGCGAGGTGAGCGCTGACCGCGTGACGATACAGGCGGATAAGCTCGCGGGAGCGCCGTCGCCGGTCGCGTCGCGGGCTGTCATGCGTATGTTCTCTCTCGTCTCGGAAACCGCGCTGTCGGCAAAACAGATAGACGCCGTCATGAGACTTCCGCAATCCGGGGAGGAGATCAGCGTGTCGCTTCCGGAAAGGATGTCGGCCGGCATTGTGAAGCGCGGCGGGACAAGATATCTCGTGATCGGGAGAGCAACAGGTGATGACGCTGACGCAAAGATACCCGAAATCTCTCTGAAACCCGGGCTCAATGAGCTGATTCCCGGCAAAAGCGCGATATATATGTACGCGGAAAGTCCGGAAATCGGTGAAATTGAAAAATATACCGGAAAACTTAAAAATATTTACAAATCATCAATACGCACTGAATTAAATTCTGATAAAATAAAACATATATTGTTCGTGCGTTCCCGCACGGACGGTGACAGCTGGGTGTACGGCGGTATGACGAGAAAACTTAAGAAGCTCTGCAACGACCGCGGGCTCGGGAAGACCGAGCGCGACAGTCTGCCGGTCGTCTGTGACGACGACGGGATATTGTGGGTGCCGGGCTTCGGTACGGCGGACAGGGCTGCCTGCCCGAAAACCGGTGAGAATGCTTCCGGGAAGATAACACTTTGCTATTATTTTAACTGAATGGGTAACAGTCTGAAAATGAATTTTCAGACCAAACAGTTTTGAGGCTTTCACGACATAGGGTCGTGAATTTTGAAAGACGGACA
>URCP01000150.1 GCA_900546315.1 uncultured Eubacteriales bacterium
AGGCGGCGTGACAGCACCAGTCGTCCTTCGGTATGTAGTCGTTGTCCGGGTATTTTCTCCAGTGCCAGAGCTGCTCAGGTCTGATGTAGCGCTTCAGGCTCTCCGGCGACGGACAGCCGTGATAACCGGTCTCGGACGCGAAGTGGCAGACGGAATTTCTGTAGAAGTTCCCCTTGAAGTAGTCGCGCGGTCCCCAGAGGTGCTGTTCGGAGATGCTCCCGCCGGTTATGAAGGCGTTCTCGTCGACATATGGAGAGGAAGGTATGTACGGACGCGTGAAGTCGTGGGCGTTCAGGACTTTCGGTATGACCTCTCGGGTGAGGCGGTTCTTGTTCGGGTCGCGCCTGACGTATCCGCCCGTCCAGTGGTAGCACTCGTCGACCTCGTTGTCTCCCGCCCAGAGGATTATGGAAGTGTGATTGCGGAGACGTCTGACAATCTTTTCGACCTCGCTCTGGAATCTTGCGCAGTAGTCGTCGGTCTGCGGGTTGATGCCGCAGGCGTGGCAGAAGTCCTGCCAGACCATGATTCCGTTTTCGTCGCAGAAGTCGTAGAAAATGTCGTCCTCATACACGTTGCCGCCCCAGCACCTGACGCAGTTGCAGCCGATATCTGTGAGCATCGGGAGTATGTCCGGAAGGCGCTTCGCGTCGCGGGAGTGGTACGCGTCGACCGGAACCCAGTTCGAGCCGTGCCAGAAGATCTTCGTGTGGTTGATGTGGAAGCAGAACTCGCCGTGTCCTTCCTTGTCGGTGGTGCTTGTGCGGTCGAGCTCGATGGTTCTGAGACCCGTGCGCGCCTTGTGTTCAAATACAGGCTCGCCCTTGTAGAGAAGTGTAGCGGTGATATCGTACAGGTTCGCGTCGCCGTAGCCGTGCGGCCACCAGAGCTTCGGGTTGTTTATCCCGACCGAGCATCTGCCAGCGGTGTGCCAGCGACGCTTCTTCTCCCAGTCGAACTTACTGTCGCCGCACTCGCCGTGAAGCCTCAGCGTGTAGTCGCGTATCTCGTCCTCGGACACCGTGAGATTCCAGAAGAAACCGAACTCGGCGTAGGTGTTCTCGCCGTTCAGGTTGTTCGTCCAGATGAAGAGGTCGTCTATCCTGTCCTGTCTCTTTTCGAGGACATAGCAGGGTCTCCATATACCGCCCGTGACCGCGCGCGGCATGATGTCCCAGCCGTACATATGCGGGGCTTTACGGATGAAGAGCGAATCGAAGCCGGTGGGCTGATGCGTGCAGGTGACCGGAACCTCGTATTCCCTCGCGGCGATGACGGCGGGGGTGATGTGGACGACGATCTCGTTCTCGCCCTTTTTCAGGTTCGCTCCGCAAAACTCAAAGGGGATGAGCATATTGTCGGTCTGTCCGATGAGTTTTCCGTTGACGAAGATGTCCGCAACAGTGTCGATGCCCTCGAAGACGAGGAAGGTGTTCTCATCCGGCTCGTTTTCAAGGGTGAATCTACGCGAGTAGACGAGGTGCAGGTTCTCGAACTTCTCGTTTTCAATCGTGTTGCACCCGAAGAACGGGTCGCTGATGAGCCCGGCGCGCTCGAAATCGAGCTCAAAGTTTCCGGGAACTACGGCGTCAACAGACTGCCATCCGGTGAGTTTCAGCGCGGCTATGGTCGAGATGTCCTTGTTCTCTTTCCTGAACCGCTTGTTTTCGACGTACCGGAGCTTCCATCCGCCGTCGAGGGGCGTGCGTGTGTTCTGAAGCATAAAGTATCCTCCATTATTTCTGGACCGTGAGTCCTGTATGAGAATATTATACAACAACACATGTGCCTTTTTCCAACACATTTATATGAAAATTATTGCGTTTTTTCGGAAGATGTCACTCGCCGCCTGTGAAGCCCGCGATCCCCGCGAATATCGCCGCCGCGAGCTGCGTCTGGTAACTGTCGGAGCACAGCTTTTCGCACTCGCCCGGATTTGACAGGAACCCGCACTCGACGAGCACAGCCGGAATTCTTATCCTGTCGAGCACATAGATTGACGATCCCGCCGCCTTGGTCTGCCGGTCGTTTGAAGGGTCGAGGTAGGTTTTTGCTGTTTCCTGTATCTTTATGGCGAGGGCTGAGCCGCGCGGGTCGTTCTTCGAGTACCACACCTGTAGACCTGAGTATCTGTCCGACGGGAAGTTGTTCATGTGGATGCTTATGAAGATCGGGATGACCCCGTCCGCGGCGGCGCCCTCCGCTGTGCTGACGCGGTTTTTCAGGTCGTGCATCTTGCGGTGGCTTTTCACCGAGTCGTCGACGAGCATCGCGTCCTCGGTCCTTGTCAGGATGTTGTCGACCCCTGCGGCGGAGCATATCGCGGAGAGCTTCTTCGCGACCGAGAGGTTGAGGTCCTTTTCGAGGACGCCGTTCACCCCGACGGCGCCGCCGTCCATGCCTCCGTGACCGGCGTCGATTATAATGAGGTAATGGTCAGCTCTATCGGTTCCTGTCTCCTTTGCCGGTCGTTTCATCACGACGAGCCGGAGAAGCGCGCAGCCTGTTATCAGCGCGAGCGTGAAGCTTATGAATGAGATGATCGTGTGAGTCCGCATGTGTGCCAATCCTTTCCTTTATTTGTCAAGACAAGCATATTCTTCCGCTGATTTGCTTATGCCTGAATATTTCCTGTCAGACTGCAATAAAATTCACATATGAATTACTCAGAACCTGTTGCAAATCGTGTCGATTTTTGTTATAATATTATAATAACAGAATTAAGAAAGAAAGGATATATTGCCGATATGGATATGAACACGACTGAAATCCCACGTGGCGGACACAGACGCAGACCAAAGCGCGGGAGCAGGGCGCTTCCGATAATAGCGGCGGCTCTCGCCGGTTTTATGCTGGCGTCGTCACTCGCCGCGGCAGCGTATTTCTTCCTGATACAGCCGAAGATGGGCGGAAATCCGATTGAAGACGTCACCCCGGAACCCGAACTCCCGGTCGGAGACGAAACATCGCCGGAGTCCGCTACGACCGAAAGGCTCGTGAACCCCGACGCCGAGGTGAGGGGCGCTTATATCGCGACGGCTGCGAACATAAACTTCCCGTCAAAACAGGGAATGAGCGCGGACGAGCTGAGAGCGGAGATTGACGATATCATTGCTGCCGCGGAGGACGCGAACCTGAACGCGCTGTACTTTCAGGTCAGACCCGCGTCCGACGCGCTCTATGACTCGAAGATATTCCCGGCGTCAAACGTAGTCAGCGGGGAACAGGGAAAGGGCGTCGATGATCTCGATATTCTTGCGTACCTGATCGAAAAGGCACACGCGGAGAACATAAAGATTCACGCGTGGGTGAACCCGCTCCGCGTCACGACCGGAACGCAGGCAAACCCGAACACCGATGTGTCAAAGCTCGCCGCAGCGAACCCCGCGAGACAGCACCCCGAGTGGACGGTCGCCTACGCGGACGGAAAACTATACTATGACCCGGCGATACCGGAGGTCAGGAAACTGATAGCCGACGGGGTAAAAGAGATAGCGGAGAACTATGACGTTGACGGTATACTGTTTGACGACTATTTCTATCCTTATCCTGTGAGTGAGAACGGCGCGATAATAGATTTCGACGACGCGGACAGCTACTCGAAATACGGAAACGGCAAGGATAAAGGCGACTGGCGCCGCGCAAACGTCAACGCGATGATCGAGGAATGCCATACGGCGATAAAGTCTGTAAACACCGACTGCAAGTTCGGCGTCGCGCCGTTCGGCATCTGGCGGAACGACGACGGGAAGAACGGCGGGAGCGACACCTCCGGGCTTGAGTCATACAAGAGCATCTACTGTGACCCGACAGCCTGGGTCGAGGGCGGATATGTCGATTACCTCGCGCCGCAGATATACTGGCGCTTCTCCACGCCTGCCGCAAAATATGACGTGCTCGTGAGATGGTGGAACACGCTCTGTGAGGGCACCGGCGTCGACCTGCTTATAAGCC
>URCP01000151.1 GCA_900546315.1 uncultured Eubacteriales bacterium
CAGGTAGCCCTTGTGCATCGCGGACGCGGACATCTGCTTGTACTCATAGTCCGACTGCGGAGGCGCCGTCGTTTCGGTCACGGGTTCGGTCGTTTCGGTGACAGGCTCGGTCGACGTGACGGGCGCGGTATCGCTGGTGCTTTCGGTCGTGCCCCCGCCGCCGATTGCTCCGGACGCGCATCTCACCATGAATATCACGAGAGCGACGACGAGCATCACGAGTATTACGACGGTCAGTATGACGAGCGCTCTCGCCCGCTCCGCCTGTTTTCTCGATCTGTGCCGCACCGGCGGGTAGAAATCGTAGGTCTCGTTCATCCGGCGGTGCTGATTCTGCGGCGGATACTGCTGACTTGTCGGGCGCTGACCGCTCGGTCTCTGCCCCGCCGGTCGTTGATTTGCCGGGCGCTGACCGGTCGGACGCTGACCAGTCGGACGCTGACCGTTCTGTCTGTTCTGCCCGTTCGGGGTGTTCCGGTTATTGTTCATCTTCTCTTCTCCTTTGCATTCCCGCGGGTTATACAAAGGCGGGACGCAAATTGACTGCGCCCCGCTTTATTATTCTGTCTTACTTATCTTAAGAACGCGTCCTTGCGGGAGAGGTTCAGACGCCCCTTCTCGTCGGTGCCGAGGAACTTGACGCGCATTTCGTCGCCTACCTGGCAGACATCCTCGACCTTTTCGACGCGGCGGTTCTCGAGCTTCGAGATGTGGACGAGACCTTCCTTGCCGGGAGCGATCTCGACAAACGCGCCGATCGGGATGATCCTCGTTACTCTACCGTCGTAGATCTCGCCGGGAACCGGCTCAAAGACGATGCCCTCGATGATCTTCTTAGCGGCGTAAGCGGAATCCGGGTTGACGGCGGAGATGAAGATATCTCCGGTCTCCTCGATGTCGATCTTCGCGCCGGTGTCGGCGGTGATCTTCTGTATGACCTTTCCGCCCGTACCGATGACTTCGCGGATCTTTTCGGGGTTGATCTTCATCGTGAGCATCTTCGGAGCGTACTTCGAAACCTCTGCTCTCGGGCGGTCTATCGCCTTGAGGAGCACCTCGTCGATGATGTAATCGCGTCCCTTATGGGTGACGGCGAGCGCCTCGCGGATGATCTCCGGGGTAAGACCGTCGATCTTGAGGTCCATCTGGATGGAGGTGATACCCTTGTGAGTGCCCGCGACCTTGAAGTCCATATCGCCGTAGAAGTCCTCGAGACCCTGGATATCGATCATGGTCGTCCATGTCCCGTCCTCGGCGGTGATAAGTCCGCAGGAGATTCCGGCGACCGGAGCCTTTATCGGCACGCCGGCGTCCATAAGCGCGAGAGTCGAGCCGCAGACCGAACCCTGAGACGTCGAACCGTTCGACGAAACGACCTCAGAAACAAGTCTTATCGCATACGGGAACTCCTCGACCGACGGGAGCACCGGAACGAGCGATCTCTCAGCGAGAGCTCCGTGACCGATCTCACGTCTGCCCGCGCCGCGCGAAGCCTTCGCCTCACCTGTCGAGTAACCGGGCATATTGTAGTGGTGCATATATCTCTTCGACTCTTCCTCGTCGATACCGTCGAGCATCTGCGCGTCGGAGATCGGGCCGAGGGTCGCGATCGTCATGACCTGAGTCTGACCGCGGGTGAAGAGTCCGCTTCCGTGCGTTCTCGGCAGGAAACCGACCTCAGCGGCGAGCGGTCTGATCTGATCCATTCTTCTGCCGTCAACGCGCTTGTGATCCTCGAGGAGCCAGCGGCGGACGATCTTCTTCTGAATCTTATAGATGAGCTCGGGGTAAACTACCTCGAGATCCGGGTACTCCTCGCCGAACTGAGCCATGATGGCGTCCTGAACCGGAACCATTCTCGCGTCGCGGACGTTCTTGTCGTCGGTGTCGAGAGCGTTCATGACGTCCTTCTCGCAGAAAGCGAAAATCTTGTCGAACATATCGTGGTCAAGCTCTCCGGACGGATAGGAGAACTTCGGCTTGCCGATCTCGGAGACGATCTGGTTTATGAAGACGATGAGCTTCTTGATTTCTTCGTGAGCGAGCATGATAGCCGCGAACATATCAGAATCCGAAACCTCGTTCGCGCCCGCCTCGATCATTACGACCTTCTTCTCGGTCGCCGCGACGGTCAGCTGGAGGTCGCTGTCCGCTCTCTCGTCCGCGGTCGGGTTGATGATGAATTTTTCGCCGACCTTGCCGACGAACACGCCGCCGATAGGTCCGTTCCACGGGATATCCGAGATGGAAAGAGCGATGGACGCGCCGATCATCGCGGTGATCTCAGGCGAGCAGTCGTTGTCGACCGAGAGAACGGTGAGCGCGATGTTGACGTCGTTTCTGAGATCCTTCGGGAAAAGCGGACGAAGCGGTCTGTCGATGACGCGGGAGGTGAGTATCGCCTTCTCGGAGGGCTTCCCCTCGCGCTTGAGGTATCCGCCCGGAATCTTACCGACCGAGTACATCTTCTCCTCGAAGTCGACAGACAGCGGCAGGAAATCGATGCCGTCGCGCGGCTTTGCCGAAGCGGTAGCGCACGCGAGGATGACGGTGTCGCCGTACCTGACGAGGCAGGAACCGTTTGCGAGCCCCGCGAGCTTGCCGGTCTCAACGACCAGCGGACGTCCGGCGAAGGTGTAATTGAACACTTTGTAATTTTCAAACAACATTTCGTTTCTCCTTTTGTTTTGATTTTCCCGGAAGAAACGCGGTATCCTGCGATTCAGCACTTAATGAACGGTCGGAAGGATTCCTTCGGTCACACGAGCCGTTTTCCGGCGGATCATTAACTGCTAAATACGCAAAAACACGTGTTTCTTCCGCTTGTTTCGTTTTTCGGCTTTCACGCATACGCATGAAAAACCCCGGGAGGGGAGCTTTCGCTCCCGCTTCCGGTGCGAGCTTCCGAATCCGGGAACAGCTCTGCTGTTTCCGTTTGGAAACCGCTCGCGGTTTCCTTTACTTACGGATGCCGAGCTTATCGATGATAGCGCGGTAACGCTCGATGTCCTTCTTCTGGAGGTAAGCGAGAAGATTTCTTCTGTGACCGACCATCTTGAGAAGACCGCGGCGGCTGTGGTGATCCTTCGGGTTGACCTTCAGGTGCTCGGTGAGCGAGTTGATGCGGTTGGTGAGGATCGCGATCTGGACCTCCGGCGAGCCGGTATCCTTCTCACTTATCTTGTTCTCTGCGATGATCTGCTGTTTTACGTCCTTCTGAATCATGGTTTCACACCTCAAAAAAATAAAATTATATTATCCCGAAAAGCTGAGCCCGCGGCGGGTGTCACCGGCAAACCAGGCCTCCGGTATTCATACACATTTATTATACCACACTTTTCCCGTTTTGTAAAGAGCAAATCAAATATTTCCGAAAAAAACTTTTTCGTTTCCCGGAATAAAAAGCGTTCCGACCACTTGAAAAATCTCTCTGAATGTGTTATAATAGATATGTCTGTATTTTATTATAAGGGAAAAGAAGAAAAAGGAAATGCAATCACAAAAGCTCCGGGAGATCCCGGAAAACACCTTCATCGCCGGACTTCATGACGGCGTGCCGATCGGACTCGGCTACCTCTCGGTCTCGTTCACCTTCGGGATCATGGCTCAGTCGATGGGTATCCCGTTCGTCTGGACGCTCCTCATCTCGATGACCAACCTGACCTCCGCCGGACAGCTCGCCGGCATCGGGGTCATAGCCGCGCACGGCTCCTACGCCGAGATAGCGCTGACCCAGATCATCATCAACCTGAGATACGCTCTCATGAGTCTCTCTCTCTCTCAGAAGCTCGATGGGAGCTTCAATCTCCTGAACCGCCTCGCGGTCTCGTTCGGCATCACCGACGAGATCTTCGCCCTCGCCGCCTCGAAGGAGCACGACGTCGGCGCGAAATATATGTACGGTCTCATCGCAATCCCATACGTCGGC
>URCP01000152.1 GCA_900546315.1 uncultured Eubacteriales bacterium
TCGGGTTTTCGCGGAAAAAAGGCTTGGATTTATGGGCTTTTTTCCGCGAAAACAACCTTAAATCAGTGTTTCCTTAGTTCCCGCTGCGCGGGTATCCGGCAGCATTTTTCGAGAAGCGTTTTCATTTCCTCCGGGGTGACGTAGAAGCTGAAGTTCTTCTTTCCCGGCTCGTCGTCGAGCACCATGAGGAACCTGTCGTCCCAGTCGTTCATGCAGAACACCGCGCGCTCCGGGTCGACGCCCTCCCCGCGGCAGAGATCGTCGAGAGCCTTTGTGCGTCTGACATATCCGAGCAGCGCGCCGTCCCATGGGAGCCGGAACTCAAGTCTGTCCATGAACGGTGCCTTCAGTCCTATCTCCGCCTTCATCTCGCTCTTCGCCTTTGCCATGTCGAACGATTCGACCGTTCTGAAGTGGTCGTAGGGCAGTATCGACGATAAAACGATATATTGTCTTTCCTTCTTGTCTTCCGGCATCTGACCGACTCCTTTCAGATGAGTGATTTTCTGTATATGTCGAGGAGCGCGCTGACGTCCGGCTCCGCAACGCAGTTCTTTATGTTTTTCGCGGTGACGGCGATCTTCGAGTAATCCTCAAGCTCTTTTTCGGTAAATTTCTCTTTCTCACCGAGAAGTGCGCCTATCCCCGCGCCGAGCTCGTCAAGGCTCTCCGCGCCGATTCCGTGAAGCAGCTCCGAAACCTTTTCGGGCAGAGCGTTTGCGGTGTATCTCAGGTATTCGGTGAGCAGAAGCCCGTTCGCCCTTCCGTGGTCGATGTGGCGGAAATAGGTCAGCGAGTAACCCATCGCGTGTACGGCGGTCGTGGCGGTCTGAGCTATGACGATTCCGCCGAGAAGCGCGCCGTATTGCAGGCTCTCATACTCCTTTTTCCCTGTCTCACCCGCTATCAGGGCGGGGAAGCACCTGTAAATCTCCCTCGCGCCGTCAAGAGCCAGAAGCGACGATACCCTGTCAGCCCTCACCGCGAGATAACTCTCGATACAGTGCGACAGGGCGTCGAGCGCCGTGTTGACTGTCGTCCTGTATGGAACAGCCACCAGATACCTGCTGTCGAGAAGCGCGAGATCCGGGAACATCCGGGGGGAGGCGATGGTTTTCTTTGTCTTCGCCGCGTCGTCGGTCAGTATCGAGTACTGCGTGACCTCCGAGCCGGTTCCCGCCGTCGTCGGGACGAACACCATCGGGAGGATGTCCTTGCCATAGCTTCCGAAGAACAGCCTGTCGCGCGGGATGACCTGCGCCGCGAGAAGGGCGATCGCCTTTGCCGTGTCCATCGGGGAGCCGCCGCCTATCGCTATGATGAGGTCGGCTCCGGCGCTTTTCGCGGCGTCAGCGCCCTCGTATACGCTGTCTATCGTCGGGTTCGGGACGGCTCTGTCGAATATCTCATAGCCGACGCCGACGCTGTCGAGGGCTTTTGTCATGTCGTCGAGCGCGCCGCATACCTTCGCGGAGTGCTTTCCGGTGACGATGAGCGCCTTTTTTCCGAGCGACGCTATTTTCGCGGCGTTCGCGGTGACACAGCCGTCGCCCATGATGATCTCTGTCGGAAGAAAGAATCTCGTTTTCATATCATCTTATCGACCTCCGATAACACCTCGTCGAGCTTCACGAACTCCTCGTCAAGCTGTTCCGGCGTGATGATCAACGGCGGGGAAACGAAGATCATATTCTCGTGCGAGTAGGTCATGAAGCCCTTCGCGGCGAGCTTTCCGATTATCTTCTTCATCGTTCCGTCCGGGTCCTTTCCGTAGGGGACGAGCGGTTCCTTCGTCTCACGGTCCTTTACGAGCTCTATCGACGAGAACAGACCGATGTATCTGACGTCGCCGATTGCGATGTGCTTTGCCTTCAGTCCCTCGAGCAGCTCTCCGAGGTGCTTTCCGCTCTTCTGAACGTTTTCGAGTATATTCGATTCCTTGTAATACTCAAGGCAGGCAACACCTGCCGCGCAGGCGAGCGGGTGTCCGCTGTAGGTCAGACCGCAGAGAAGCGTGTGATCGTCGAAATACTCCGCGATCTTCTTCGACACGACGCAGCCTCCGAGCTGTACGTAGCCGCAGGTGACGCCCTTGGCGAAGCTTACGATATCCGGCTTCACGCCGAAGTTCTCGAACGCGAACATCTTTCCGGTCCGCCCGAAGCCCGCCATGACCTCGTCGCAGATCATCATGATACCGAACTCGTCGCAGATTCTGCGCACGCCGGCAAGATAGCCCTTCGGCGGGATGATGACGCCGTTTGAACCGGTGATGGTCTCCATGACGATGGCGGCGACGCTGTCCGGTCCCTCGTAGATCACCTGCTCGCGGAGCTTCGAGACGTAGTAGTCGCTCGCCTCTTCCTCACTCGCGAACTTTATCTTCTCGCGGTAGATGTACGGGTCGAAGAACTTGACGAATCCCGGAATGCCCGGCTCGAGAGGATAGCGTCTCGGCTCTCCGGTGAGGTTGCCCGCGCCGAACGTGGAGCCGTGATAGCTGCGGTAGCGGGAGAAGACCTTGTTTCTTCCGGTGTACATACGCGCCATCTTTATCGCGTTCTCGTTGGCGTCCGCGCCGGCGTTCGCGAAGAAGACCTTGCCCATGTTGTCCGGCATCAGGTCGAGAATCATTCTGGCGAGCTTTCCTCTCGGCTCGCTCGCGTAGGACGGGGCTACGTAGCATATTTTCTCCGCCTGAGCCTTTATCGCGTCGATTATCTTCCGGTTGCCGAAGCCGACGTTCAGGTTGACGAGCTGGGACGACATATCGGTGTATCTCTTCCCGTCGTAGTCCCACATATAGATGCCGTCAGCCTTTTCGATTGGTATCGGGTGAAGCCCTTTCTGCTTTGACCACGACTGTAATACGTTCTCTGTCTGTAATCTGCTTATTTCTTCGCCTGTCATTTTATTTGACTCCTTTCATATCGTCGAGCGCGATCGCTACCGACAGGGAAGTTATCCCCGTGTAGTCGAACCCGATTCCGAAATGTTCCTTTATGAACCTTATCTTGTTGTTTACCGTGTTTCTGTGTATACCGAGCATATCCGCCGCCTCCTGAACACTGCCGCCGCATCTCATGTACGCTTTGAGTGTTTTCAGAAGATCGGTGTGCTCCGCGGCGTCATGACTCTTTATCTGACCGAGGATTCCGGAGACATATTCGTCGGCTTCCCTCGAGTCCTGAACTGACCGCAGGAGCGTGAACAGCCCGACGCCGTTGTAGAATACAGTTCCTGTCCTCGTTGCCGCCGCTGTCCTTGACGCCGACACCGCCTGCCTGTACGCCGTCGGGAGAGAGTCGAGAGAAGTGAACATATCCGATATCTCGACAAACCCGCCGTCCGACAGGGTTCCGAGCGTCATGTGGATGTTTTCCGCCATCTCGCCGCACTTCGACTGTGAGCCGGTGCAGACGATGAAGGACTGCCAGAGACAGCAGGTGCCGTTAGGCATAAGGTTAAAACGCCTGCCGAGGAGTGAAGAATTCTTAAAAGAATGATTACAGAACCTCTCTGTTAGTTTTACAGAGAGGTTTTTCATTGTTATGAATTCCTCCCAGAATATTCAGTGGTGGGCTTTTATGGCACACCGGGCAGAATCTATAAGGAGGTAAAAGTTAATGGCAAAAGTAGAACAGAAACAGCCGATCGTGGCAGAGATCAGTGAGGCGATCAAAGATGCGGCTTCCATCGTACTGGTTACTTACAGCGGAATCACCGTAGAGCAGGATACTGCAATGCG
>URCP01000153.1 GCA_900546315.1 uncultured Eubacteriales bacterium
GCTTCAGTCCAGCAATGCTGACTATCTTGGCTTTATTCGTATAAACAATATAGTCGTGGATGGCTGCGTTGTAAACGGACGTACGCATTTTTGGGGATACGAGACGACAAAGTTTACCAACACGACTTTCAATGCTCCCGGAACAACAAATTCAGGTCTTGATGAAAGCAATAATAAACCGGACTATGTTTTGTGGACGTCGACTGGCTTGAAATTTACTTTCGAAGGCTGCACCTTCAACGTTGCAGGAAAAACGCTGAATGTTTATAAGGACCATGGGGCGGGTGAGAACTCGTGCACGGTCAATATGAAGAACTGCAATGTTATTTCAACAAATGTACCATACTTTTTGAGTTTACACAATATATTTTACAAGACCGCCGTGGGTAATCCCCGCGGCGGTCTTGTCATTCCGGCTTCCTCTTCATATACTCCCTCGGCGACACGCCGAAGTTCTTCCTGAACACCTTCGAAAAATAAAGCGCGTCCGAGAACCCGCACGCCGAGGACACCTCGCGCACATTGTACATCCCGCCGTCGAGCAGCTTCCTCGCGTGTGAGAGGCGCAAGTCGCGCAGATAATCCGAGAAGTTCTCCCGCACGAGGCGCACGAACGCCGCCGACACATATTTCGGGCTGTAGCCGAAGCGCGCGCTGACCGAGGTCAGGTCGAGGTCGGGTGAGGCGTAGTTCAGGTCGACAAACTGCTTTATTTTCAGTATCCCGTTCTCGAAGCCGCCGTCATGGCGCTCGGTCGCGTCCCGGCAGAAGAGCGAGATCGTGTAAAGAAGCAGGCTCTCGGCGACAAGGTCGATGCAGCTGTCGTCCGCCGCCCCGAAGTCCTCCTTCCAGCGCCCGGTCAGCTTTTCCGGGCAGGCGAGAACCGGAGAATCCGCGGTGAACCCGGCGCGCTTTGTGAGACCCTCCGCGCGGGGACCGATGAAGCTCACGTAGATGTAGCCGAGATTCCCGGTGTTCTCGATGAAATACGGCTTCGCGGAGAAGGTCAGGAAGACGTTGTTCTCCGACACCGGATAATCACCGCACGGCGTGTGGAGAATCCCGGAGCCGGACACAACGACATTCATCGCGTAATTCGCCGGTGTCAGGTATTTTGGCGGGAAGTCGGCGGTTCTCTCGAAGACGAAATTCAGGATGCTCAGCCCGTCTGACAGGTTTCCGGTCTTCGGGAAGCGGCAGATGTTGTCCATTCGCGTCACCTCGTTTTCTGGTTTGTCTCTATTATACCATCCGTCGGACGCCGTGTCAAGCGGGAAATGGACAGATGACATAAATATATGGAAATTCTCCATTTACATTCCGGCGCGGTTCATGTATAATAGAGCCAAGTCTGAAAGTGAATTTTCAGACCAAACAGTTTGTACGAAAGGCATGGTCATAAACATGAGAAAATGCAGGATAGGGGTCGTAGGCATCGGACGCGGCTCGATGATGTGGAACTACTGCAAGGACGCGGACAACGCCGAACTCGTCGCTATCTGTGACAAATGGGAGCAGGGGCTTGAGAACGTGAAGAAGGAGCTCGGCACGGGCGGGATATCCTACTACACCGATTACGACGAGTTCCTGAAGCACGACATGGACGCCGTCATGCTCGCGAACTACGCGACCGAGCACGCGCCGTTCGCGATAAAGGCGATGGAGGCGGGAAAGAGCGTCATCAGCGAGGTTCTCCCGTGCCAGACGATGGCAGAGGCTGTCGCGCTGATCGAGTGTACCGTGCGCACCGGGAAAACATACTGCTACGCCGAGAACTACTGCTTCATGGGCGCGCCGCGCGAAATCAGGAAAAAATACAAAGAGGGAAAGCTCGGAACCTTCGAGTACGGCGAGGGCGAGTATCTGCACAACTGTGAGCCGATCTGGACCGATATCACATACGGCGAGAGGGACCACTGGCGGAACAATATGTCGGCGTTCTTCTACTGCACGCACTCAGCGGGACCGCTTATCCATATAACCGGTATGCGTCCGGCGAAGGTCACGGGCTTCGAGTGCCCGTTCAACACGAGAATGGCGCGGATGGGCGCGAGAGCCGGTCACTCGGCGATAGAGATGGTCACGTTTGAGGACGGGAGCATATTCAAGAGCATCCACGGCGTCGGACCCTCGAAGAACTCAATCTGGTATACGGTCTACGGCTCGGAGGGCAGAATGGAATCCGCGAGGGAGGACGCCGGGGCGGACGGCGTCTCGCGCGTCTACGAGAACATCGGCGACGCGGACATTGTGAGCTACACCGCTGAGATGGACGAGACCGCTAAGCGCTACGGGCACAGCGGAAGCGACTATTACTGCCTGCACGGCGCGATCGATCGGATTATGGGCGACGAGAGCGCGGAATATGTCGACGTCTATGAGGCGCTTGATATGTGGATGTGCGGACATTTCGGCTATCTGTCGGTTCTCGAGGGCGGCGTGCCGAAGGAGATTCCGGACCTCAGAAAGAAATCCGAGCGCGACAGATACCGCGGCGACAGACGCTGTACCGACCCGAAGGTCGCCGGAGATCAGGTGATCCCGTCCTACTCAAAGGGTGAGCTCGACATTCCGGACGAGATCTACGACATCCGCCGCCGCGAGTGGAACCGTGAGCACGGCGTCATCGACTACGGAAAGAAGAAGGGAGAATAAGAAATGGAACAGCTGAAAATGCGCTGGACGAACGACCACAAGCCCGCGCCGGAGCTGAATATTCCGGATGGGTGCGAGATAAAGCGCTTCACGGAGCTCGACGGGGCGCTCGACGCGTGGCTCGATATCGTGCAGTACGGTCTTTCGGACGGCAGGAAGGACGCGGATTTTTATGGAAGCCTGATGCTCGACTGGCCGGACTACAGCGAGGACAAGAATTTTTTCATTGTTTCTGACGGCGAGCCGGCGGCGACGCTCACTGTCGTCTGCCATCCGGAGAACATGGAAGGATACATCCACATGGTCGCCTGCAAGGAGAAGTTCCGCGGCAGGGGCTTCGGAACTCTCCTTAACAACCTCGCGCTGAAGGTCCTGAAGGACGAGGGGATGGAGACCGCGTATCTGACGACCGACGACTGGAGAATACCCGCGATAAAGAGCTATCTGCGCGCCGGGTTCGTGCCGGTGATTCCGGACGGCGATATGGACGCGAGATGGAAGGCGGTATTTGAGAAGATAAACTCCAAGTGACAAAACAGCGCCCCGGAATGCCGTTTGTACGGTGCTCCGGGGCGATTGTAAATAAAATATTAAATTGCGGAAAGCCTATTGACAACATCGGGTTAAAGTGCTATAATAAAAACGTAATCAATAGAAACCGTTGATGCGGAGATAACGGCAGTCATGACCTCACAGAGAGCCCGCGGCGCTGAGAGCCGGGCAGGAAACAGGTTGTCAAATGGACCGCAGAGGGCGCAGTCAAAAGTTTTACCTTTCGGGAAGGGGCTTATGTTCAGTGAGTTTTTCCGTATGGTAAAGCCGAGTATTCTGCGACGTCTGGCACACGTCAGCTGCCGGGGGTATGATAGTATCCTGTCGAGCGCACGGCTCTTTTACCGTG
>URCP01000154.1 GCA_900546315.1 uncultured Eubacteriales bacterium
AACTCCTGCTTCCAGTTCCGAAGCATATTGGGGTTGATCTCGTTCGCCGCCGCTATTTCCTCGAGCCGCGATTCCTCGCGGATTGCCTCGAGGACTAGCTTCGTCTTATATTCCGCTGTGTATGTCTTTCGTGTCATGGTTCTTTTGCTCCTTTGGTTATATTATACCACGTTCACGATTAATTGTAAAGGGGTGGAGTGATTTTGGGGGACCATTATAGATCGGCTTCGAGGATCTTTGTGATGTCATAGGGGCCTTGTGTTCCGTGGTATCCATGCCATAAGTAATAGAAGAGCGCGACAACCTTTTCTTTCTTTTTCGGCGGGCACTCGTTGAAGTCGGGTAGCTTCCGACCGAGATGGTCGACCGCCGCTAAATTCGCCCGGTTAGCGTACATTGTTTGTTCCTTCGTTGATTTTTTCTAATTATACCACAAAATTCCATGGAAATCAAGTCGTTTTCATGTCATATTCATGCGGCAATTTATCATCTTACATCATCCGTTCGTATCTGACCTCGCGGGTCGTCTTGCCGGTCAGACGTCTGAAGACCCGATAGAAATACGCCTCAGAGGAGAATCCGCAGATCTCGCTGATCTCAAGGGCGGTCAGGTCGGTCGTGACGAGCAGCTTTTCCGCGCGCTTTATCTGCTCTTCCATCCGGTATTTCACTGGTGTAGTGCCTAACTTCCGGAACTCCGCGTATAGTCCGGTCTCACTGACATTGCAGCGCTTCGCGACCTCGGCTACCGACAGATCGTAATCAGTTCTGAGAAGCCGCGCCGCCGACTCGAAAAGCGCGGTCGGCTTCGGACCATCGAGCGGAGTCATATTCACAAGCAGCCCGGCTAAAAGTTTGTAGAAGTTCCCCGCCTGAGCGCAGCTGTATCGCCAATTTGACGTGATCTCATCATATGTCCTCGACTGACTCTCGTCCGGAAAAAGGCGCTGCGGTGGGTATCCGGCATTCTCGGGCATCCAGCCGAACGAAATCGAGTCCCAGACGACCGGCTCGCCAATCCAGCAGGAGTGATACCTGAATCCGATCGGAATGAAGTACATCTCGCCGGGATAAAAGGTAATGTCGTACCCCTCGCCGACAAACCGCCCTGTGCCGCATATCATTCGCGCGAGATAATTTGTCGGAGCTCCGCGCGAAGAGTCTGTGTGATGTCCATTGCGCCTGGTATTCCGGGCGTATGAAAAAATTGTGTTAGCCAATGTCTGATCTCCCTTCGAAAAGTTTGCAGAATAGTACATGTTTTTTATAGTATAGCATATTTTCAAATCCTTGTCAAGGGTGTATAATAATAATTACAAAAAATACGAAAGGAATTTCAATATGAAAAGAATTCTGTTCACAGCCCCCTGCAAGGCTGAACTCGTCGAAGCCGGGCGTCCGGCGGTAACTCCCGGATGTGCGGTAGTCAGAGTGCTCGTCTCGTCGATCTCAAGCGGCACTGAGCGCGCAAATGTCTCTGGCGAGCCGACCGTCAGCTACGACGTCTCGCTCGAGGAGGCGACCAAGCACATCAACTTCCCGCGCACCGGTGGTTACTCGACCTGTGGAATCGTTGAGGAAGTCGGCGAGGGCAAAACCGACCTGAAGCCGGGCGACCGCGTCGCGATGTCCTGGACGACGCACAATCAGTACGTCTCAGTTCCCTTCAATAATATTTACAAGCTGCCCGACAGCATCTCGGACAACGCAGGAGCGCTTGTACATATCTGCACCTTCCCAGCGGCGGCTGTCAGAAAGTGCCGCACCGAGTTCGGTGAATCGGCTATAGTCATGGGACTCGGAGTGCTCGGACTTATCGCGGTCAAGCTGCTCAGAGTCGCGGGCGCTGTGCCGATAATCGCGGTCGATCCGAACCCCGAAAGACGCGCTCAGGCGCTGAAATTCGGCGCGGATTTCGCACTCGACCCGTTCATGGAGGGTTTCACCTCGAAGGTCAAGGAGCTCACGAACGGCGGCGCGAAGGTCGCAATTGAGGTCACTGGAAACGGCAAGGCGCTCGACCAGGTGCTCGACTGCATGGCGAGATTCGGCAGAGTAGCGCTGCTCGGCTGTACTCGCCACTCGGATTTCACAATCGACTACTACAGAAAAGTGCATGGTCCTGGCATAACGCTCGTCGGCGCGCACACAAACGCCCGCCCGGAGCACGAGTCGTCGATCGGTTGGTGGACTCAGCGCGACGACGCTCAGGCGATAATCAAGCTCGTCTCGATGGGCCGCCTGAACCTCGATGAGTTAGTCGAGGACATCCGCTCCCCCGAGGAAGCGCCCGAGGTCTACGCCCGTCTCTGCGCCGAAAAATCATTCCCTGTAACCCAATTTGACTGGAGGAGATTAAAATGAAGCCCGTAAAAACCGCCCTCATCGGCAACAAGCACGACCACACCGAGCCGAATTTCAACTCGATGAAGGCTCACCCCGAGACCTTTGAGATAGTCGGAGTCTGCGACCTCGACAAGACGAAAAACTGCAAGCCCTACGAGGGCTTCAGGGAGTACTCGCTCGACGAGCTGCTTGCTATGGACGATCTCGAGGCGGTCGTCATCGAGGCTGGCAAGGAGTACGAGATTGAATACGCCCAGAGGTTCGCCGACAAGGGGATTCCGGTCTTCCTTGACAAGCCGGGCAGCGCCGACATTCCGCGCTTTGAGAAATTCATGGCGACGATGAAGGAGAAAAAACTCCCGGTAGGTTTCGGCTACATCTACCGCTTCAACCCAGTGGTTCAGCAGGCGAAAAAGCTGCTTGAGAGCGGCGAGCTCGGCGAAATCTACTCGGTTGAGGCTCACATGTCGGTTCGCCATGACCCGAACAAGCGAAGATGGCTCGGTCGCTACAAGGGCGGAATGCTCTTCTTCCTCGGCTGCCACCTGATCGACATGGTCTGCCAGTTCCAAGGCTTCCCGAAGGAGATAATCCCGCTGTCCTGCCCGACCGGAAATGAAGGAATTATGACCGACGATTTCGGCTGTGTCGTTTTTAAATATGAAAACGGCGCGTCGTTTGTCAAAACCTGCGCGAGCGAGTACAACGGCTTCGACCGCCGTCAGCTTGTCATCTGCGGCACAAAGGGCACGGTTGAGATAAGACCCATGGAGGTGCATGTCGACGGCGGACTTCAGGTAGCTAACGCCAAAATCACGCTCCAGAGCAAGAATCCCCCGGCATGGATGAACGGCGCGGAGGAGGTCACCTGCGAGCCCTACCACCGCTACTACCCGATGCTCGAGCACTTCGCGCACGAGGTTCGCGGCGAACTGCCGATGGTCATGAGCTACGAGTATGAGACCGAGCTTCTGAAGACGATCGTCCACGCCTGCGGAGCTGAGAACGACGTTTTCTTAGGAGAATAAAATTATTTCAAAGGAGATCACCATGAAAAAAACTGTTG
>URCP01000155.1 GCA_900546315.1 uncultured Eubacteriales bacterium
AAAGCTTCATACATTTTTTTCAAGAGACTGTACGTATAGATGAAATCTCTGCGGATATCTCAGCTTGCGCAACGGACGCCGTTATGCGGACCGGCATATAGGTGTCAGCGTCAAGCAGAACCACGACACGGTTGCCGGAAGTGTCCGGATCCGCGCCCTCCGAATAGGTCGCCTCGATGAAGCTCTCACCGTCAATCTCCCGCCGCTCCGATCCGCAGAAGCTCTCCGGACGTATCGAAAACAGCGACAGAATCTCAGTCACCCCGCGCACCATCTCCTCGTCCTCCACCGGAATCTTAAGCGCCCCCGAAACCACATAAGCCCTGCCGCCCGAAAACTCAAACGACACCCCGGAAACAATACTCTCCTCAATCACAACCCGCGCGCTCCTCGCCAACATCCGCCCCTCCTCGTCATACTCCGGCGCCTCAAGCGAAATCCGCGCCCGCGTCTCTTTCCCGTCGACCGAAAACACCCCCTCGATCTCCAGCGCCTCCTCCTGATAAGAAAGCAGCTCCCGCTTCTCCCCGCCGCAAGCCGAAAGCAGAATCCCGACAACAACAAATATCCCCACAACCACCGGCACAACCCGCCGCGCAAACCTGTCCCCCATAACAAAACCCCCTCCGGATAATATCACAACATCATATTATCCGGAGAGGAACTTTATTCATAATATATTTAGTAGCGAGAAAACGCCGAAGGATTAGAAAGCCGCATAAGCCGCCGCATATCCTCGTCCGTCTCAATGATGACCGCCTTCTTCTTCCCGGTCCTCTTCTCCGGCAGAACGCATATCATCCGGTCCTCGCTGTCCGGATGTGCCGAAAAATCGAGCAGCTCGGTGTCCGGCGCGTCGGCGAGCTTCCTTGATTCATTGTCAAGCGGGCGTATCACCGTAAAGTCCGAAATGTCCGCCGAAAACTTCTTCCGTCTCGTTTTCTTACCATAAATTTCAGCGACCGTCAGCTCCCCCGCCTCGACGGCGAACTCGTACTCGACCATGACGAACCGCCACGTGATGTTTATCAGCGCGTAAATGATGAAAGGCAGCAGTATCAGCGGCTGCCACTGTCTGAGCAATATCCAGAAAAAGAAAGTGTACCCCGCCGCGACAAGCGCGTAAATCAGCATCAGTACGACCCTCAGAAGCATCCCCTTAGCCCCCGTCTCCGGCGTCACTATGTATTCGCAGAAACTCTTGTGTTCATTCATATATATTCCTCCCGTCAGGCGCGCTTATATCACGCCCGCATTGCCCATATATCATTATAGCATAAGAAAATGAAAAAATCAATTATTTTCTCAAAAGAACCGGCGAATTCCGTCTGAAATTCTCCATTCAGGTACTTGATTTCGTCACATAAAAGGTGTACAATATAAAGTAGAACAAGTTCTACAAACAATCGAAAGGATATCCAACCAATGAAAGCAGTAATCACCGTAACAGGAAAAGACACGATGGGAATCATCGCGAAGGTCGCCGCAGGCTGTGCCGAATACGGCGCCAACATAATTGACATCTCGCAGAGCGTCCTCAAGGAATATTTCGCGATGATAATGATCGTCGACATCGACCGCCTCTACATAGATTTCGGCGAGTTCGTCGACAAGATGAAGAAGCTCGGAGAAGACTCCGGTCTCGTTATCCAGACCATGCACGACGACATATTTACCGCAATGCATTCTATCTGACGGCGCAGCCGGAAGATAGAATACCGCACACCCATTTATATAGAGAAAGGCACAAACAATGTTCAACACGGCTGATATACTCGAGACCATCAGCATGATACGCGAGGAAAACCTCGACATCCGTACCATCACAATGGGCATCTCGCTCCTCGACTGCGCGACCGACGACCCGAAGCGTCTCTGCGACAAGATATACGACAAGATAACGCGGACCGCCGAAAGAATCGTCCCGGTCGGCGAAGCCATCGAAAAAGAATACGGTATACCGATAATCAACAAGCGCGTCTCCGTCACCCCGATCTCCCTCGTCGGCGGCGAGCTGAAGCCAGAGGATTACCTCGAGGTCGCGAAGACTCTCGACCGCGCGGCGAAGACCCTCGGAATCAACTTCATAGGCGGCTTCGGCGCTCTCGTCCACAAGGGCATGACGAGAAAGGACGAGAATCTGCTCTCGATCATCCCGGAGGCGCTCACCGAGACCGATTTCGTCTGTTCCTCGGTAAACGTCGCGACGACCAAGGCGGGCATCAACATGGACGCCGTGAAGAAGATGGGCGAGATCATCAAACGCACCGCGTACCTCACCCGCGACAAGGATTCGCTCGGCTGCGCGAAGTTCGTCGTCTTCGCGAACGTCCCGGAGGATAACCCCTTCATGGCGGGCGCGTTCCACGGCGTCGGCGAGGGCGAGGCGGTGGTCTCGGTCGGAGTCTCCGGCCCCGGCGTCGTCGCAAGCGCGATAAAGCGCGCCGGAAACTGCAATTTCTCCGAGCTCGCGGACATAATAAAGAAGACAGCGTTCAAGATAACGAGAGTAGGACAGCTCGTCGCCTACGAAGCGTCGAGACGCCTGAACGTTCCGTTCGGAATCGTCGACCTCTCGCTCGCGCCTACACCGGCGATAGGCGACTCGGTCGCGCACATCCTTGAGAACATGGGACTTGAGAAATGCGGCGCGCACGGCACTACGGCGGCTCTGGCGCTCCTCAACGACGCGGTCAAGAAGGGCGGCGTCATGGCGTCGAGCCACGTCGGCGGACTTTCCGGCGCGTTCATTCCGGTCTCGGAGGACGCGGGCATGATAGACGCCGTGAAGTGCGGTTCGCTCTCGATTGAAAAGCTCGAGGCGATGACCGCGGTCTGCTCGGTCGGTCTTGACATGATAGTGATCCCCGGCGACACGACGGCGGAGGTCATCGACGCGATAATCGCTGACGAAATTTCGATCGGCGTCGCGAACACCAAGACGACGGCGGTCCGTGTGATCCCGGCTTTCGGCAAGAAGGTCGGCGAGATCGTGAACTTCGGCGGTCTGCTCGGCTACGCGCCGGTCATAAAGCTGAACGAGGCGTCCCCCGCGATCTTCGTGAACAGAGGCGGCAGAATTCCTGCCCCGATTCATAGTCTGAAGAATTAAGGGGAACGGGTCGCTTTTTTGAAAAAAAGCTCCGCAAAAAACTTTATACATTAGTATTTACGCACTACCCGGAGCAAACACAAACCACACAACTAAATCTTTCCCCCGCTTTCCTATAAAACCCATTGTATGAAAGTTTAGGGATAGGAGGGGGGGCGGGGGGGGGGGGGGGGGAAATAAAAAAAAAAATTTTCCCCCCCCGCAAAAAGGGGATAAAATTATTTATAAAATAGGTTTTGGGAGGGTGGGGGGGGTTTTATTTAAAATTAGGG
>URCP01000156.1 GCA_900546315.1 uncultured Eubacteriales bacterium
GGAGACGGATGAGCGACATCGGCGAATGGGCTCAGGAATACTTCCGGATACCGATGGCGGAATACTCAAGGCTCGCGGGCGTGTTCAACCCGATACTCTTCGACGCAGAGGAGTGGGTAAAGCTCGCGGAGGACGCCGGGATGAAGTACATCGTCTTCACCGCAAAGCACCACGAGGGCTTCGCTATGTTTAAGAGCGAGGTGTCAAAGTACAACATCGTCGACGCGACGCCATTCGGGCGGGACGTCACGGCGGAGCTCGCCGAAGCCTGCTACAAGCACGGGATGAAGTTCGGGCTCTACTACTCGCAGGATCTCGACTGGAGCGACCCTGACGGCGGCGGCTACACCTCCGGCAAGACCTGGTGCGGCGGAAAAGCGTACTGGACAAACAACTGGGACTTCCCGGACGACGAACACAAGAACTTCTCAAAGTGCTTCGAGCGCAAGATAAAGCCGCAGGTAAAGGAAATCCTCACGAAATACGGCGACCTCTGCCTCATCTGGTTCGACTGCCCGAACACCATTTCCCCGGAAGAAACCGACGAGCTTTACGCCATGGTCAAGAAATATCAACCGGACTGCCTCGTCAACTCGCGCATCGGCAACGGCAGGGGCGACTACCACTCCTGCGGCGACAACCAGACCGACTTCATCGAGAACGGCGAACACAAGACTGTCGGCGCGAAGACCGGTCTCTACGAGTGCCCGGCGACACTCAACGACACATGGGGCTACAAGTCCTTCGACAACAACTGGAAGAGCGCGGACGAGGTCATCGCCATCCGCGAGAGACTTGCGTCGAGAGGCATAAACTACCTTCTGAACGTCGGTCCGGACTACCTCGGGAGAATACCCGCTCCGGCTGTCGATATCCTGAGACAGGTCGGGAAAAAGAGCAAATAACACCGATTGGGCTGTCATACGCGCGTGTGGCAGTCCTTTTCATTTTTTTTATAAAAAAGCGGAACCTTTTCCGTCACGCCGCGTCTAACGGTACAGAACGGTGAAAAGCTTCCGGAAGCGCCGCCGAAAAATACTGCGGGGGCAGAGAACATGACCTCCCGTGAAAGGTACGGTAACAGACTATGATGATAACAAATATTATTGGCGGACTCGTCGCGGCTGCCGTCGCGCTCACATCGGCGGCTCATGTTGTCGACAAGCCGTCCGGAAACAACTACGCGGTTTCGGTCGGAACGGATGAAAAGAGACTCGATCTCTCCGCGCTCCCCTGCGATCCCTATTACGACGGGGAATACATGATGGTTCCGCTGAGGGCAGTCGCGGAAGCGCTCGGCTACAAGGTCAGCTACAACGAGGCAACCGGAGAAATAACGGTCGACGACGACTGCATTCAGGCGGCAACGCTGAAGAACGGCTCAGCAAACGTGACCTTCTCGGGACATCTTCAGGTGATAGATATGTCGCGCGAGATTGAGCTTCCGGTCAAGGTCACCATCATCGGCGGACACACTTATGTTCCCGCTGACTTCTTCGTCGAGTTCTTCAACGAGGTGAAGATCGAAAACGGTGTCGTCACGATTGCTCCGCAAATGGCGTATATCGATGGCGTGAACTCTTACGGCGCGTCCTTCAGGGCTTGAAGATAGATAACAGGAGGTGACAATCATGCCGGCACAGATAACATCCGGCTCTGTGATCGCGTTCCTCATACGGGCGGCAATCCTCGTTCTCCTCACCGCCGCCTCACTGAGAAAGTTTACGAACGACCAGATATTCAGGAACGCCGGAGGATTCATTATCGGCGGGGGCGCGGCTTCACTGGCGCTCGCTGTCTATGATCTGATAAGGGCGGTGATCGGCGCCGCGGGTGTCATGGACTTCTTCGCCGACCCGTTCTCTCTGCACTTGAAGCTCCTTCTCGCCGCCGCTCAGATTGCTGTCGGAATCATAATATATAAGTCGGGATGCCGCGTACCTGTGCTGATATCGGTCGTCATATGCCTGATCGGACTTATTTCAGCGGTCGATTGCTTCGCGGACCCGTCCTTCCTCTCGTATTTCAACTTTGTGTTCCTGTTTTTACCCATCATGGCAATGCTCAGGCAATTCCGCGACGCGCGGAGACGCTCTGAATAACGAAAACGGCAGCCGTGCCGACGCACGACTGCCTTTACTATTTTTTTACAGCGACAGCGAATATGTTCCGTCCTCAAGCTTCTCACAGCCGTCCGGCAGAGTTATCACAGTTTCCTTTCCGCTCTCCATCCGTATATCTATAAGTCCGTTCGGCGTCGGTATCGCCACGCGCATATACCTGAGCCCCAGAAGCGACGGGGACAGACTGAACCTCGCGAACCCCGGCTCAAGCATTCTGAACCCGCTGAACGCCATCGTGAGCTGCCACGTCGGGGTGCCTCCCCACGCGTGACTGTTGTCCCCCACAAACTCGTTCCAGCCTTCCTTCAGACCCTTTGGCGAATCGTTCAGCTGCTTGTCCCACATATGTATCAGGCGCAGTCCGTACACGGGGAACATCCCGCGCTCCCGCACAATCTCGAGCAGATAGTGCATGAAATACGGCTGAATGTCAATATCCGTGTATCCGTCAAGAGTGTCCTCGGTCAGTATCCTCCGCAGCAGACTGTCAGTGGCGCCTCCGGTTATGAGCCCCGACCAGACCGCGAGTATGTTCGCGTGCCTCGAGTGATACGCTTTCTCCGGGTTCTCCGGAAGCCACGTGGTCGGAGGATAGACATACTCCGGTGCGCTCCCGCCGTCGCCGTACACCCCTAAATACCTGTTGTAGAATCTCACGCGGCAGTTCTTTCTGTGTCGGTTCGCCTTCTTCTCGCAGACCGCGGCTTTTTTCCCGTCTCCCGAAACACTGTACAGCTCCGCGGCGTCCGTGAGCGCCCTCTGATAAAACGCGTTCAGCGCCGTCTGACCGAGCGCCATCGGCGGATGGTGAAGATTGAAGCCGTCAATCCGCGCCCAGTCGATGAACATATAATCCGGCGGACAGGATATCACCCCGCCCTTCATATAAGTCCTGAACCGCGCGAAAAGCACATCCACGGTCGGAAGAAGCTCCATCACCGTCCGCGTGTCCCCGGTGAACCTGTAATAATCAAGCAGCATTGTCGGGAAAAGCAGACTGTACGCCGTGTGGAACATCACGCCCCCGTTCATCCGGATATAGTCCGAAATGCGCATGAGATCAAGTCTTGTCAGCCGCATATCCCCGAACGTCGCGTGAGTCATCACGCTCTCGATCATATAGTCCCCGACGCACCCGAGCGTCTCCTGATGCAGCGGGCTGTCAAGATGCAGCGTCTGCCGGCACATCTCGAGCGTGTCACGCCCCAGCCGCCAGATATTTGTCAGCTTGTCGTCCGAACATTCAAAAACGCCTGTGT
>URCP01000157.1 GCA_900546315.1 uncultured Eubacteriales bacterium
AACAAGGAGAGCGCGATGAGCCTTCTCCACTCGTTCTACTGCTGGGGACACGTCGGCGTCGTTCTTGTGTCAACGGCGTTCTTCGCGGTCTTCGGAATACAGAACTGGAAGATACTGTCGGTCATATGGGCGCTCGTCCCGATCCTGAACGGCGTCTTCTTCATGAAGGTTAAGGTGTATGAGCTGAAGGAGACCGGCGACGAGGGACTCTCTGTCAGGGATCTCTGCAAGAAGAAGATATTCTGGGTCTTCATGCTGATGATGATATGCTCAGGAGCCAGCGAGCAGGCAGTCAGCCAGTGGGCGTCGACATTCGCCGAAAAGGGGCTTGGCGTCTCGAAGGCGGTGGGCGACCTCGCGGGTCCGATGTCGTTCGCGCTGACGATGGGTATGTCAAGGCTGATCTTCGGAAAGTACGGAGATAAGCTCGACCTTGACAGGTTCATGAAATTCAGCAGCGCGCTCTGCGTCGCGTCATATCTCATGATCTCGCTGTCAAAATCGCCTGTTCTGGGGCTTATCGGCTGCGCCGTCACCGGATTCGCGGTCGGGATCATGTGGCCGGGCACATATTCGAAATCGGCGGTGTCGATCAGGGGCGGCGGAACCGCGATGTTCGCGCTTCTGGCGCTCGGAGGCGATGTCGGCTGCTCGGGCGGTCCGACGCTCGCCGGATTCGTTTCGAGTATCGCCGGAGGAAACCTGAGGGTGGGGATACTTTCCGCGGTTATCTTCCCGGCGCTGCTTCTCGTCGGACTTTTCCTCTGCGGCAGGATGGAGAGAAAACCGGCGGGGGACGATATGCGCGTCGGGAACGGACAGCACAGTCAGCCGCGCTGAGAAGACCCTGACAAGACGTTTTTTCCCGGAAGGGTCCGGGCGGCGCGCCGAAGACCGGATTATCCGGTTTATAAACACAATTCTGCTAAGAAAGGTTTGTTCATGATGAAAAAGATCACGCTGACATTTTTCGCGATCGCGCTCGCCGCGTCGACAGGCTGCGGAGGGGGCGGTTATTCGAACAGCCCGGTCACTTTCGATATCGTGACCGAGACGCGCGCGCCGCAGACTGTTTTTGAGGACACGACCGAACAGACGCTTCCGGCGACTGAGGTAGACCCGGACACCGAACCCGCGGAGACTGTTCCGCCGGTCGAGATCGAGCTTGTCGATTTCACGCCGGAGGACATCCGCGCGAATAACTCAGCGCTTAAGATACTCTCCGAGCACACGTCGTTTGATTATCACACGGAGCTGACCGACGGGTATGGCGAGCTCATAATGACCTCCGACGGCAAGTATATAAATATCGACGGGAAGATCACCCTGAACATAGTGAACACCTACGCGGACGGGCAGGTGGAATACACCGAGGGAACGCGGACCGACGATCAGCCGGGCGCGATCTACGCGATCTCGGGCGGGAAGAAGTACATGGTCGTGCTCCCGGCGGCGGCGTATGACGCGCGGGTCGCGTCCTACTGGTTCCGTGAGCCGTCCGGGTACACCGAGACGACCGCGGACATGGCGGCGCAGGACGGTCTTGAGGTCGTCCACGTGAGGTCTGTCCCGGAGAACGAAGGAGAGCCGCACCTTGAGTCGTATTACTATGTCGCGCCGAAAACCGGGCTTATCTTCGCGATGGCGATCGAGACCTACGCGCCGGACGGGACTCTCACGTCGACGTCGAAGACGACCGTGAACTACGACACAGCGAACGTGATCGGCGAGGACATCTCGGCACAGATGCTCGGGACCGGAAACGACTGCGCGCTGACCCTGACGATAGACCCGGAGAGCGGTACGCCGGAGGTGCAGAACTTCAACATCGCGCGCGACGTGAACGTGACGTTTGTAGGCGGCGGGTACACTCTGTACTCAGACGCGGAGCTCGGCACGGAAATCGACGGGATGAACATCGACGTCAACCGCGAGAGCGCCGTGATATTCGCGGCAAAAGCGGCTGAGTGACAAAAAAAGCGGGGAACTGCCGTTTTCGCGGCGGTTCCCCGTGTTTTTATCTGTTAAGCGCTACTTTCAGGGTCTTTTCTCCCATTTCCGAGATTTTCACTATTCCCACACCGAAGATCGATGTGCACAGCTTGTCGTTCAGCGGTTTGTACCATTCTTCGGGTATTCCGCTGAGGCCGTTTCTCATGCCGATGATTGAGCCGACCGTCGCGCCGTTGCAGTCGGTGTCGAAGCCGGTCTGAACCGCGAGGCAGATCGACTTTCCGTAGTCGCCGCCGCCGTACAGGAGCGACGCCGCGACGATCATCGCGTTCGAGATCGTGTGGCACCAGCCGTGACCGGAGTGCTCGTCCCACTTCTCGTGAATTTTCGCGAAGGTTTCCTCGCTTGTTTTGCCGTCGTCAAACATTTTGACCACGAGCTTCACATCTTCCGCGAGACGGCAGTTAGCGGGTATCTCACCGAGACCGGCGGCGATTATTGTCTTAATATCGTCGGTCGACGCGGCCGCGGCTATCATCGCGGCGGCGAACATCTCGCCGTAGATACCGTTCTTTATGTGTGAGATCGACGCGTCGCGCCATGCCATGTCCGCCGCGGTCTCAGGGTCGCCCGGATTTATGTAGCCGAAATAGTCGGCGCGGATCTGCGCGCCAATCCACTCGCGGTACGGGTTCTTGTAGATCGCCGACTCCGGCGGGTTGTAGCCCTTCACGAAGTTGCAGAACGCGACGCGCTCCGCGGTGCAGTACGCGTTCTTCGGCTGATAATCGAGCCAGACGCGGGAGACGTCCCAAGGAGTGAAATCACGCCCGTACTTATCGATAAGCACTCCGGCGAGAACCGTGTAGTTCGTGTCGTCGTCGGACGGGGCGTACGTCAGGGTGTCGATGAGATTACCCTTTGAGCACCTGAAGGACGTGTCCTCGCGGATTTTGTCGGTCAGATCGGCGTCATGGATATAGCGGGTCATCGGGTAGTTGCCGGTCATTTTCAGGAGCGGGATCAGATTCTCGGTGCGCATACCCTCGACCGGCTTTCCGAGCAGACAGCCGCAGATTCTTCCTGTCCACGCGCCGAGGATTTTGTCCTTCAGCGCCGCTTCGTCGGGTTTCGCGAGGGTCGGACGGTTTTCGGGTCTGATGAGCCTTATCGTTTCAAGGTCGGACGGCTCGTGATATCTGTAATCGGCGCGGGTAGGGGCGTTGAGGACTATGTCGAAGAGAATTTCGGCGAGC
>URCP01000158.1 GCA_900546315.1 uncultured Eubacteriales bacterium
CCATACCTTTCGTACAAACTTACAGTTTTGAGGCGGTTTTGAAAGTCGGCTTGTCCGGCTTTCAAAATTCACGACCCCATGTCGTGAAAGCCTCAAAACTGTTTGGTCTGAAAATTTATTTTCAGACTTGATTCCTTTCCTGCTATACCGATGGTTTAACTTCTGCCGCCGACGGTTATCTGCTTTACCCTGATGAGCGGCTGTCCGACGTCGGTCGGTATCGAGCCGCTCGACGAGCCGCACATTCCCTGACCGGTCTTCAGGTTCTGTCCGACCATGTCTATATCCATCAGTATCTCGGAGCCCTTTCCGATGAGCGACGCTCCGCGCACCGCCTCGCAGATCTTTCCGTTACGGACGATATAACCCTCGCTGACCGCGAAATTGAACGCCCCGTCGATCGGGTTGACCGACCCTCCGCCCATCTTCCGGCAGTACAGACCGTACTCCATCGACGCGATGATATCCTCGTTCTTATCCGGACCGTTATCAATAAAGGTATTCGTCATACGCGACGTCGGGTCGAACGCGTAGCTCTGCCGTCTCGAAGAACCGTTCGCCTCCATGCCCATGCGGCGTCCGTTCAGCTTATCGATCATATAGCATTTAAGCACGCCCTTCTCGATCAGCATCTTCCTCTGCGACGGATTGCCCTCGTCGTCGATATTCATCGAACCCCAGGCGTTCGGAATAGTACCGTCGTCGAACGCCGTGACCTTCTCGTTCGCGATGACCTGTCCGAGCCTGCCCGCCATCTGGGACGTATTATGCGCCACGGATGTAGCCTCAAGCGAATGTCCGCACGACTCATGGAATATGACGCCGCCGAACCCGTTCTCTATCGCCACCGTCATCTTCCCCGCCGGGCAGTAATCCGCGTGCAGGTTCACGACAGCGCTTCTCGCCGCCTCGCGCCCTACCTCGACCGGATTGACGACCTCGTCGAACATCTCAAGCCCCATCCGACGTCCGGGAGCCTCAGACCCGCTCTGATTCTCGCCGTCCTTGGAAGCGACCGCGCTGATAGCCAGACGCGTACGTATCTGCCTGTCCTCAGTCAGAAGCCCGTCGCTGTTAGCGACAAGTATATTATGGTCAACGTCAAGCAAAGTACCGCTGACCTGCGATATCTCGTCGCTATACTCCTTGGCCACAAAATACCCCGACTTAAGTATCTCGGTCTTCCGCGACTTCAGCGCCGTATCCGGCACAATCTTCACCGGATGTATATCCGGGAATATCCTCTCAGTCAGATGAATCGTAATCTGCGCCTTCCCCTCCGAAAGCACATCCGCCACCTGCCCGGCACACCTCATCAGCCCGCCGTATGTAAGATCAGTAGTAGAAGCACTGACACACCGCAGCCCGTCAAACGCCCGTATGCCAACGCCCGCAATAGTGCTGTCCGATATCTCATCCACCTTGGAATCAATCATCCTGACAGCGTTAGACCTCGTATTCTCCGCGAAAACCTCCGCGAAATCAGCGCCCGTGGACATCGCCCTCGCAAGCACGTCCTCAAGCACACTCTTCTTCAGTATCATATCCGTTTCCTTTCATTATGTGTTTGTTCGCAGGGGGAGAAAAACTTTTCGGAGAAAAGTTTTTCTCCCCCTGCACCCCCTCTTTTCAAAAGCTTTACAACTTTAAGTTATCCGGGAAAGAGGAACCGGGTAATTTCATCGGGATGACATAGGGATATACGGCTGCTCCGGCTTCACACTCGCGTACGCCGGACGGATTATTCTGCCGTTATTTTGAATCTCCTCTATGCGGTGCGCGCTCCAACCAGCTATACGGGCGACAGCGAAAAGCGGAGTATAAAGCTCCGGCGGAAGCTCCAGCATCTGATATATCAGTCCCGAATAGAAGTCAACATTTGGCGCGACGCCCTTATACATCCGCCGCTTCTCCGCGATTATCCCGGGCGCCAGCTCCGCGACCGTCTCATAGAGATTCCAGTCCCTCTCGCGCCCCTTCTCGACCGCCAGCTCCTTCGCGCACATCTCAAGAATATCCGCTCTCGGGTCGGACAGCGAATAAACCGCGTGTCCCATACCGTAAATCAGCCCCGCGCCGTCAAACGCCTGCTTATCGAGCAGTCTCGCGAGATAATCCTTCACGGCATCCCTGTCCTCGGTATTTATAGTATTCTTCATGTCCTCGAACATCCTGACGACCTTGATATTGGCGCCGCCGTGTCTCGGTCCCTTGAGCGAGCCGAGCGCCGCAGATATCGCCGAATAAGTGTCGGTCCCGGACGACGTGACGACGTGCGTCGTGAAGGTCGAGTTGTTTCCTCCGCCGTGCTCCGCGTGCAGAACGAGCGCGAGGTCGAGTATCTTCGCCTCGAGCGGAGAGAACTGTCCGTCTTCACGGAGAAGCCGCAGGAAGTTCTCAGCGGTCGAAAGCTCCGGGTCGGGGAGGTGAATGAAGAGACTCTTACCGCGGTGATAGTGCTGGTAGGACTGGTAGCCGTAGACTGACAGGAGCGGAAATACGGCGATCAGCTGTAAGCATTGCCGGAGGACGTTCGCGACCGAGATGTCGTCCGGCGTTTCGTCGTAGGCGTAGAGGGCGAGGACGCTTCTTGAGAGGATGTTCATCATGTCGCGCCCGGGGGCTTTGAGGATCATGTCGCGGACGAAGGAGGTCGGCAGGCTGCGGTAGACGCCGAGGACTTTTTTGAAGTCGTCGAGTTTTTCTTTTGTCGGTAATTCCGAGAAAAGAAGCAGATATATTGTTTCTTCGAAGCCGAAGCGGTTGTCCTTTCTGAAACCGGCGACGAGGTCGCGGACGTTGATTCCGCGGTAGAAGAGTTCGCCTTTGCAGGGGATTTCGGAGCCGTCCGGGGCGGTCTCCTTTGCTTTGATCCGGGAGACTTCGGTGAGGCCGGTGACGACGCCGTTGCCGTTGATGTCTCTCAGACCGCGCATGACGTTGTGTTCGGGGTACATTTCCGGGCGGATGTGGTTGTTCGCGCAGGATTTGTCGGCGAGCGCGCGGTCGTATGGAGTTATCTCCGAATAATTCTTAACGGTATACTTTTTAATAAGACCGCCTCCTTGAGAAATTTGATATTTACATGTATTATACCA
>URCP01000159.1 GCA_900546315.1 uncultured Eubacteriales bacterium
ATTCCTTTTTTTCTACCATATTAAAAAAAAAGGAATCATCCGACCTGACGCACGGTCCGCTCGCGAAGCAGATACTGTTTTTTAGTCTGCCGCTGATGCTGTCGAACGTGCTTCAGGTGCTTTTCAATATGTCGGACATAGCTGTCGTCGGGCAGTTCGCGGGGGCGAAGGCGCTCGGCGCCGTCGGTTCAACGACGATCATCGTCATGCTTTTTACCGGCATACTCATCGGAATGTCGAACGGAGTGAACGTCGTCGTCGCGCGCTGTCTCGGCACAAGGAACGATAAGGACACGTCGGACGCGATACATACGGCTTTTATCATCTGTCTCATCACCGGCTTCTGCGTGATGGCGCTCGGACTGTTCGGCACGCGGTGGCTGCTCGAGCTGCTCGGGACGAAGCCTGACCTTATCGACGGGGCGGAGCTTTATCTGCATATATACTCGCTCGGCGCGCCTGCGCTTGGTATTTACAACTTCGGTAACGCGGTTTACAGCGCGGCGGGGGACACGAGAAAGCCGCTCGCGTTCCTGTTCATCTCCGGTGTGCTCAATGTGATACTCAACGTTATCCTCGTCGTTGGGTTCGGAAGGGACGTCGACGGCGTCGCGATTGCGTCGATAATCTCACAGTACACCTCGGCGATACTTGTTACGATATCTCTTATGAGAACGTCCGCGGCGCACAGGTTTGATATAAGAAAGATCCGTGTCGTGCCGCGCTTCGCGAAGCAGATCATCTCGCTCGGACTTCCGTCGAGCTTTCAGAACTCAATCTTCGCGGTGGCGAACCTGTTCATACAGGCGGGAGTCAACAGCTTCGACTCGGTAGTTGTCGAGGGCAACTCGGCGGCGGCTAACGCGGATAACCTCGTCTATGACGTGATGGCGGCGTTCTATACGGCGTGCTCGTCCTTCATGGGACAGAACCTCGGCGCGGGGAAGAAGAAGCGGGTCGTTAAGAGTTACTTCATCAGTCTCGCGTACGCGTTCGGAATCGCGCTGGTACTCGGCATTTGTCTCGCGCTCTTCGGGCGGGAGTTCCTCTCGCTGTTCACGAAGGACGACGCTGTCATCGCGGAGGCTATGGGAAGGCTGAAGATAATGGCGTTCTCCTACTGTGTGTCGGCGTTCATGGACAACACGATCGCGGCGTCGAGGGGACTCGGAAAGAGTCTTGTACCGACGATTATAGTAATTTCCGGCTCCTGCGTGTTCAGGATAATCTGGATATACACGGTCTTCGCGTACTTCCACACGCTCCCGTCGCTCTATCTGCTGTATGTCTTCTCATGGGCGATAACGGCGATAGCGGAGATGGCGTATTTCACGCACATATGGAAAAAGACATCATCTACTCTTGTCGATATAGACGTGCCGAACGGCGTCACGATCTGCGCGGAGAATTCCTGAATAAATACAAAAATACCGCTCGTCTTTTGACGGGCGGTATTCTTATGCTCAGATGTGTATCATTTTGCCTCCGAGGCTTGTGTAGACCCTGTGCGATATCGAGAGCACTGTTCTGCCCTCCGACGCGGCGCGTATCGCCTCAAGCACCATGCGTTCGGTGTCGGCGTCGAGGTCCGCTGTTATCTCGTCGAGGAGAAGCACCGGAGGTTCGGCGGAGATCGCCCTCGCGACAGAGAGAAGCTGTCTCTCGCCCTGCGAGAATATCTCGTCGCGGTACGGCGTGTCGCAGCCGTCGGGGAAGGATTCTATCGTTTCCGAAAGTCCGACGGTCTTCGCGGCGCGTATCGCCATCTCCTTCGTCACAGCCGGGTCGCCGAGCGTCAGCTGATCGAGAACAGTGCCCGGAACCGGGCGGAAGGTCTGCTCGACATATCCGAATATCTGCCGTTTTGTTTCGTCCGGGATATTCTGTGCGCTGACTCCGCCGACCGTGACCTCGCCCTTCCACGGGGCGAAGAGACCGAGGATAAGTCTGAATATAGTGCTCTTTCCGGCGCCCGTGCGTCCGGCGAGGGTCACCTGATCACCGGCACTCACCCTGAAGCTGACGCCGTGAAGTATCTCCTTGCCGTCCTCATACCCGAAATGAACGTCGTTAAGCGAGATGTCCGGCCTCGGCGAAATATCTGCGTTGTGCTCCGGGATATTCCTCTCCGGGAGATTCAGAAACTCGTCTATTCTTTTCGCTCCGGCGAGGGCGGACTGTACCGTCTGGATCTCCATTCCGAGGCTTTCGATAGGCGTGAATATCCCGGCGATGTAGTTCATGACCGCGACCGACGCGCCGACCGACATACCGAAGAAGCTCAGCACCGACGCGTTTCCAGAAGCCGACAGCAGCATGACGACGCCGACCGTCGCGGCGTTAAGTATCGTTATCACCGGCGAGTAGACGGCGTCGCAGAAATTTGTTTTCTCGACCGCCCTGTAGCTCCGGTCGATTCTCTCGTCGTAGAGGTCTTCCATGTATTTTTCTTTGCCGAGTGTGTGTATCGTGCGGATATTGCGTATAGTCTCCGGCACGTGTCCGGAAACGTCCGCGACTGCGACGCGGTTCTCGAGCTGCGACGCGAGCATCCTCTTCTGTATGAATCTCGTGAAGAGGAAGACCACCGGCAGAATCACGATGAGCAGCAGCGCGAGACCGATGTTCCTGACCGCTATCACGGCGAAGATAGATATGACCCGGCAGGCGTCCGCGAACATACTGACGACGCCGGACGTGAACAGGGCCTCGACCGTGTCGACGTCCCCGATGAACCGCGAAGCGACGGCTCCGGGCTCGAGCGCCGTGAGTTCGGACGCGGGGAGTTTGCAGAGCTTTTCCGAGAGCCTCGACCTCATGGCGTGCGTCATCTTCTGCCCGAACACGGTGAGAAGCGCTTCCTGCGCCGAACCGGCAAGCCCCGAAAGGGCAGTGAGGGCGAAGTAAGCGAGCGCCATTCCGAACCCGACGCCCTCCCCGGCGCCGAGCTTGTCGACGATCTTCTCGAGCACCAGCGGAGGTATCAGCGAGACGCTGACCGACACACCGACCGCCAAAAGTATGCCGAGCGATATGAGCTTGTGTCTTCTGATAGTGTCGAGCGCGGTATATGA
>URCP01000160.1 GCA_900546315.1 uncultured Eubacteriales bacterium
GTTTATTCCTTCGGGAACCGAGAAACCGGCCGGAAGCGTATCCATTTTGTGTTATTCGTATTATAGATCTACCTTTTTTTCGATGCGTTTTCCGACCGTTTCGCGGAAAATCTCAAGGTTTTCTTCCTTAATAATAAAGCAGACTTTGTCGAAGCCCGCGGCGAGCGCGTCGTAGATCGAGAAATCGATGATGAACTCCCCGTGCGGGGTCATCGGATCGAGCTGTTTCAGCCCGCCGTAGCGGCTGCCCATTCCGGCTGCCATGATAAGTAGTGTCATAATACTTTTCCCTTCTTTATGAAAATGATGAAAATGCTGTCATGCGACAGATCACTGCCCGAGACCCATCTGTCCCATCAGCTTTTTGTTGAATTCGACGGCGGTGTCATAGCCCATCTTCTTCTGGCGGTTGTTCATCGCCGCGATCTCGAGGATGACCGCGAGATTTCGTCCGGGCTTTACAGGAATCGTCGTCGTCGGTATCTTGATGCCGAGAATTTCGGTGTACTCGGTCTCAAGTCCGAAGCGGTCGTACATCTTTCCCTGCACCCACGGCTCGAGATTGATTATGTAGTCGATCTTTTCGGTGTCCTTGACGGCGCCCATACCGAAAATTCTTCGGACGTCGACGATTCCGATGCCGCGGAGCTCGACGTAGTGCCGGATAATTTCCGGCGCGCTGCCGACGAGGGTCTTCGCGGAGACGCGCTTGATTTCGACGGCGTCGTCGGCGATGAGCCGGTGACCGCGTTTGACGAGTTCGATGGCGGTTTCGGATTTTCCGACGCCGGAGTCGCCGAGGATCAGTATTCCTTCGCCGTAGACTTCGACCAGAACGCCGTGCCGCGTGATTCTCGGCGCGAGACTGACGTTGAGGGACGCGATGAGCGCCGCCATGAACGCGCTTGTGGTTTCGGGCGTGCGGAGGATCGGGACTTCGAAGTACTCGCCGAGTTCGGTGAATTCGGGGAAAACTTCGAGGTTTGACGAGAAGACGACGGCGACAGGCTTTGTCTGGAGGAAGCCCATGATGGCGCTGCGCCGTTCTTCGTCGGAGAGGAACTCGAGGTATTTGTGCTCGACTTTGCCGATGATCTGGATGCGCTGTGGCTCGAAGTGGTCGAAGAAGCCGGCGAGCTGGAGCCCGGGGCGGTTGACTTCGGTGAGATGGACTAGTATATCGTCCGAATCGTCCGGCAGGAAGACCTTCTCGAGTGAGAATTCGTCGATGATCTTCGAGAGCGCGACCGAATAATTTTCCGTCATTGTGTTATCCTTTCGCGTCGGGCTGAGGGGCGCGGCGCAGTTTTCAAACTTATTCATCCTATATTATACTACATTTCCGCGCGGAATGCAATCCCTTTTCGGAAAATTCTCACGCGGTCACGAAAAATTTACGCGGGCGGCAAAAAGTGTTGACGATCGGGTTGACAAAAATGAACTGCGAAACCTACGTCTCCGACCTCGCGAAGGCGGAGTCGAGAACCGAAAAGGCGATAAACAAGTTCATCGCCGCTGTTACAACCGAATGAAAATCCAGAGAGTGTCGGGGGTGTGTCTCCCGACGCTTTCTGTCATTCTGCACAAAAAAATCACTGAAAAATTTCCGCGCAAATTGCCCGTTTGTAGAGCGGTTTTTTCCCGGAATACATATCCGGTTCATAATTATGTATTATAATTATAGCATAAGCATCGGGCGGCAGAGTTTCGCCGCCGGTGACGCTGTAATAACGGAAGTGATATTTTGGGCGAGTTTTTCGAGAGTATGCGCGACAACCTGAAGATCGCGATAAAGAGCGTGCGTTACAACTGGAGGCAGTATTCGAGCTTCTTCGCGGCGCTTTTCCTGATCCAGAGCTTTTTCGGGATGCTGACGGTGTCGAGCGACCTGAACTCGGCGATTACCGAGGACATTATTTATGACGAGTATGATTATGACATTGTGATGCTCGATCTGACCTATTCGCAGACTGTTTTTTTGCAGAATGACGAACTGCGGGTCTTCGCGAGCGACCATATTTACGATATCGTCCGGATTGTCGACCGCTATCAGCCGGCGGACAACACTACGACATATGACGTGTATCTGGATTTCGTCCATGAGGACATGAAGGCGGATTTCCGGATGTTCAAGGCGCGGTATATCCCCTACCTCACCGCCGCGAACCCGAACGGGACGCTGAAATATAACTATTCGGAAATTTACAAGCTGTCGAATTATAAGATTTCCGGCATCGTGAGCTATGTCAGCTTCGCGGCGATCATGACGGTCGTCTCGATTCTGCTGAAAACGTCAATATATCGCATCCGCGTGAACCACTATAAGTTCCAGTACGGCATCTATATGTCATTCGGCGCGGACTACAGGCAGCTGTGCAAGACGTCGTTCTGGGAGATGATGGTCGTTTCGCTGGCGACGTTTATCCCGTCGCAGCTGTTTTCGACGGGCGTCGTGTGGCTGATATACCGCGGCGAAGGCTTTGATTTCGGGTATAATTTCTTCGCGCTGTTAAAAGTCTTCCTTATTAATATAATCATCGTGGCGGTGTCGGTCTGCTTCCCGATGTGGCGGGTGTCGCGCGACAACGTGACGAACCTGATCGTGACCGAGGACAACTCGAACCTCGTCACTTCCCCGCGCCGCTCGTTCGACTTCACGAAGCTGACTTTCCCGCGGAAGTACGAAATGGCGTCCATGTGGCGTTTCAGGAAATATCTGGCAGTGATGATCGTGACGGCGGTCGGATTTTCGGCGGTTTTCGTCGGCGGATTCTACGTAGCGGACCTGTACGCTTATTGCAGGGATTATAAAACGCCGCAGTTCACGGCGGAGCTTACGACTTCGAGCGTCTATGACGATACATTGACATCTGATCTCGCGGCAATCGAGGGCGTCGAGCACGTCGCGGGCTACGCGTCGGCGCAGGCGCGGTGACAAAACTCGTTCGTCAATCTGACGAAAACAGTCCAAAACGCTCCATTGAACGCATTTT
>URCP01000161.1 GCA_900546315.1 uncultured Eubacteriales bacterium
CGACGACGAGGACGACCTTTTTCGCGTCGTCGACGAAATCGTATATGGAGTTCTTGATTTTCTCGCCGGCATCGGTGACCTTCGAGAGGTCGGTGAAATTGTCGTGGTGCTGTTTGTAGAGGAGCGTCACGAATTTTTTGTCGTTCAGGAGGATGTTTCCCTGATCAGGCTCAACCTTCCAGTTTATGTAGGACTGATATGGATAGTTCATCCGGTTTGAGTAATACGCCTCGGCGGCGGCTCTGGTTCCCTCCTGAGTCCTGCCGTTCGGCATCACGAAGAGGTCGCGCACATACTGCCAGTTGAGCCATATCGGAAATAATTTAGAACAATTGTTTATTCTGTCGCTGATATATCCGTTGATATCGATAACATACTCATAGAGCATCCGGTTCGACCCGCGGACGATATTTATTCCGACGCTGGAGAGATACATTATGGCGTCGGTCGGAACGTACTGCGGGAGATTCATTATAGTCTTGTATTCAAAGCGCATAGCGCGGTTTATCGGGCCGAAGTATCTTTCGATAGCGCATCTGATGCGGCAGAGCTCGCGGATTATCTTAGCGTCGCGGTTCCTTTCGAGCACGTTGAAGGCCTCCGGGTCGCCAAGGGCGAAGTCGCGGTCGAAGAGTTCTCTTCTGACGCCTATGAGATAACCGATATTAGTTACGATATTTCTTGTGCTGTTGTGCCACGCGGTGTTATCGGCGCCGTCGCCGTTCTCTTCCCTTGACTCAAAGTATTCTTCCGCGTCACGGCGTTCTTCTTCGCTTACCGGCTCCTGCGGCTGTTCCGGCTTTGTGACATATTGTCTGAATCTTTCGTCGGTACCGGCGGTGACCGGCTCGTATTCGGGCGGCGGCGCGATTGTTCCGGTGCGGTACGTGATTTTTTCGGTTTCCTGCATGAGATCATTCCTTTCGTGTTTATGACCGGATGATATACTTCTCGCGGTCCTTTTATAAAAAATAAATAATTGTGGTTTTATTTCCACACATCAATTATAGCATATTTTTATGAACATTTCCATCACTCGAAAAAAAACTTTCCGGCGCGGCGGTTCTGCGCCGGAAAGTCCGGCGGTGTTTTTTCAGAGTCTTTCGGCGAGCTTCGCGAGGGCCGCCGCCTCTATACGGCTGACGTAGGAGCGGGAGATTTTAAGCCTTTCGGCGGTTTCGCGCTGTGTTATCGGCGCGTCTCCGTTCAGACCGTAGCGGAGGGTGATGATTTTTCTCTCGCGCGGTGTGAGGGCGGAGTTTATGATGTCGATGGCTTTCGCGGAGCGTATCTTCAGGTCGAGGTCGTCGGCGATGGTGTCCTCGGTCGCGATGATGTCTCCCCACGTGAGCGGGTTGCCGTCCTTGTCGATGTCGATGGTTTCGGAGAGCGAGACCTCGTTCGAGTACCGCCGCTGAGAGCGGAAGTACATCAGGATCTCGTTTGTCAGGCACTTCCCGGCGTAGGTGGCGAATCTTGAGCCGACCGACGGGTCGAAGGAGTCGACCGCCTTGATGAGCCCGATTGTCCCGACCGAGACGAGGTCGTCCTCGCTGGCGGGGGTTGAGTATTTCTTGACGATGTGCATGACGAGTCGGAGGTTGTGCTCGATGAGCTCGTCTCTGGCGCTCATGTCGCCTTTTTCTCGTAGGAGCCGGAAGCATTCTTTCTCCCTTTCGGCGGAGAGCGGCGGCGGAAACGAGCTCATCCCGCCGTAGCGGACGCGGAGAAACAGGAAGAGGACTGACTGAAGGGCTGATTGTAAAAGCATTTCATCACCTCGGGAAATATATTTCATATAAGTATATTCCCGTGACGTCTCGTCCGATTCCGCGGGGGTTATTCTCTTCCATTTATGGTCTTTATGTACGCCGTCGGGGACATCCCGGTCGCCTGCCTGAAATAGTCGCTGAACCTGTAAACGCTCGAGAACCCGCAGAGCGAGGCGACCTCCGACACATTCATGCCGCTCTCGTACGGGTCGTCGAAAAGGCGGCATGCGAGGTCAATCCTGAGTTTCCTGATATACTTCATCGGCGGCATACCGAACTCCGCCGCGAAGAGCTGCCTGAAATAGGTCGGGCTGATGTTCGACACGGCGGCGAGCGAGGCGATGTCGAGAGACGTGTCGCCGAAGTTCTCGTTCATGTACCTGACCGATTTATCGATGATGTGTCTTGTTCTCGGCATATCCGAGCGCGCGATGTCGCGCATTATCCGGTAGAACACCGTGAACATCTCGTAGACGTCGCCGGGCGGCGCGGCGTTCCCGAGTCCGACGTGGACGAGCTTTTTCAGGCGTGAAACCGACTCGAGAGGGCTCTCGATGTACTCGGTGAAGATGTCTGGTCCGAGGTCGTCAGACTCAAAGTCCATGCACCAGCAGGTCCCGCCGTCAAGGCATTCGAGCGTGTAGGACGAGCCTTTGACGAGGAAAACGGCTTTATGCGGGTCGAGGGTCACCGACCTGTCCCCCTGTCTGTAGATTATCCGCGCCGAGTCGGTCAGGGTGACGCCGCACATATCGCGGTCGTCCTTGAACATTTTGTCGCCTTTCCTGAAGCTGACCGGAAAGACGCTTCGTATGAAGTTTGTCGTGATGATTTTTGTGTTCATCCGGCGCCTCCTTTCGTGTGGTCTGACAACATTATAGCATATCGTTTCGTTCCTGTCAACCCGGATAGTGTCAGAACCATTAAAAAAATCAGCAGAAACTGAATTGAAAACTTTTCTGCGGCATGGTATAATATCATAAAGTCCGGAACGGAATGGAGGAATTTTATGGATTTCGGAAACAAAACAGCGCTGATCACCGGCGGCGCGAAAGGCATCGGCAGGGCCGCGGCGCTGAAAATGGCGTCGCTCGGCGCGAGGGTCGCGGTGACCGACATTGACGAAA
>URCP01000162.1 GCA_900546315.1 uncultured Eubacteriales bacterium
GGCATGGGCAATAACCCGATGGTCGGCGCTACCGTCGCCTGCGCGGTCGCTGTCGCTGAAGGTATGAACAAGTAAAAAATCCAGTATTCACGGGCATTTCCGGGGTTTGTTAATATCTGGGAATTAACTATGATTTCCTGTATTTCCCAGAAAATGCCCGTGGACAACGATTTTGTCCACCGTTTGTCCACCAAAAATTTCAGGCGTGGACAAAGCAGGTGTTTTCCCTCCCGGCAAAGCGCCGGGAATTCGCGGATATGGCGGAATTGGCAGACGCGCCAGACTTAGGATCTGGTGGGTAACCGTGCAGGTTCGAGACCTGTTATCCGCACCAGATATGTAACCGAAAATTTGTCCCTCGTCCACTATTATGGACGAGGGATTTTCGTGTTGTATTATTTGTGATTTTTGAAGGCTTCCGTGACCTGTTCGATGCGTTCCTTCACGAGATTCTCACGCCCAGCATAGAAAGTTGCGAAGCTCTTTGATGATGAACTTCCGAAGCAGTTGCCGAAGCCGAGACCTGCGTCCCATTTGTCGTAGCAGTAGGAGAAGCTGATCGTCCGCGCGTTTGTTATGAGGTCGAGCATCTTGTTCGAGTCCTCGTCGCGGAGGTACTTCGCCTTCAGCGCGATCTCGTAGTACACCGGTATGAGCTGCTTGTAGCCTTCCGCGGAGAGCGCCTCGATGATCACGCCCGTGCGCGAGGGATCTGACGCGAGCTTCGGAACCGCGAACATATTGGAGCTGTTCGCGCCGTAGAACACACGGTAAGACTTCTGTTCTTCGTTGTATTTCGGGAAAGGCAGCATTCCGTAGTCGACATCGGTTGTGCGGTAATATGTGCCGGAGTCGCCGACAAATCCGAAGGTGAAAAGCCCTCTGCCGTCTATGAACATCTGACGCATCTCATCCTTAGCGTCCGAGTAGCTCTTCCATGTATACAGACCGTCGCTGTCAAAATACCATGACTTGATTATGTCAAAGGCGTCGAGCATCCGGCTGCTCATCGCGCTGATCTCGATTGAATCCGCCTTCTTGGTCCAGACAGGTATATCGAACACGACCGCCCACGAGTTGTGCGAAATCGTCGTGAGCATTCCGTAGAAGTCGCCCTTGTCGTGCTTTCCGTCGCCGTTCACGTCCTCATCAGCTTGTCGATCGTCCATTTTCCGTCGAACACGGTCTGGTAGAGATCCCCGATCTTGTATTCGTCCGCCTTGGTCTTGTTGAAATAATAGACCTTTGAAGCCGCGAACTCCTCGTACTGCAGGTTGCTCGAGCAGACAAACATACAATCCAAGAACGTCAGATCCTCCACGAGCTGCGACGACCACCACGGCTTCGTGAAATCGAGATGCTCGACGTCGTACAGATTGAGGTAATACCCGGATACCGATTGTGTCGCCAGTCTTTTTCCGTTGTTGAGCGCGACGTCAAACGCCTCGTCCTCGGCGAGAAGGAGCTTTTCCATCGTTTTCGAATGTTCAAACTCATCCAAGGCTCCGCTCTCGACCGATTTTATCCTGACATCGAACCGTTCCTCGACAGTGCGGTTGCGGCGGTAAGTCGCGTCGTTCACGATATCGCCGTCCTCTTCGGACGGAGTGTACATACTGCCGTAGTCGCCGAAGGTGTAGAAACGGAACTCGTAGCCGTCATACTTCACGTCGGGAAGATTGTCGGTGAGCGGATCGTCGGTCGTACTGTCGCCATCGGAGTTCTGACCGGCTGTGGTGTCTGTGTTTCCCATTGTCTCTCCGCACGCGGATAACGAGACCACCGGAAGGGTCAGTGACAGGACCAGAGCAATTAAAAGAAAGCGCTTCATGATATTTCCTCCTGTGATATTTTTTGATTTTTTTCAGGAACAAGCTGTTTTTCGCGCGGGAGCGCGGGTTTATATGAACGGTCTGCGGTCGAGAACGAGCTTCAGCGGCTTTTCGGTGATGATACTTCCCCTGAGCGCGCGCTGCAGCTCGGCAAGGCAGCACACAGTCCCGAAGACCGAATGGAGATCATTTTCATTCCCGATCCTGCCGTTTCCGACGTCAAGGATCATACCGGTCATCCTCTCCGCCGCCTGTTCAAGACAGATTCTGGCTTCTTCCCACCTGTGGCAGGTCTGCTGTCCCGCCCTTGTCATGCAGAAAACCCAGTCAATGTCTATGAACCCCATATATCTCGCGAAATCATTCCAGTTGTTCCCGTCCCATATCTCAATGCACGAGTCGATCACCTTGTCAGGATATCTCAGCGGCATATGCGCGTATTCATGGTTGAAAAGATAATGGAACGAGCCCGCCATATGGTGAGCGAGCGGCGCCGTGCCGTCCTGAGCGCCCTTCCTCCAGAAACCGGTGACCGGGTCGGTGTTCTCCCACAGCCACTCAAAGTACCGCTGATTGAACTCGTCGACACCGTCAGAGCCGCCGAGATTCAGCGCCACGTACAATCCCGCGCCCTGATGCGACTCGCTCCAGGGCTTGTCCACCCACGCGAGCGACTCAAGAAAAGCGCGCATCTCAGCCTCCCCTCTGTACTTTTCGAGCGCGTAGGCGCGGTGTTCAGGCGCGGCGTCAAACAGCTCGAGCGCCGCCATGCAGTGCGCTGTCGTGTGTATCGGATGATGCGTCGCCTCGTGATAGAGACCGGTCTCCGGGTCCTGCATCGACCTCAGCGACTTGACCCATTCCCCGCGCTCGCGCGGACACCGGGGGAAACTGCCGATTGAATAGAGAATGTTCGCCGCGTCTGCCGTGCCGTAGGGATTCGGCTCACGGATTTCGGAGAACCGGCAGTAGACTCCATCGGACAATCTGTGGCTGTCGACGATCTCCTTGATCTT
>URCP01000163.1 GCA_900546315.1 uncultured Eubacteriales bacterium
GTCCGAATCATCCTCCGCCTTATAACGGCGGTTAAGCTCCTTTACCGAATCCTTCAAAGACCCGCCGCGCTTAGTATCAAGCGGCTCACGGTTCACCGTCAGACCCTCGCCGGAAGTCGAATTCTCATCCGGAATCCGGTCAAACACAACAGTGCCGTCAGCCTCAGCAATGTCACCGACCTGATCAACCGGCATATCATCCGCCGCGTCCTCAGCATGCGCCGGAGTAAACACCATAGTCGTATCCGCGTCAGCCTCGCCAGTCTCAGTCTCATACTCAGACTCCGCCTCCTCAGGCGTCGGCTCCTCGTACGTCTCAGGCTCAGGTTCGGGCTCCGGCTCAGGCTCAGGCTTACGCTCCGCCTTCCGCTCAGCGGATTTCGTCGAATAAGCCTCAGATATCGACTTCTTAAGCGACATCACAGCCTCATGTCGCAGCTCGTCCGTCTCCGGAATCTCATCCCGCTCAATGCCCTCGGTCAGCTTGTCGAGATACTTTATATGCTCCGAATACCTGTCGAACAACTCGCGCTTCAGATCAATCGTATCCCGCTTCAGCTCGACAAGCGCCGCGCGGCCCTCCTCGATCTTTGTGTTGAAATCCGCCAGAATCGTATTGCAGCTCGACTTCGCGCTCCGGATTATCGCCTCCGCGCGGTCCTCTGCCTCGGATCGGATATTCGCCGCCGCGCGCTTCGCGTCGATCAGGGCGCTCCTTATCGAATCCTCGTCGCCCTTTATCTCGTCAAGCTGCGCGACCGCGGTCTTCAGCTTCCTCTCAAGCTCGTCGTTCTCACGGTAAATCTCCGTGTACTTCTCAATGACGAACTCAATATATTCATCGACCTCGACGGGATTATACCCGCGCATCGACTTCGTAAACGTCTTATTTTTCAGCTCATGCGGTGGGAGCATTCTATCAGTCCTTTCTTTCGGAACATCGTCCCGGGGTATAGCGGTCAACCGCCCGTTGTCACAGACAAACTGTCACATATACTTCCTGACGCTGAGCCGCACGCGCCCCTTCTGCGTCAGCTCGGAGCAGGAATCGATAATGAACTTACCACCCTTAACGCGCCCATCGTGCCGGATAGAGATGACGTCCCCGGCAGAAACCGGAGAATCCGTGTCGGACGCAGGGAAGTGATCCTGCTCGACAAGACCGCGGCGGATCATCTCCTTCGCCGTCTCCCTCGAGCAGTTCGCGATCTCCGACACCACGGCGTCAAGCCTCGCGGACGCGACCGTCCCGGTCACAGTCTCAAAAGCGCGCGGCGGAACCGAAACATCATTATAATCAAGCGCCGACACCTTCACGTGATCCCGCCCGACCTCCGAAAGGTCAGCGCGGATAAAATCCGCGATCCTGCGGTGGGCGAACACTATAGCTCCGTTATCAGTCAGCACAATATCGCCGAGAACGCTCCGCTCGATGCCGAGCCCCAGCAGCGCGCCCATGAAATCCCTGTGCGTCAGCGACACGTAGCCGCTCGTCTTCACGAAAAGCGGAACGATAAGCTCAGACAGCTCGTCCTTCGCGAGCGCGGCGAGTTCTGACAGCGTCACGACCGCCGTGTCGTCGCCGTTCCGCACGGCGTCGAGCGAATAGAGCGCGTAGGCGGGAAGGGCACAGTAAAGAGTCCTCTCAGCCTCCGGGTATCCGCCCCAGAAAAAACCGATCTCGTCCCGCGCGGCAAGCCTCGCGAGCGGGAAACCGATCTTCGCGTCAGAATCATCGTCAGCAATTACCGGCGACGGTTCAATACCGATTCCGAACGACATAAGTATCGTCCTCTCACGCGGGGAAAGAAACCCGGTCGCGGCGAAAACGCCGTCCGCCGCCCTCGACGAGATGTCGCGCGCGTTCGACACGAGGAATCTCTCCTCGTCGGTCATCATCGCGCGGATTCTGTTGATATCGGTCATCGGCTTCACCTGAATGTCGGCAGAAGCATCTGCACGAGGCTCAGAAGCATGAACGAGATGATAAACGAAAGATCGATCGGAAACTCGTCAAGCCCCTCGAACCGGTCAAGAAGCATCCGCACCGGGTAGATAACCGGCTCGGTCATCGCGAAAAGAAAATTCGATATATCCGAATCCTCGTCGACCGGCAGCCACGAAAGTACCGCCCGGAACATCATCAGAAGCTGCTCCGCGCCGAGAAAGACGCTGACGAGCTTCGTTACAACGTAAATAAAAGCGGTCACGTTCCGTATCTCCCGGTGAGATTATATCTCGTTGTTGTAGAGGTCGCCGGTCTCGGTCTTCGCCGGTCTCTGCTTCAGCTGGTCACCGCTCACGTCGACGTTGCAGGGCGTAATGACATAAGTATTGTTCGCGACGCGCTTTAGGTTGCCGTTTATCGAATAAGCGACGCCGGACAGGAAGTCGAGCAGACGGCGCGCCGTCTCCTTGTTCGTCTCCTCGAGGTTGAGGACGACGGTGCGGCGGTTTATGAAATTGAACTGATGACAAAGGAACATCATTACGAATACGAAATCAGCGGTAGCACTAGTCAAGTATTGGAATCGGAACAGAAAAAGCGCTAGAACAAGAATGGTTTTTGAAAAACGTGTAGCAGGAAAGAATCAGGGCCACGAAGCAGGTGAGAATAATTCACAGCTTTTCGGCCTTTTTTGTTATTTTTCATATATTTTCAGACATTGTGAAAAATTTTATAAAGGAAAAGGGATTTCAAAATAAATACACGAATATAATTAACAAAAAGAGATTATTTATGACAGAGAAGGGTGAGCGTATGGGGCATTTGGCAACATTAATTTCAGA
>URCP01000164.1 GCA_900546315.1 uncultured Eubacteriales bacterium
CGCTTCGGCGAGGAGCTTGTCCCCGCGGCGGTTTGCCTCGAGAACGGCGTTCTGGCGGATGTTCTCAGCCTCGGCGTGCGCGCCGGCGAGGCGCTTTTCGTATTCGGCTTTGCTCTCGAGAGCTTCGCTCTTAGCCTTGTCGGCGTCGGCGTAGACGCCGTCTATGAGGGCTTTTCTCTTGGCGAGCATTTCCCTGACCGGCTTGTAGAGGAACTTTTTTAAGAGCAGGAACAGAATGACGAGGTTGCAGAGCGAGATGATTATCTGCCAGATGTTTACGGAAATTACTTCCAGTGATTGCATTTAATTCATTCCTTATTTAATAGCGTTGAGCAGGATATTGACGAATCTGCCGGGCGCGAGGAAGATGAGGAGGATAGCGATGACGAGGGCGTAAAGACCGGTGGTCTCGGCGATTGCGCAGCCCATGAGCATCGTTGTCGTGACGGCGCCCTTGGATTCGGGCTGACGGCCTATAGCTTCGCAGGCTTTAGCGACGGCGTTACCTTCACCGATACCAGGGCCGATACCGGCGATCATTGCGCAGCCCGCGCCGAGAGCGCAGCCGCCGAGGATGATACCAATTGCAAGTTCTAACATTTTTTAATAACCATTGCTTTCGCCGCAGCGAAAGCTACCTTTCTGCCCATTTTGGGGCTGGTTTTGCGGAGCAAAATCGTTGTCGGCAGACAACGAAAGCCGCAAAATGTTTAGATTGAAAGATTTATCTTTCAATCTAATTCCTTTCAGATTAAAAAAATCAGTTTAAGCGGCGTTCTGAGCGGCTTTCTTTGCCGCTTTCTTGGCCTTGAGCTTCTCCCAGTCGTCCGCGGGGAAACCGCCGGAGACGTAGAGCATGGTCAGCATAGCGAAGATGAACGCCTGGAGGCATCCGCTGAATATGTCGAAATATACCGACAAAATCGCGGGAATACCGATCTCGAGCAGCGGGAATTTTCCGAGAACTCCCGGCAGCCAGCCGAGAATGATGTTCGAGAGCGACCCGAGCGCCGAGCCGATCATCATTTCGATGATGACGCCCGAGAGGACGTTTCCGTAGTGACGGAAAGTCATCGAGAGCGGCGTCGCGACCTCGCTTATCACGTTGAGCGGCGCGAGGAGCGGCACGGGATCCCCGAAGCTCTTCACATAGTGTACAAATCCGCACTTGCACTTGTAGTATGTGATGAGCACGAACACGATGACCGCCCATCCGGCGATGACGTTGAAGTCGGACGTCGGCGGGTAGAGCCCGATCAGAGTGACAAGGCTCGAGAAGGCGGAGAGAGCCATGACGGCGGCGACGAAGGGCGCGAACCCCGCGAAGTATTTCGCCCCCATGTTCTCGTCGACGAGCTTGTCGGTGGTCTCGACGATCATCTCGGCAACAGTCTGTCTCGTTGACCCGCCGCGGACGGTGAGCCCGTGAGTCAGCCATTTCACGAGGAAGAGGATCGAGAGCATGACGAGCCACGTGTTGACCTGCGACTCTGTGATCGGCAAGTCCTGAAAAGGCATCGGGATGGTGAAGTAGATGAGCGCTCCGGAGACCTCGATGCCGTCGGAGGCGGGCGTCGTCAGCACATTGATGACGATCCCGGCGACGAGCGGAAGTATCGCGAGCACGAGGTACAGCCTGTCGACGAAACGGAATTTACCGTCCGCCGGGCTGTTCTGTGTGCTGCTCACCTGAGTGATCTCATTCATTTGTCATTTTTCACCCCCTTCCGGATTCTGACTTGTTACAGGCGCGGAGGAAGAATCGTCTGTTTCGCCGTTTTCTTCGTTTTGCTCACGCGTGGCGACGAGCGGGTCGGTCCCGCCGGCGTCCCCGAGGCGCTTCGCGAAGAGCGGTCTGAAGGCGATGGCGATCCGGTTGAAAAACAGCGGGATTATTGCGGCTGCCGTGTTGAAGCAGGGCGCGATGATTCCGATGGCGGCGGCGACGACGATCATGAGGTATCTCATGGTCATCGAGAACTTCACTTTTTCCCTCGCGGCCTTTTCGTCGAGTCCGACAGCGGACTGAACGCCGAGCCCCATCAGGAAAAAGTTGAGCACCCCGATACCCCCGCCGAGCAGGTTCCCGAGCGGCACGGTGTAGTCGAAATACCCGAGCGCGAGGAAAACAAGCTCCATAATAACGCTGAGCGCCAGCGTTGAGACCGCGATATAGATGGTCTCGCGTCTGACGACCGGATCAACTTTCTTCATAACGAAATTCTCACTCCTTAAAAACTAAAGCAATTAATAAACTGCCCACTGACAATAATTATACCATATCCGCTTCCGGATTTCAATAGTCACAGGTAAAAAATTGTCTGATAATTTACAAATGACGGACAAATGTAACTTTAAGCGTCGACCCTGAGCTGAGCGTTGTAGAGCGCCGCGTACTCCCCGCCTTTTTCCAGTAATTCTTTATGCGTGCCTTCCTCTATAATATGTCCCTCGTCGACGACGGCGATACGGTCGGCGTTTCTGACGGTCGAGAGACGGTGCGCGACGACAATTGTGGTTCTTCCCTTGCATAACTCGTCGAGCGACTTCTGAATCAGTATCTCGGTCGCGTTGTCGAGCGCGCTCGTCGCCTCGTCGAGGATGAGTATCGACGGGTCTTTTAAGAACACGCGGGCGATTGAGAGTCTCTGTTTCTGTCCGCCGGAGAGCTTTACTCCC
>URCP01000165.1 GCA_900546315.1 uncultured Eubacteriales bacterium
ACGATGTACTCAAATATACAGCATCCGTTCTTTCGGAGCATACGGGCGACAGAGAAATCTCTGCACGAATTAGCGAAGGAACTCACCTTCTTCGGATCCGCCCATATCTCGTCCCCGCCGACAAAAACCTTTCCGGAGGTCGGCTTGTTGAGCCCGTTCAGCAGCTGGACAAGCGTGGATTTTCCGGAGCCGGTATGCCCCATCAGTCCGGTTATCACCCCGCCGTGTATCGTCAGTGACACGTCGTCGAGCGCCACCTTCCGGAACGGCGTGTCCGGGCTGTAGATATACGAGACATTCTCCAGCCTTATGTCGGTATTTTTCTTTTCTGTACTACTTATCTGCTCAGTGGTCATCACCTGACCATACCTTTCCTGTTTACTTCTTTATCGCGCCGTAAAGCTCCATTATCCTGTCCGCGCACTCATTAACGCCAAGCGCGTCGAGCGGTAAATGCTTTCCGTTCTCCCGCACGCCGGCAAGATCAAGCTCATAGAGAAGCTCCGCCGTCTGCGGCACGTCGAGCCCTATCATCTGAAGCTCGGAAACGTGCGTGAAGACCTCCTCCGGCTTCCCGTCAAGCTGTATCTGCCCGTCGTTTATCACGACGACCCGGTCGCACATCGCCGCCTCGTTCATATAGTGCGTGATATGCAGTATCGTCAGCCCATGCTCCCGGTTCAGCTTCTTTATCGTCTCCATCACCTCGCGCCGTCCGCGCGGGTCGAGCATCGCGGTCGACTCGTCGAAAATTATGCACTCCGGCATCATCGCGATTATCCCGGCGATAGCTATCCTCTGCTTCTGTCCGCCGGACAGCTGATGCGGAGAATGCCGCCTGAACTCGCTCATCCCGACAGTCGCCAGCGCGTCGTCCACCCTTTTCCTTATCTCCGCCGGCGGAACGCCGAGATTCTCCGGCCCGAACGCCACGTCTTCCTCGACAATCGTCGCGACGAGCTGATTATCCGGGTTCTGGAACACCATCCCGACCCGTCTCCGGTTCTCGAACAGCTCGTCCTCGGTGAGATCAGGCGACGTTATATCAAGCCCGTCAATCACTATCCTCCCGCTCTTCGGCGAGATAATCAGATTAAGCAGCTTCGCCAGCGTAGACTTCCCCGACCCGTTATGCCCGAGCACCGCGACGAGCGAACCCCGCTCAATCTCAAGCGACAAATCATGCAGAACCTCATTCTCCCCGCCGTCGTCGGTCGGGTACGCGTAGCTCACATTCTCTATTTTAATGAAAGGATCTTTCACTGTTTCTCCCGCTTTCACTTATCGTTCTCATACTCATGGTAATTCCCCATGAACCTGAACTCCGCCAACTCGTCGTTCAGCGCGCAGACAAGGTCGAACACCGCCTCATCCCGCATCGAACCGACAAAATCAATATAAAACAGATAATTAAAAGGCTTCGACGGTATCGGTCTGCTCTCGAGCTTAGTAAGATTCAGCCCCAGCGCCGCGAAATACCCGAGTATCCGCGCAAGCGTCCCCTGCCGGTGCTCAAGCGAGAACCGTATCGATATCTTATCCGCGCCGGAAGGAATCGACAACCTGTTGGATATCGACACAAATCGCGTGGTATTATGCGGCTCATCCTGAATCCCCTTCTCGATTATCTGAAGCCCGTAATTCTCCGCGCAGTCAACCCGCGCGATAGCCGCGAGATCCCGCCTCCCGGATTTTGCGACCTTCTCCGCCGCGACAGCCGTATTAGCCGCCGCAGTCTCAGTAAACCCATGCGCCGAAATATACCCCGCGCACTGCCCGAGCGCCTGAGGATGCGACGTCACCTCACGTATCTCATCGACCGTAACCCCCGGAAGCCCGAGCAGGCAATGCTCAACCCGCAGCCTGTCCGACGCCGCGATATAAGCGTCATTATCAATAATCAGCCGGTAAACATCAGTAACCGACCCATAAGTCGAATTCTCGACCGGCAAAACCCCGAAGTCAATATCCCCCCGTTTAAGAGCCTCAAATATCCCGGCAAAATCCGGATAAAACTCAATATGCGCCTCCGGATAAAGCCTCCGCGCCGACATCTCCGAATAAGCCCCCGGCACCCCCTGAACGCCTACATAAAGATAAGCCGTCCCGCGCTCCCGCACCGGCTTCAAAGCGTCCGAAAAAAACTTCCTCGACGGCGACGACTTACTCTTAAGCCGATACTGATGCAATTTCGACATATTCATAATCCCGTCAAAAGTCCCGGCAATCTCCGCCCGCACGTCCTCCGGACACCGTGCCGCCACATCCTCAAGCACAGCCCTCTCGCGCCCCTCGTCAAACACCTTCATGTCATTCTCAATCTTATACCGCGCGACACTCTCAGCCACCCGGATACGCCGCTCAAGCAACTCAAGAAGCTGACTATCTATCTCGTCAATTTCCTTCCTGCATTCTGAAAGATCTTTCACCTTCGTATGCAGGGGGGGGGGGGGGCCCGGTTTATGAGGGTTGTGTGGACCCCCGCCCCCCCCGAGGTTGAGAAATATTTTAAATTTTTTTTTTATATAATGCCCGGCACCCCACCCCACCAC
>URCP01000166.1 GCA_900546315.1 uncultured Eubacteriales bacterium
TCGTGTCGCCGCCTCCGCGGAGCCTTTCCATCGCGTCGCGGTTCCGCTCGTAGTAGTCATTTTTCGGCACCCAGATATCGACCGCGCCGGACAGCTCGTGCGTCTCGACGGCGTCGATTACCGGCACGCCGGGGAGGAATTTACGGATGATTCCGGAGAGAATCCGGTACTCCGCCGCGGCGCGCCCGTGCGGCTCGTCGCCAACGTGCTGGATGAGCAGACGATACCAGCCGCGCTCCTCGAGAAAGCTCCTCCAGGAAGCGAGGAACGCCGCCGAGTACGCGTAACCCTCCGGCGAGAGGGAGGGAACCCTGCCGTCCGGCGTGTTTATCCCGAACTCCGCCGCGTCCCAGCTCTCGCGGGCGTAGAGCGGCGCGCCCTCGATCGTCGTGAAGCCCATTCCGAGGTACATCCGGATAAGCCGCTCTATATTTGAAAAATCAAAGTGATATCCGCCGGCGTCCGTCTTCTCCGCGTCGACCAGATCCCACGTTATCCAGAACACGTTCTGGCGCATACGGCGCATCTTTCTGCCGTATTTCTCTATCATTTTCCAGTGATCTTCCGACCACATCTCACAGCCGTGCGCCGCCGCCATGTTTCTCACGCTGAACCAGTTCGTGATCTTCAGACTCTCCGGCGGGAGAAGAACATCCGCGACAGAAAGGCTCACCGGGATTTCCCGAGCCTCGCCGCCCGCCGTCACGGTCAGCGCGCCGTCATACGCGCCCGGCGCCGCCTCGGGAAGGACGCGCAGGGAAAGGTACAGCGCCTCGTTCCGGTTCCCGGCGGTGAAGCCCTCGCCGGTCAGCGGCATCGCGGCGTCGAACACATCGAACGGAGCCTCCCGCGTCGAATACTCCTTCGCCGTCTCCCAGTCCGCCGTGAAGCCGTGCGCACCCGTGTTGTGCTCCACACGGACGGGCAGAAGGCGGAACAGCTCGGCGGAAAACGCCCCGCCGGAGGACGTGAAGCGCGCCGTCACCCTCGTCCCCGCCGGGACGGAAAGCAGCACGCACAGACCCGCGCTCCCGCCGCGGACTGTCCGGAGCGGATTTAACCGCCGCTCTGTCAGCTCCTCGTCCGGGTAGAGCCATTCGTTCATGTTTCTTATGGAATATTTCATAAAGCGTCTCCTCATTATCCGTTTTTGCGGAATACGTCTACAGTATAGCAGATAATTCTCCTCTTGTCAATGGATATGACAAAATAATTTCCGGACAAAAATTGCTCTTTGTTTGCCATAGCGGGAAAAAAAGGTTTGACATTTCCGGAAAAGTGTGTTATAATGTTGTAAATATTTATTTTTCAGGGGAAAGAAAGAAATGCTGAAAAGATTCATAAGCTATTACAAACCGCACTTGCGGCTCTTCACGCTCGATATGCTGGCGTCGCTTGTCATATCGCTCACTGGCATCATCTACCCGATCATCACCCGCCGGATGCTCAACGACCTCATTCCGAACCGCGAATACAGGCTCATCGTCATCTTCGGCATCGGGCTGCTCGCCGTCTACCTCGTGCGCATGGGGCTCAACTACTTCGTGCAGTACTACGGTCACGTCATGGGCGTCAAAATGCAGGCGCAGATGCGCTCGGATATGTTCAGAAGGCTCGAGGAGCTGCCGTACAGCTTCTACGACTCGCACGAGACCGGAAAAATCATGTCGAGAATGACGAACGACCTCATGGACATCTCCGAGCTCGCGCACCACGGACCCGAAAACCTGCTTATCTCGGGAATCACGATCATCACCTCGTTCTGCTACCTCATGAGCATAAACGTTCCGCTGACGCTCATCGTCTTCGCGTGCGTGCCGCTCCTCGTCATCATCTCGCTGTCGCTGAGGGTCAAGATGCGCGACGCGTTCAAGAAGAGCCGCGAGTCGGTCGCCGAGATCAACGCCGCTCTCGAGTCCTCGATCTCCGGCATCCGCGTCACCAAAGCCTTCACCAATTCCGAAAAGGAAACCGAAAAATTCGAGGTCGGAAACGGGAAGTTCGTCAGCTCGAGAAGCGCCGCGTACAAGGCTATGGGTCAGTTCCACTCCGGAACCAGCTTCGTCACCGATATCTTCAACGTTGTCGTGCTCATCGCGGGCGGACTGTTTCTCTATAATAACAAAATCTCGTTCGGCGACTACTCGACCTTCATCGTGTCGATCGGCATCTTCGTCACACCGGTCATGACGCTCATCAACTTCATGGAGCAGTACCAGAACGGCGTCACCGGGTTCGAGCGGTTTGTCGAAATAATGGACGCGAAGCCCGAAAAGGACAGCGACGGCGCGAGAGACGCAGGGAAGCTCTCCGGAGACATCGAGCTCTCGCACGTCAACTACGCCTACGACGACTCGAAGGAAGTCCTCCGCGACGTGTCGCTGAAGATAAACAAGGGCGAGACCTTCGCGCTCGTCGGTCCGTCCGGCGGCGGAAAGACCACTATATGCCACCTCATCCCGCACTTCTACGACGTCGCGGACGGAAAAATCCTGCTCGACGGGAAAGAGATACACTCGCTGACAATGGAATCGGTCAGGCGGAGCATC
>URCP01000167.1 GCA_900546315.1 uncultured Eubacteriales bacterium
CCATTTTTTTTTTCAAGCAGAAGACGGCATACGAGATGGATTCGTGCGAGACCGCCGCCTCGGCGATCTTGTCTATGTCCTCAGCGCTCTTGAGCCCGAGCGCGTAGAGGGTCATGTCGTCGATTTCGTTGTTCTGATCAAGGACGAGGACGATTTCGTCGTAGTTTTCCGGCCAGCTTCCGGCGACGAGTTCGTACTGCTTCTTCAGCACCTGATTTATCGTCTCACCGTCAAGCCCAGGAAGCATCTCCTGCCATGTGCCGGAGTAGCCCATTCCGAGCATCGAGGACATACCGGTCATTCCGGAGCCCTGAGCCGCCATTCCGCTCATCCGGCTTCCGAGGTGCTTTATCATCATCGCGCTCATGAGTTCCTGCATATCCGAGTGGATGATCTCCCCATCGACGCTCTTCGTGTAGACGAGCGGTTCGAGACCGTAGGAGTATCTGACGCCGGAGAGGGCTTTCGCGAGGTTCTTTCTCGCGTCGATCGAGCTCATAGCGTTGACCGTCTCATAGAGCGCGGGCTTCTGGTAGACGGCGTCGGCGCCGTGTTCGGTGTCCGACTTCGCGGAGTCGATGAAGGTCTGCATCAGCGAGCCGAGATCGACGTGATTCGACTCGAGGGTCAGCGGGTAGGACGAGAGAGTGTCCTCCTGCACGGCGTTGATGTAGTTGGTCGTTCCTTGCGACACCGCCATGATGAGCGCGATGCCGATTATGCCGATCGAGCCGGCGAAGGACGTGAGTATGGTTCTTCCCTTTTTTGTGAAGAGGTTTTTCAGCGACAGCCCGAACGAGGTGCCGAGAGAGAGCGACGGTTTCTTTATGTTGTCCGAGACGCCGACAGCTTCTTTTCTGCCCTCTTCGAGTTCGCTGTCGGAGAGCGGCGCGGAGTCGGACATGACCTGACCGTCGAGCATTCTGACGATACGCGTCGAGTATTTTTCGGCGAGCTCGGGGTTGTGCGTGACCATGATGACGAGCCGGTCGCGGGAGATTTCCCGGAGGATTTCCATTACCTGAACCGAGGTTTCGCTGTCGAGCGCGCCGGTCGGTTCGTCGGCGAGGATGATGTCGGGGTTGTTGACGATGGCGCGGGCGATTGCAACCCGCTGCATCTGACCGCCGGACATTTCCGCGGGCTTTTTCTTAAGCTGGTCGCCGAGACCGACGCGCTTCAGGGCTTCTGTGGCTCTTCTGCGCCGTTCAGCCTTTTTGACGCCGGAGAGCGAGAGTGCGAGCTCGACGTTGGCGAGTACGGTCTGGTGTGAGATGAGGTTGTAGGATTGGAAGACGAAGCCGACAGAGTGGTTTCTGTAGGCGTCCCAGTCGCGGTCGCGGAAGTCCTTTGTGGAGCGGCCGCCTATGATGAGGTCGCCGGAGGTGTATTTGTCGAGGCCGCCGATGATGTTGAGCATGGTTGTCTTGCCGCAGCCGGACTGACCGAGGACAGAGACGAATTCGCTTTCCCGGAAGGAGAGCGAGACGCCCTTAAGAGCGTGGACGATCCCGTCCCCCGCCGGGTAGTCCTTGACGATATCCCTGAGTTCAAGCATTTTAACTCCTGATTTGATTCAAACTTGAAATATTCAATTTCGTATAAGATATTATACCACAGAATGATTTACAGAAAACAGCGGATAAGGTTATTTTTTTGTGAATCCGAAGAAGAAGGCTGCCGCGGACTATCTGTGGCGTCCCTAGCCGACGCACTATGTTTGATGAGGCTGACTGTAGCCAAAGTCTTGATTATGGGTCTATGGTCGTCCCTTGCCGACGCACTATGTTTGATGAGGCAGAGCCTTCATCCGACTGTAGCCGAAACATTGACTATGCCCGCGGCGGCTCGCCGCGGCAGGATTGTGGTGGTTTGTGGCAGGATTGTGTATTGACTTTTGGGGGGCGGTGTTGTATAATAGTGGTAGATTTCGGTTTGAGCCGGGGTTTGAAAGGATGTTTGATTATGGATAATAGGCAGATACGGTTTGTGGCGCCGGGGGTGGCTGAGGTTGTTCCGGTTTCTGTTGGGGAGCCGGGGCGCGGACAGGTTTTGGGCCGGATTTGTGTGTCTTCGAGCAGTTCGGGGACTGAGAGGGCTAATTTGGTCGGGAATCCTAATGTGGGGATTACTGGCGCGGGGGGAGTGCATTTTCCGCGGATTTCAGGGTATAGTTCGGCTGGCGTGGTTGAGAGGGTCGGCGAGGGCGTGACTGAGTTCGCGCCGGGGGACAGGGTGTCTTTGTCTTGGTCGACTCATACGAATTATATTGTGATGGATGCGCGGAATGTGCATCATATCGGCGGGCTTCCGTTTGAGGCGGGGGCGCTGGTGCGGCTCGTGTATGACCGCGAAACGGTGGGCGTGGGCCTGAGCAACTACAATGCGGCGGATCTGCTGCGTATCAGGGGCCTGAAACGGCACGAGGTCGCCGCCATTCTCGGCGACGCGCATTACCCCGAAGTGGTGCACCGTGACAATCTGTTGCTGGATGCGGCCTTGTAGCGTACAAAA
>URCP01000168.1 GCA_900546315.1 uncultured Eubacteriales bacterium
GCACGAAATACACGATAACAGGCTCTCCGACGGACAAGGCGGACGCCGGAACCGTAATCCGCATAAAGACCTCCGCCGGAACAGTCGAGGCAAAGGTAAAGGACAATCCCTCCGGAGCCTCCGCGGCGAAGGCGGCAGAGATCGCGGCAAAGCTCGTGATGAAAGAGGGGTACGAAAATGGCGCCGACGACTGGTCAACCTCCGCGTCGCTCTGGTATTTCGGAAAGGCGGAGTGCGTATTCAGCTACCCGTCCGCGCTCGGCGTTTTCAGCGAGAAGGACGACGGGTCGCTCAGGATTACCGACAAGCGGAGCGGAGCGGTTCTGACCGTTACTCTGTCGAAGAACAACTACTCGAGCATCGACGAGATCGAAGCTTTCATGAAGAACTCTCCGTCGAACACACTGCTCGCGCTCGGCTATGACTGGTACACCGCCGAGACAAAGACTAAAAAGCACACGGAATATACATACTGCGGGCTCGGGAACGAATATATCGTCGAGGCGACTCTGAAATACGAGAATAAATACTCCTTCGTGTTCGACGACTTAAGAGAGCTCATAAAGTGCGATTTTGTCGGAAACGGCGTCTGGAAGTCGAAGGACCTTGATCCCGACTACGTGAACGAAGCCGCGAAAAAGTCCCGTGAAAAGCGGAAAAAGAGCGGAACGCTGACCGCGAAAAAGGTCTCGTATTATGACGATGAGCTCGGTGTTACGCTGTACTACCCGGACATCTTCACGCTCGCGAGGGCAAAATCCGGCGACACGATCTTCACCGATCCGGCATCCGGGGCGTATATACAGCTGACAGCTCTTCCGGGCAGCTACGGCTCGGTTGACGACATACTCGCCGAGTATCCGGGCGGGGAGATAGACAGGGACGGCAGGGTGCGCGACTTTGACCCGAACCCCGGCGACAGTGACTATGTCGCAACTGTCGCGGCGCTCTCAGGCAAAAGGGCTGTCGCGGCGCGGATGTACTACAACAAAGAGCTGACCGAGAGCTATTCCGGGCTGACTGATATGCTTGACATTGTTCCGGCTGGCGGAACAGACACGACCGAGTTCGTCAGTCACTTCATCGACCGCGAGGGGTGTATGATATCTCTCCCGGCGGACTTCACCGCGCCATCGATGGGCGACGGCGGGGACGACGGAATACTGTACGTGTCGGAAGGCAAATCCGGGATATCGGCGGAGATCTCGTTTGAGAGGATTTCCGACGATTCGCTCAGCGTGTATGACCTTGTCGACACAGACGGTTATGAATCGCTTTCGATAAAGGGCAGGACGCTCAGGTGCGTCTTCTCTGACGGGAGTATGCTGATAGCGTCGGAGAACGGCAGGCGTCTCGGTGTGATGACGCTCCCGTCCGGGTCCGCCGACAGCTTCGGCGGCGTGATCGACCGTTTCGATATTATCTTCACGACCGACAGCTTCGCGTCTGAGTACAACGAGGACGACGACAACATGGACGAGTCGACCGGTGAGATTATCCGTGATGCCGAAACGACAGAGAAAGAGACTGAACCGGCGGAAACAAAGAAGACCGAGACATCAAAGTCTCCGGAGACATCAAAATCTCCAGAGTCTACGAAATCACCTGAGACCACAAAAGCCCCTGAGACGTCATCCGACCGTGTTTTTGAGCTTGACAAAACTCCCCTCTCGGGAATGGAAGAGATATCGACACCGGAAACCGACCTTTCCGGCGATCTGAATGTCATTGTGTTCTCGCCTCTGAGTGAGGAGCAGGAGGCGGAGGTGTTTGACGTGATGCGCGCGCTCGTCGACGCTGGGTTCAGTCTTGACGATAAGCTTGAGTATCCGGAATACGGCACTCTGACTTATTATTTCTCCGGTGGGTACGAGGATTTCACGATGTATGTCGAGTTCTATTTCTATATAGATACCATCGAGGGCATTTCCTGTACTCTGAGTTATTTCTTTGACCAGAACATGACGGGCATACGGAACGGCGATATCGTCTGGATCGGAGACCATTCGGAATCAGAGCTGCGGAGCTGTATCTCTCCGATGCACGCGGCTGAGGCGGTGAAGAGCTTCAGGCAGTTTATGAAACAGAAGGGTTACTCTCCGGATGATAACGTGTTCGGCATAGAGGTGCGCTATTTCGGTTACGACGAGGCTACGGATACCCTGAGCGCGGTCGGAGACGCTCCGCGGGCGGTTCTGAGTCTCGGTCGCGTCTCCGGCGACACCTTCACCCCGACAGTCTCATATGTCTACGACTTGGTAAACGACGTTTTCCTCCCCATTCCATAAAAAAAGAACATCCACCACGCAACCCATCCTACGCACAGATTAAGTCGACGTAGGAGACGCGTACGCGTGGTGGATGTTCGCACATTTTTCATCCGCGAGTTTGCCCGCGGGGGCTCCCCGCCGACGTAGGAGACGCGGTCGCGTGGTGGATGTTCGCAC
>URCP01000169.1 GCA_900546315.1 uncultured Eubacteriales bacterium
CGAGCCGCGCGGTGAAGGTATCAAACGTGGAAGTCGCCGAGACGCTTGCGGCAGCGGTGCAGGGGATCCGTGAAGAATGAGAAAACGCATGAGCTTACAGGGCAAAACGGCGCGCGTTACGGGCGCATCCAGAGGCATCGGCCGCGCCATTGCGCTGCGCCTTGCCGAAGACGGCGCGAATGTGGCGGTCATCTACGCAGGCAGCGCCGATAAGGCCGAAGCTGTTGTGAACGAAATCACGGCGCTTGGCGTAAACGCAAAAGCATACCGGTGCAACGTGGCGGATTCCGCCGCGGTGAACGAAACCGTGAAAGCGGTGACGAACGACCTCAGCAAGATTGATATTCTCGTTAACAACGCGGGCATCTTCAAGGAGGGCATAGCGCCGTTTGTCGAGCAGACGCCGGAGATATGGAAACGGAAGATAGATATCAATATCTGGGGCGTTCTCTATATGACGAGCGCGGTGCTTCCGGGGATGTATTCTCGCGGGTACGGGAAAATCGTGAATGTCGGCTCGGTCGCGGCGACCTATGGGATTATCAATATGGTTGACTATTCGATGACGAAGGGCGCGGTAGTGTCCTTCACGGCAGGTCTCGCAAGAGAGGCGATACAGCATGGCGTGTATGTGAACTGTGTGTCCCCGGGAAACATCGCGTCGACAGACGTCAATAATCAGCCCGCGCTTGCCTATATAGGTCGCTCCGGCTCGCCGGAGGAGTGCGCGAACGTGATACTTTTCCTCGCGTCTGACGACGCGTCGTATGTCTCCGGCGTGAATTATATCGTCGACGGGTGCAGGAAGAAAATATAATGACAGAAAGGGCATAAAAATGAAACGACGTTTAACAATGGCAATCCTTCTGCTCACGCTCGCGGCGCAGACTTTCTCATGCGGTGGAACCGATAAGCCCTCCGACACGACAGACGGTACGCCTTCTGAGGATACAACCGTCGCGCCCGCAACAATGCTCGACTCTCTCGCGGACGTGAATTACAACGGTTATGAGTTCAACATATTCGGTGCGTTACAGTGGGTGGGAAGCGATTACTTCTACCGTGACGAAGAGACCGGCGACGTCATAGAGGACGCAGTCTTCAAGCGCAACCGCACGGTCGAGGAGAGATACAATGTAGACCTGAAGTTCTCACTGATCGACGACTACAATGATTCGGTAAAGACGCTCAGAACATATATCGAGTCGGGTGATGACACCTACGATCTGCTGACCTCTCCGCATCTGTTCCTCGGACCGCTTATCGTCTCGAGATATTTCGCGGACTGGAAGGAAGTACCTTCGGTTGACCTGACGCTTGACTGTTATATCGACGCCGCGAATTCGGTCTATTCGATAGGCGACAGTATGCCGCTGCTTTTCGGGGACTTCATGGAGACGAATACCCTCAGGTGCTGGAATTTCGTGTTCAACAAGCGCCTTGCCGAGGAGAACTCGCTCGGGGATATCTATTCGGCGGTCGACGAGGGAAAATGGACAATAGATTACTTCAATAATCTGATAAAGGATATATCGAAGGATCTTGACGGGAACACTGTAATGGACGAGAATGATTTCTATGGCTTCTCGACCGACCGTCTGGCGACGCTCGACGCCTTTTCCCGTCCGTGCGGGATATTCGCGGTGACGAAGAATTCCGAAAATCTCCCTGAGCTCTCGTTCATGAACGACAACACGGTGAAGGCGTTTGAGTCGGTCTATGACCTGTACTATAACTGCCCGGGAACCTTCACGACACAGGAGAATGTCTGGCATATAGAGAATATGTTCGCTGAGTCGAAATCGGTCTTCGCCGCGATACGCATGGATTTCATGATGAACGAGAAGGTCCGCGCGATGAAGGACGATTACGGTGTTCTCCCCTACCCGAAGCTGACCGAGGAGCAGGAATACACGACGTATCTTTCCGGAACCTACAGCGCGCAGATGATACCGATCACGCAGGCACCGGAGGATTATGAGCGGACAGGCGTCATAACGCAGGCGTTGAACGCCTACGGACACGTGTATGTCATCCCGGAGATCTTTGAGACGACGCTCAAGAACAAGCTGACCCGCGACGAGGATTCGGTGCGTATGCTGAAGCTGATAACCGAGAGCCGCGCGTATTCGTTCGATTCCTGCGATGAGTCGAATTTCCCGCTCTCACCGGCGAGTACGTTCAGAAACCTCATCGGTTCAAAAAAGTCGGATATAGCGTCCTATTACGCGAAGAATGTCGACAAGGCGCAGGCGTGGATAACAAGTATGGTAACTGCGTGGGAAAACAGTTAAAAAAACTAAAACAGCTGCGGCGATCGGCTTGCAGCTGTTTTGTTTATGTTATTTGATTGTCTTCTCTTTCGTACTCATTCTCATAATCTTCTTCCCTCTCC
>URCP01000170.1 GCA_900546315.1 uncultured Eubacteriales bacterium
AGACTCATGATGCGTGACAGAAAGCTCTACGGCGCCGGGACGGAGGTGTTCGTGTACGAAAAGACCGACAGCGTGGCGCGTCACGAGCGCGACATCGGCATCCGCGACAAGGTCGGCTACCCGTTCACCGACGACATCGATGTGCACGGAAAGTGGCGCACTGTCGATTTTCTCCCGACTAAGGACATGGAGTTCGACCCGGAGCACCCGCGGAGAACCGCTGACCGCCTGTACGTGAAGGAAATTGACTTCAGCCCCGACGGCACCTGCGTCAGACGCATGAAGACCGGCGAGAGAACACTCAGATGGACAAAGGGCATGGTTCTCGACGACACGGTCCTGACCGCCTCGGAGTATGAGATACGGAACGTCAATGGGCGCGAGTACCTGTTCCTCGAGTGGAAGAGCGGGGACTACACCTACGGCGGGCGTGTCAACGTCTATGTATTTGCAAGATAAATATTCTAATCCTGCAAAAATGTGCGCAGAGTACAATGTTGATGTGCTGACAAAGGCATGGCATTATGACACTGTATCAAAGCGCCGCATAACGTGATGTGCCGGATTTTGTTAAAAATACAGAAGAATCCGGACTTTGAAGAATGACTGTTGACATCGGGGCGGTGTTATGCTATAATATATACATCAAGTTGATCACACATACACGGCAAAGAGATTTGCAGGAACTATAATGCAATAATTCACGAGGCGCGAAACAATGGGGTTTCAGATATCCTGTTGTTCCGCGCCTTTGTCATATCCGGATCAGCCTGACCATCGTCACAGAAGGAGGACAAGACTTTGGAAACACCGATAATAACGATAGATCACGTGAGCAAGCACTTCACGAACAACAAAAAGCAGGTGACTGCGCTGTCCGACGTGAGCCTCGGGATAGCGCGCGGAGAGTTCATCTCGCTCCTCGGCCCTTCAGGCTGCGGCAAAACGACTCTTCTCCGTATGATAGCCGACCTGATCGACCCCAGCGAGGGAAAGGTGACAGTCGACGGCACGACGCCGCGGGAAGCGAGACTCCACAGAAAGTACGGCATGGTATTCCAGAGCCCGGTGCTCTACGAGTGGCGCACGGTGATGAAGAACATCGAGCTCCCGCTCGAGATAATAAAGATACCGAAGGCGGAACGCGAGGAGAGAGCTATGAAGATGCTCGACCTCGTCGGACTCTCGAGCTTCGCGGATCATCATCCGTCCGAGCTGAGCGGCGGAATGCAGCAGAGGGTCGGAATCGCGAGGGCGCTGGCGCTGAACCCGGATATCCTGCTGATGGACGAGCCGTTCTCGGCGCTCGACGAGTTCACGCGTGAGAAGCTGCATGAGGATCTGCTCCGCATCTGGCGCAAGACCGGCAAGACGATAATCTTCGTCACGCACAACATATCCGAATCGGTGTATCTTTCAGACCGCGTCTGCGTCCTGTCGCCGCACCCGGGAAGGCTCTCGGCGGTGGTCGACATAACTCTCGGAAGACCGAGAACCCCGGAGATGAGGAACTCGCAGGAGCTCACCGATCTCGTCGCGAAGGTCAGAAACAGTTTCGAGGGGATTTAGATGGATATAGAGAAGAAAAACATACGCCTCGGAAAGCGCGAAAAAACCGCGTCCGAAAAACCTTCAATAATAAAAAGAGCGATCAGATCAGACGGCTTCGTGCTTCTTGTATGGATTATCGGAATGGCGGCGGTCTGGGAGATCGGGGCGTTCTATATCGCGAGGGTCTCGCCGAGGCACCCGGAGTACATACTCCCGCACCTGTGGCAGATAGCGTCGTCTTTCGGACAGAGCGCGGGCGCGGATCATACGATATTCGGTCTTGTGATGACGAATGCGGCGGCGACGCTCTCAAGGGCGGGCGAGGGATTCCTGATCGGAATGGCGCTCGGCGCGCTGCTTGCGCTGCTGATGAGTCTTTCGGGCGCGGTCGGCAAGATCGCGTTCCCGTACCTCATGATCATCCAGATGATACCGATACTCGGCATGGCGCCGATAGTGCTGTCGCTGACAGGCGACATCGGGAAGAGCCGGATCGTCATAGCGGCGATACTCACGTTCTATCCGGTGGCGGCGAATATGCTGGCGGGATTCAAATCGGTCGACCGCGAGAAGCAGGAGCTGATGTACTCGTACGCGGCGAACACTTTTACGATATACACAAAAGTGATGCTCCCGACCTGCCTGCCGTACTTCTTCACGGGACTGAAAACGGCGGCTCCGATGGCGATAACGGCGTCGATACTGGTCGACACGCTGCAAGGCGGCGTCGGACTCGGATGTCTCCTGTCCCAGTCGCTGAAGCACAACACGACTACCAGCGGGGAGACGACCGCGGAGGAAGTTCTGACCGACGGCGTGCCGGATATCGATATGGATGGATTT
>URCP01000171.1 GCA_900546315.1 uncultured Eubacteriales bacterium
ACCGATGATTCGGACCACTTTTTGAAAGGCAATAGGTGAAATATTATGAGAATTTGTATTCCGATTCCTTGTTTCTTCGGGGGGATGGACTTCTGCGACGCTATCCGCAAGACCGGCGAGCTGGGGTTTGACTGCGCGGAGACTTATAACTGGAAGGATCTTGACCTTGACAAAGTCCGCGCTACCTGCGAGGAGACCGGCGTTGAGCTGCGCTCCATGTGCACCACCGAGTTCAGGATGACCGATCCCGCGTTCCGCAAGGAATGGCTCGCGGGACTGAGGGAGAGCTGCGAAGCGGCAAAACGCGTCGGCGCGTCGAGACTCATCACTCAGGTCGGACAGGACACCGGCGCTCCCAGAGAAGAGCAGCACGCCGCCATCGTCGAGACCCTGAAGCAGGCAAAGCCGATACTCGATGACACCGGCATCATCATCATGCTCGAGCCGCTCAACACCATCGTCAACCATCCCGGTTACTACCTCTGGAGAGCGCAGGAAGCGTTCGACATCATCCACGAGGTCGACCATCCGCTCGTCAAGATCGTCTACGACATCTATCATCAGCAGGTAATGGAAGGCAACATCATCCCGTCGATCGTGAACAACCTCGACTGCATCGCTCACCTCCACTCCGCCGGACATCCGGGACGCATCGATCTCCAGTTCGGCGAGAACGACTACAACGTCATCTTCAAGAAGGTCGACGAAGCCGGCTACAAGGGCGCCTGCGGTCTCGAGTTCAGACCGACCCTCGGCGGCGTCGAGTCACTTAAGGAGTTCAGACGCATTTATGGGGAGAATATCTCGCTGAAGGCGTAAATTTCACATATACATAAGTCGCCGGGCGGCGCTGTTACTGGCGTCTCCCGGCGATAGTTTTTAATATCATGATCTATTTTCTTGATGAGACGGACGGCGGCGCTCCGGGGTGGGGACGGGAAGTCCTCCGGTATTGCCTCGCCTCGTCGACCTCCTTCACGCTCACACGCTCGCGCTTTGCCGGGCGGGGGGCTCCGCGCGACGCGGAACGGCTGCTCTCGCCGTTTTATAAGTTCCGGTTCTTCACTTACGACTGGATATTCTACGACGTGCCCTGGAACTCCGAGCCGCTCTGTGTCAGCGTTTTCCGGTCAACTCCGGAGGCGGCACGGATCGTTCTTGAAAATACGGACGATATTTTCGCGCCGTTCGGGAGGATTTCTGACGGGCAGACGCTCGAAGATCTCTGCTTCTTCCGCGGGAGACAGCCGTTTTTCGGAACTGTCTCGCACGAGGGCATCGCGGCGATACTCGCGGACGACAAGAGAACTAAAGAAGATATCTTTCGCGTTGTTCCGCGGAAATTCTGGTTCCGGCGGGAGATCGACGGGGGGATTCCGGAGAAATGGTTCCTGCCGGAGAAACGGCGAAAATAAACAGAACAGCACCGCGAAACCTCTTCGCGGTGCCGTTCCTGTCCGGTTATTTCTCTCTTCTTATCCTGTCAATCCGCCGGGGACGCCTCCTCAGTGATCCGGAAACATCTCGGTCCAGCCGGTCTCCTGCGCGCGGCGCTCCTCACCGCGCTTCGTCCCCGCCTTTCCCCTGAACCCGCTGCCGCTGAGCCATCCGAGCTCGCCCGTCAGCCATTCAGAGACCGTCATGTCGTCTCCGCATCCGCACCGGCTCATATTACGCCGTCTGTACGGCTCGGTGTCGCAGGCGACCAGATTCATGACCTGGTTCTTCCCGAGCTCCAAAAAGCCGAACGACATCGTAGCCGGGGGCGCAATCCCGCCAAGCTCCTCAATCTCATACATCGTCAGAGTGAGGACCTCCTCAGCCATGATAAGCGCCTCCGCGATGCACGATCCGCTCGTATAGCAATGCGGAACGTCCGGGAAGTCAACAAGATACCGCCCGTTCTCACCTATCGTGATGATCGCGGGATAAACGTATCTGGACATATGATCCCCCCCTTGAAATCGCGTGATTATTCGGATCGGCAGCCCCGCCCGCGGCAGGTCTCACCGATATTCTGATAAACAGCGCCGCTATCCACTCGCGGATTCTTCGGATAAGCTTCATAACCATCCCCGTCTTCATTATACCACAATACAGCCGGGATGTCAAGCGTTTTTTTGTTTATTTCCGAAAAATTCAGTTCTGTCTCAGGCGTCCGGGACATCCTTCCCGCCCTTCGCCGCCGCGCTCTTTGAGTTCTCGTCAAGCATCTCGCGGTACCCGGTCGCGCTCACTCCGCTCTTCTTCCGGAACCAACGCGCGAAATACGTCGGGTCGTCAAAGCCGCAGAGAG
>URCP01000172.1 GCA_900546315.1 uncultured Eubacteriales bacterium
GACGCCGAAGTCCGATGTCCTCAGCGCGTCCTCCGAGAATCCGGCTCCGGTCAGGGCGGCTTTGAGCGCTGTCACACGCTCCGACGCGGCGTCCGACGCCTTTTCGTAGTTCTTATCGGTTGACCCGACAGACAGGCGTATTATTATGAGATCAGGCTTTATGTCCGCTTTTCCGGTTCCTTTTATCGTTATGGTTCTTGGCATCTTAAGATTTCCTTTCGTCTGTTTCGCTTTTTGCGCGTTTTTTTATGAGGCTCTTCGGCGGACAGCCGTACTTCCCGCTGAACGCGCGGCTGAGGGCAAAGCCGGACGAGTAGCCGAGCTTCAGCGCGATCTCGCCGACGTTCTTTTTGCCTTCCGCGAGCATAGCCGCCGCTGTGCCGAGTCTTCGGTCACTGTAATACTCCGAGATGTTCTTGCCTGTCGTACGTTTGAAAAGATTGGAGAGATAGCTGTAGTTATACCCGAGAGCGTCCGCCGCCTCGCTGAGGTTCACGATTGAGCCTATGTGTGAGTCTATGTAATCCATGACGAGCGCGCAGATGACCTCCGCCTCCGAAATGTCCGCGCTGCCGCCCGGATGCTTGCTGAAATCGCGTATCAGGTAGACGATGATCTGGTCGAACAACCCGCTCAGCACCATGTCGGAGAGCTCAGCCGGGTCGGCGAACTCTGGAAGCGCCATGCCAACGAGCGTGTTTATCCGGTCATCACGGAACACCCGATGGTCGGCTCCGGCATAATCCATGCGTATGTGTTCGAGCGCGGCGGAGGTCCTTTCGTCTGTGCGCCGGAACGCCATGTAGTCATACTCGAGCTTGTCGCGCGGAGAGGCGTGTATATCGTGGACCTCGTACGGGAAGGAGAAGTATATGTCGCCCGCGGTCACTTTTGCCGCTGTTCCGTTGGTTATGACGCTCCCCTCGCCGGCGGTTACGATGGTCAGCTCGAACCAGTCCGCGTGCGGGTGAGCGCCGATGACGCAGCCCGCCTCACACCAGCGGCGTCCGATCTGAATAAGAGTCGTATTTCCGAATATTTCCGGTTTGCTCGGAAACCTGTCAAAATGGTATCTTGTTTTTTCCTCCGGCATATATTCACCTCCACTATATAAATTGTATCACACATACGTCGGATTGTCAATACAGAATTTGTACTGAACCCAAAATCGGGATATGTTTTATCCAAAATGAGCCTATTTACAAGCCGTTCCGGCTGTGATATAATAGATAGACGGTATACACCTGAAAACAAAACCGTGACATAAAAAGGAGAAAAAAACAATGATCACAGCAGCAATCGTCGGTTGCGGAAGAATATGCGAAAACGCTCACCTTCCGGCACTGTCACAGCTTGACAACGTCCGCATCAAATACGCGTGCGATATTATCGAGGAAAAAGCGCAGAAGATGAAGGAGCGCTTCCCGAAGATCGAGAACGTTATCACCGATTACAACGTCGCGCTGAACGATCCGGATGTCGACGCGGTCTGGGTTCTTACCCCGAACTACGCGCACTACACCGTAACGATGGACGCGCTGAGAAGCGGCAAGAACGTCCTATGCGAGAAGCCGATTACAATAAACTATCCGCTCTCCGTCGAGATGGCTGAAGAGGCGAAGAAGCAGGGCAAGATCCTGAACATAGGCGTCTGCAACAGATATAACAGGTCTGTCGAGATGCTCCGTCAGCTTGTCGATGAAGGTAAGTTCGGAAAGATCTACCATGTCTACTGCTCGTTCCGCGAGTGCAGATCGATTCCGGGACTCGGCGGTCCCTTCACGACAAAGTCGCAGTCCGGCGGCGGCGCTCTCATCGACTGGGGCATCCATTTCCTTGACCTTATCCTCTACATCCTCGGCGGCGCGAAAATCGAGACCGCTACGGCAGACGCGTACAGCGAGATGGCGAAGGACATGAAGTCCTACAAGTACCACAATATGTGGGCTGAGGACACCTCTGATGTCGAGAACGGCACGAACGATGTTGACGATTTCATCACCGGCTACGTCCGCACCGACAAGGCAAGCATTTCGCTCAACGGCGCGTGGGCTCAGAACCTTGACCAGAGGGATATGTACATAGACTTCCTCGGAGACAAGGCGGGCGCGAGACTCGATTACGGCGGAAAGTTCCAGTTCTTCGACGGCTCGACACTCGAGACCACGAGACCCGAGTATGATATCCCGAATATGTACCTCTGTGAAGACAAGGCTTTCGCCGAGTCGATCGAAACAGGTGTGAAGACCCGCAGCTATATTGACAATATCCTCGAGAGTATGA
>URCP01000173.1 GCA_900546315.1 uncultured Eubacteriales bacterium
TTGCGGGTTTGGTGGTTGTGATTGAGTTCATTTTCAGACTTTGCCTTTCAAAAAAATAGTAGACGCAAGTCTGATGTTTCAGACTTGACTTAATGAAATCGTGTTTCAATAAGTCAGGTTGAGTTGTTATTATTATGGCGGTGCATATAATTATACCTCCGTCGCTCCATATTGTATCTTGTCCGGCAGAACGCCGGGGATACGCGTCATTCGCGAAAAAAAGAGAAGATACGAGAGACTCATATCTTCTCCTGTCTTTCTGTGGCAGGGATAGTTGGACTCGAACCAACGAAATGCAGGAGTCAAAGTCCTGTGCCTTGACCGACTTGGCTATATCCCTTTGCGTACTGAAATATTATACCATATTTTCGCCCGGATGTCAAGGTCTTTCGAAAATAATTCTTATGTATAAAAGTTTCAGGAAAAGAGGGAGGGTGCAGGGAGGGGGAAAAACCTCTTTTCAAAGAGGTTTTTCGCCCTCCCTGCTAAACTTCAGCCTTTAGCGATCCTCTCGACAAGGCGTCCCATCAGTCCGTCGCGGTCTATCTGGTAGACGTATCTGATGAAGTGCCTTGAGGGGTCGGAGGCGTAGTGGTCGTCGTATTCTGGAATCGGCGAGGGGATGAGTCTTGACGCGAGGGTTCCGGGGTCGCATACGAAGGCTACGGCGGTGACGTCCCAGATGACTCTGCTCCAGGTTTTGCCTTTGGCGTAGGATTCGGCTTCGGCTATGGTGTTTTTGGCGAGGTAGTCGGCGAGGGGGTTTTTGCCGGTGAACCAGAAGTCGAGCTCGGGTCCGGTGGTGCGGAAGGTGTCGACAACGCCGGCGCAGGGGAGCTGTACGAGGGGAGCGCCGCAGCCGAAGATGATTCTCGCGGCGGCTACGTCCTGATACATATTGAATTCGCGGGTGTGGTTCATGTGGAGGGCGTTTCCGCCGAGCCAGACTATCACTATTTTGTCAATGATGTCGGGGGCGGTGATTATCGCGGAGGCGACGTTCGTTATGGCGCCGATCGCGACGACATAGAGTGGGTTGTCGCTGGTGTACTTTCTCGCTCTGTCGATGAGATCGCGCATAGCGGGGCTGTCGACCGGCGTTTTTTCGTCCTTCAGGTATTCGCCGGAGCCTTTGAAGACGTTCGGCGTGATGTCTTCCCTGCCCGCCAGCTTGACTATTTTGAGTATTTCGTCGTAGCTCTTTTCCATGCCGTCAAGCGGTCCGGTTGAGTGTGCGTTCCAGAAGGGAGCCGCGTATATCGCCTTTACATCTGTCCGATCGGTAGAGCGGAGTGCGTAGGAGATCGCGAACTGGTCGTCGATTTCGTTGAACGCGTCGGTGTCGAGAACCATGTCGACCTTACCGGTCGGCGGCTCGAGCATTTTAATAAGCTGGATTGTGTCCATGATGTTACCTCTCATAATAAATAATAAAAAAATATCTCAGGTGATTATATCATATTTTCCGCGGATTGTCAATAGTCTTGATGAAAATATTTATTTTCACGTTGTTCCGTGCGCGTTTCACACCAGATTCACTCCGCCGGATACCCGAAAAAAACGACATTCCGCCCTTCTTCATCCACCGGCTTCTCCCCGAGTGAGTCTTCCCCGCCCATGAACCTCGCGATGACGCGTCCGTCCTTTTTCGACGTCAGCTCGACATACGCGATGCCGTCCACCGGCTGAGAGTTGTATTTCAGGAAAACCGCGGGTTCCGGGTCGGGCGTGATTCCGCCGTCGAACGGCAGAACCATCCCGGTTTCAAGCGACAGGATGAAAGCCTTGCCGTCCGAGGCGCGCCTGAACGCGATTCCTCCACCCGTAAACGACGGCGACGACGCCCGGTATCCGAGCTCCGCGACGCGTATCTGCCGTCCGGTCTCAAGGTCGATGATGTTAAGGAAGGATTTCATTCATCTGCCCTCGACAATATAAAAATACGGGCTGGTCGGCGAGTTCATCATCCGGAAGCACGCGACCGTGTAGTCGTGCCGGTCGAGCTTTGAGAGCTTTTCCCCGACGAGCCTGCCCTCGAGCTCGCCCTCGGCGTGACCGGGATAGATCGCGATGAGAACGATCGCGTCGGTGTCCATCATGCTTATCGCGGCGTCGATGGCGGCGAGAGTCGTCTCGTGCATCGTCGTGACTTTCTTGTCGCTGCCGGGCAGGTAGCCGAGGTTGAACATCCCGGCGCGGACCTTTCCGGTGACAAACTCCGCGGCGCGGTGATGCGAAACGTTGAAGAGCGTGTAGTTCGCGGGGAC
>URCP01000174.1 GCA_900546315.1 uncultured Eubacteriales bacterium
AACTAACCAAAACCACAAACCGCTATCGGGTATACCTGTGTCAAAGTGAAAATGACGGGGTTCGTAGCACGGTTTTAAACCCGGCCCCCTCCCCCCTGCACCCCCCTCTTCCCGTAAACTTCATATAAAAAAACGGTATGTCACATGACACACCATCTTTTTTATTTCGCGATCAAATTCAGATCCCACGCCGGGAAACCGGCATATCGGCGCAGATACAGCCTCTCATACCCCATCCCGCGCACCAGAAGCGGCAATGAGAACAAATCCTCGCTCCGGTGATACAGCGACACCAGAAGCGTCGGACGCCACCGCGCGACAGTCTCCATCGACCCGGACAGCGCCTCAGCCTCCGCTCCCTCGACGTCGTACTTGATATAATCAACCGCGCGGCCGCCAAGCACCGTATCCACCTTCGCGCACCGCACCGTCCTGATCTTCGCCCCCGCCTTCAGCCCGATGTCGGACACAAGCGTCGAATTCCGGTTCCCCTCCGCCGTGAAATCGAGCGAAGTATCCGCGTCCCACGCCGCCGCGTTCACGGTCTCAAGCGAATACGGATGATCTGTCTCAGCGAACGCCGACAGCTTCCTGAAGCTCCTCCCGTCCGGCTCGAACGCCGTGACCGAAGTCAGCCCATGCGCCATCGCCGCCAGCTCCCGTATCGTATCCCCGTCGTAAGCCCCGAGGTCAACATATCTCCGCACACTCTCCGCGCCGACCAACCGACCGATCACCTCTTCCGGCGTCGTCACACGCGACAGATAGCGGATCTCTCCGGTCAGTCTGTACGCTATGATATCATCGAACAGCCGCCCCGACTCATTGTCCGAGAAGACCTCTCTCGCGGCGTCGATCTCACTCTCATGCGTCAGAAAATACGCCTTATCGAATATCCCGTCCCCGACGACCGGCATCTCCGGGATATACAGCTCCCGCTCCGCGGCGATACGCTCAACGTTCTCCATGACGTCCGACAGGTGCGAGCCGAAGCCGACCACAACGACGAAATCACCGTATTTCTCACACACAGCCGAATAACCGAGAACCTTCTTCCCATGGAACATCCTCTCGCGCACGAACCCGTCCGACGCGAAGAAATCCGCGATACGTATCCCGCGCCCGACGAACGCCGAAATCAGCTTATCGACGCCGTTTCCGGTGCCGTAAACCACTATCGGCTTATCTGTCTCCCTGAGTCTGTCCCAGACGTCGCGCCCGTCCGGGAGGATATCACTTATTTTCATATCCCGAGGAATCTCTTCGCGTTGTTATAGAAAATATCCTCGCGCTCCTTTTCGGTGAGGTCTATCTTCATGAAGCGCTCTATCTCCTCGTCGGGGTTCTTGACCGGGTAATCGGTGCCGAACATTACCCTGTCGGCGCCGTACGCGGTGATGAGCTCCTTCGCGCGCTCCGGGGTCATCGCCCAGAGAGCAGAGGAAGTGTCGTACCAGACGTTCGGACAACCCGCGAGGACATTCTCCGCCTCGTCCCAGTCCTTGTAGCCGCCGAAATGCGCCGCGCCGACGACGAGCCTCGGGAAGCGGTCAAGAAGCTTCGCGAGCTTTTTCGGTTCAGAATAGCGGTACTGCGGGCGGTTGTCGCCCATATGGAGGTAGAGCGGCATTCTGCCCTCGAGGATTTCGCAGAGCTCGTACATACGCTTGTCTTCGAGATCCCAGCGCTGAATATCCGGGTGAATCTTGACGCCCTTCATGCCGAGCTTTTCGATACGGTCTATCTCGCCCGCGAAGTCCTCGAAATCCTGATGAATGCCCGCGAAGCCGTAAGTCTCGAACCCGCGCTGTCTCGAAATCTCCGCCTGAGCGGCGATAGAATCGTTGACGCGCGTGACCTGATGAGCGTTTGTCGCGACGGCGAGCATGAGAAATCCGGAAACTCCCGCCGCCTTAGATTTGGTCTCGAGGTCGGTGTACGTCCCCTTCCCTTCAACTGTGAACTCGTAGAAAGCCGCGAGACTTTTGACAGCCTTGTCAGAAATCGCTTCGGGATAAACGTGCGTGTGTATATCAATAATTTTGTACATACTTTCTTTTCCTTCTTTTTTGAAGTTTTTGAAGAGGGGTCCGGGGCGGGGCTTTTTTCAAAAAGTACCGC
>URCP01000175.1 GCA_900546315.1 uncultured Eubacteriales bacterium
GAATCCGCCATATCAATCCGGAAATAAGTAAATGCTCTCGCCGTGGGTTAAATCCACGGCTTATTTTAAGGCAGTACCGCAGAATTCTGAGCGTGCAGATGCGCCGGCGTTTTTTGCCAGCGGTATTACCTTAACACGCGACCGCGATTCCTGAGATCCCGCGGAGAGAGCCCGAATTCTCTGAGAAAGCAGCGGTTCATCGACGAGACGCTGCCAAAGCCGCTCTCAAACGCGATCTGCGTGACGCTTATGTCGGTTGTGACCAGCAGACGCCGGGCGTTCTCCGCGCGGAGACGGTTTAAGTAAGCGGTGAATCCGCGTCCGGCGTTCCTTGAGAAAATATCGCTCAGATAGCACGGCGAGACGCCGATTTCAGCCGCCGCGCGGGTAAGCGTCAGCGGCTCTCTGAAATTCCCGCGCATAAAGCTTATCGCCCGGCGGACATAATTCAGCGCCGGGCTTTTTTCGGTCGGCGGCTTAAGCGCGGATGAGTTTTCAAGGAATTCGCTGATTATCACGAGCGCGAAGCCGGTCGAGCGCGCTGTCTGGAACTCCGTCCGCTCTCCAGCGGTATCGAAAATATTGCGGAATCCCTGAAGCGCCCGACCGAGCGGCTCACCCTCCAGATGCCCGGTGAAGGGGAGACCCGCCGGTTCGATGAGCTCGGATATAACGCGGCTGACCTCACTTTCCGAGAGCTTCATGGAGTATATGACAAGCGGCTTACCTATGTCGACCTTGTGCATATCCTCGGTTCCGAGTCCCCAGAAATCGCCCGGACAAACAGCGAAGCTCTGACCGTTGAGACAGTGTATACCGTGACCCTCAACGACTATCTCGAGCTCGGCGTGGTCGTGCTGGTGAAGCGGATAGCTTTCGGTGAGTGTCGAGATATTCGCGCGGATACCACCGTGACTTTTCGTGAGATCATGATCGTATTTCTGATAGTTGTCCATTTCACGCCTCCTTTGTATCATTATAACTCATTATCCAAAGAATTGCAAGGTTTTCCGAAAAAATCCGCTGGATTTTTTCGCGCGGAAGTGGTACAATTGAGTCATCAACAAACGAAAGGACTGAAAGTCATGAAAATATACAAAATAAGCGGGAAATGCCGCCTGAGCTTCGCCGAGGAAACTCCCGGCGCTGAATGCGAGAACCTGACCATTGACGCGGTCATTCCCGGAAACGTCGAGCTCGACCTCGAGCACGCCGGGATTCTCCCCGAGCTGTTTTTCGGCAACAACATCAAGCTCCTGCGGAAATACGAGTACTACAAATGGCGCTACACAATCGACGCCGACTTCCCGGCGCATGCCGAGGATGAGCAGGTGATACTCGAGTTCTGCGGCGTAGACTGCTTTGTCGACTATTATCTGAACGGCGTGAGGTTCGGCGAATCGGACAACGCGCTGATACCGCACCGCTTTGATGTGACTGCTTTCTGTCATGAGGGGAAGAACCTTCTCGAGGTGGTGATCCGCTCGCCGCTCCTTGAAGCCGCGAAAAAACAATACGACGCCTATGAGTGGGCTTATGTCAACAACCACGAGGCGCTCAGAGTGCGCAAAGCGCCGTCGCAGTACGGCTGGGACATCATGCCACGCGCCGTGACTGCTGGTATCTGGCGTCCGGTGAAGGTGATTGTCATGACGCCGAACGAGTTCACCGATTTTTACATAACGACTCTGTGCGCCGACAGGAACTCGGCGACGCTCTCGGTCGCGTTTCAGTTCACGACAGACACTCCGCGCTTTGAGGGGCTTTCGGTCAGAATCACCGGAGAGATCGACGGCGCGGCAGGTTTCGTCGACGAGCGACCGATTCGCTTCTGCCGCGGCGGATACACGATAAATATCCCGCGCCCGAAGCTCTGGATGCCGCGCGGTTACGGCGACGATCCGGACGGAGACGCGAATGTATATGAGGTCAGAGCGGAGCTTATCCGGAACGGTGAGGTCATCGCGGAATACCGGACAACGCTCGGAATCCGGACAGTGAAGCTGATACGCAGCGAGGTCTGCGATGAATACGGCGGGGAGTTCGTCTTCGAGGTAAATGGCGAGCGGGTGTTCTGCAGCGGCAGCATCTGGGTGCCGCCTGT